>JABMMM010000043.1 GCA_013205565.1 Alcaligenaceae bacterium | reverse complement strand
CGCCACCTAGACCCTTCGGTTCTTGCCAGCCTTTTGAGCGCCGCTGACTTTACTTTTGAAGAGTTGAAAGACGAGCAAGGTGACCCCATGCTCAAGGTTTCACCCGGTGACTCGGGTGCCGCTAAAATCGAGATGCTTTTTGTGGGTTGCGGCAGCGACCCCACCTGCGAAGATGTCTTGTTGCGCGCAACCTACTCACCCAATCAAGCCGTGGCACTTAGCGTGGCAAACGACTGGAACCTGCGCAACCGGTGGGCTCGCGCCTACGTCAACGACAAACGAGAGGCTGTCATCGAGATGGACATCAGCGCCTATGGCGGCATCGGGCGCGATGCCGTCGAAGGCATGGTGAATACTTTTTTTAAAATTGTTCGCGATTTTTCTAAGGAGCTCGCGAACTCAAAATAAATCACCAAAGCCTAAGCGCACACGCTAACGCTTAGACGTAGGCCTCAAGCGGCAGGCAGGCACACACCAAATTGCGATCACCCCAGGCATTATCCACACGACCGACCGTTGGCCAATATTTATTGTCACGCAGGCTCGCCACAGGATAGGCCGCCTGCTGGCGTGGGTAGTCGTGATGCCACTCTTCGGCCAAGAGCATCTGCGCAGTATGCGGCGCGTTTTTAAGCAGATTATCGGTGAGATCACGCTCGCCACGTTCGATCTGCGCGATCTCTTGACGAATCGCAATCATGGCGTCCACAAAACGGTCAAGCTCAGCGAGGCCTTCAGATTCGGTTGGTTCAACCATCAAGGTGCCCGCCACTGGAAAGCTCATGGTCGGGGCATGGAAACCATAATCCATTAACCGCTTCGCAATATCTTCTGCCGAAATGCCAGATGCCTCTTTGATATCGCGCATATCCAGAATGCATTCGTGCGCCACGCGACCATTACGCCCACTGTAAAGCACTGGGTAATGGCCTGCGAGTCGGCGCGCGATATAGTTGGCGCTTAAGATCGCGACCTCAGTTGCCTGACGCAAGCCCGCCGCACCCATCAACGAGATATAGACAAACGGTATCGGCAAAATGCTCCCTGAGCCGAACGGAGCCGCTGACACAGGCCCCACCGGCACGTGACTAGACAGCGTACCGTTTTCGCCCACAACGCCAGGTAAAAATGGCGCCAAATGCGCGCGCACACCCACCGGACCCACGCCTGGGCCGCCACCGCCATGCGGAATACAAAACGTTTTATGCAAGTTCAGATGCGAAACATCAGAGCCAAACTTACCAGGCTGCGCCACACCCACCATGGCATTCATATTTGCGCCATCCATATACACTTGGCCACCCGCGGCGTGGATCAGATCACAAATGCCAGTGATGGCTTCTTCGAAGACCCCGTGGGTTGAGGGATACGTCACCATCAGCGCGGCCAGACGATCGCCGGCTTGCGCAATCTTGGCCTGCAAATCGTCTAAGTCAACATTGCCGTGTGCGTCAGACTTCACAACCACAACTTCCATCCCGACCATATTGGCCGAGGCCGGATTCGTGCCGTGCGCCGACGAAGGAATCAGACAGATATCGCGTTGCGATTGGCCATTGGCGCGATGATAAGCGCGAATCGCCAACAAACCAGCGTACTCGCCCTGCGCACCCGAGTTTGGCTGCAAACTGATCGCGTCATACCCTGTGATTTCACAAAGATCTTTTGACAAACGTTCGATCATGGTCTGATAACCGAGCGTCTGCGCAGAGGGTGCGAACGGGTGAATGCTCGCGAACTCGGGCCACGTTACCGGGATCATCTCTACTGTGGCATTGAGCTTCATGGTGCACGAACCCAGGGGAATCATCGTCCGATCAAGCGCCAAGTCTTTATCCGAGAGTTTGCGCAAATAACGCAGCATATCGGTTTCAGATTGAATACTCGAAAAAATTGGATGGCTCAAGATTGCTCGTTTGCGCTGTACGACGCCAGGAATGCCGGGTAAGCCAGCGATCGCTAACGAAACAGCGGGCGCGGCTTTGCCAAGTGCCTTCGCGAACAGCGCAACGAGCTGTTCCAGGTCGGCTGCCATGACGGTTTCATCCAGCGAAACTGAGAGTTGGTTTGCATTGACGCACCGTAAGTTGATGCGAGCGGCACGCGCGGCTTGCAAGACGCTTTCAGTGTGCGCACCGGTATTCAACAACAAAGTATCGAAGTAGGTTTGATTGGCCACCTCAATGCCGAGCGTGCTCAGCGCGTGTCGCAGCAGCGCGCTCGCCTGGTGCACCCGCGTGGCCATCGCCACCAAACCCTTGGGGCCGTGCCATAACGCATACATGCTAGACATCACGGCCAGTAGAACCTGCGCGGTACAGATGTTAGAGGTCGCTTTTTCGCGGCGGATATGTTGTTCGCGGGTTTGTAATGCCAGACGCAACGCCGGATTCCCTTGGGCATCTTTAGACACGCCCACCAACCGGCCGGGCATATTGCGTTTGAAGGCGTCTTTACAAGCCATAAAGCCCGCGTGCGGACCACCAAAGCCAAACGGCACGCCAAAGCGCTGCGCCGAGCCGATCGCGATATCGGCATCCCAGTGTCCTGGGGGTTCAAGTAAGGTGAGTGCCAGCAGATCGGTGGCACACGCCACCACCCCACCCTGAGCGTGCACCTGTGCCGTCAACGCAAGGTAATCGGCTACGGTGCCTAGCGATTGCGGGTACTGCACCAACAAACCAAAACAGTCCGGGACGCCTTTCAGCTCGTCACCCACGACAACGTCGATATCGAGGCCGTCAGCACGGGTACGAATCACTTCAATAGTTTGAGGATGGCAGTGGGCCGAAACAAAAAATACTTTGCTCGCAGCTTGTGAAGCCCGCCGCGCAAGCGTCATCGCCTCGGCAGCGGCCGTGCCCTCATCGAGCAGCGAAGCGTTCGAGATGTCGAGCCCCGTTAAATCAGCCACCATCGTTTGATAGTTCAGGATTGCCTCAAGGCGCCCTTGCGAAATCTCGGGTTGGTAAGGGGTGTAGGCCGTATACCAAGCTGGATTTTCAAGTACGTTACGCAAAATCACGTTTGGCGTCTGCGTACCGTAATAGCCCTGACCAATGTAATTACGAAAGACTTGATTGCCGGCTGCGATTTTTTTCATTTCGGCCAGCACGTCAGCCTCTGCACGAGGGGCAGGAAGATCGAGCTCTCGCGTCATGCGAATGTTGGCGGGCACAACCTCTTGCATCAAGGCCTCAAGACTTGGCGCCCCAATTGCCTCGAGCATGTGTTGTTGATCAGCCTCGTTGGGGCCGATGTGGCGGGGGATAAATTCGCCTGACGTATCCATCATGTTTGACATAGTTGTTGACCTTAACTTGCGTCAGCGACAGCCTGATAGCCTGCTGCATCGAGCAAGCCATTGACGTCGGCTGGGTTATTGGCTTTGATTTTGAAAATCCAAGTGCCGTAGGGCGAAGCGTTAATGGTTTCGGGTGCGTCGTTCAACGCCTCGTTAAAGCCGACGATTTCACCCGCGACAGGTGCATAAATATCAGAGGCCGCCTTGACCAATTCAACCACTCCGGCCGTTGCGCCCGCTGCGAGCTTGGCGCCAACTTTAACGTCGCCGACAAAAACCAAGTCGCCGAGTTGTTCTTGCGCAGGGCCAGTAATACCGACCAACATGACATCGCCCTCAGCCTTAATCCATTCGTGACTGGTTGCGTATTTACGATCGTTAGGAATGCTCATGAAAGTCTCCTGAAATTTTTGGGATTCGATAAAGTCGAAAAAAATACGGTACGAAAATTGATAAATATTGTGTGACTTGCAATGTGTGTCTCTGATTTCTGAGGTGGCTTACTTTGCATGTACCACCTCAACGCCCTGACGAACGAAGGGCAGCTTGCAGACCTCAGCAGGCACCCATTTGCCACGAATATCAATCTCAACGTGATCGCCCACCGCGACACCCAGGGGCAAACGTGCGAAACCAACCGACACGCCTAGCGTGGGAGACATCGTGCCACTTGTCACCTCGCCCAAGCCATCGTCGGTACGCACCGCCATGTGCGCGCGCATCACACCGCGCTCTAACAACTTGAGCCCGATAAACATTTTTGGATCGGCGAAGTGCTCAAGCGCCTTGCGGCCAATAAAGTGACGCTCTGGGTCTTTAAGCGATACCGTCCAAGTCAGGCCGGCTTGATTAGGATGAAGCAATTCATCCATGTCCTGCCCGTATAAATTCATGCCAGCCTCTAAGCGAAGCGTGTCACGCGCGCCCAAGCCGCAAGGGTGGACCTGTTGGCCAATCAGGTCAGCCCATAATTGGGCAACTTCAGTGGCCGGCAACACCATTTCAAAACCATCTTCCCCTGTGTAGCCAGTGCGGGCCACCAATACATCACCCACGAACACTGCGGCACAGAACACACCCAGATTTTGCGTGGCTGCTTGCCAGGCTGGGCGCGCGGCCCAGACCTTGGCGCGGGCGTTTGGCCCCTGCACCGCCACCATCGCCAGATCGCGCCTGGGCGTCACGGTGACTTTAAATTTGCCGGCAGCGGCCACCCGCTGCATCCAAGCGATATCTTTATCGGCCGTACCCGCATTGACCACCAGACGCCATTGCGTTGCCGTGAAGAAATAAACAATCAAGTCGTCAATCACGCCACCCTGCGGGTTCAACATGCAGGAGTAAAGCGCCTTGCCAGCCTGGGTCAGTTTGGTGACGTCGTTGGCCACCAGTCTGCGTAAAAACGCGGTCGCATCGGCGCCAGTCACGTCAACATTCAACATGTGCGAAACGTCAAACATGCCAGCGTCGCGCCGCACCGCGTGGTGCTCTTCAATTTGCGAGCCGTAATTGACGGGCATATCCCAGCCACCAAAATCGACCATGCGCGCGCCTGCCGTGACATGGGTCTCATGCAGAGGGGTACGTTTTAAAGTGGCAGACATGAAAAAGCTCCAGAACAGTCAAAGGGCGAGCGGTTCAGCCACCCGCGTTTAACGTGAGTGGTGGTACCAGCATTCGCCCCTCTGTCCTTTTGCCTGAGAGTTGCCCTGCATGACAGCAGGTGTGCACCTTCGGCGCCCGTTTTAGCCATGAGGCCGCGGGTCTCTCCAGAGTGTTGTGTTGTCGCATGCCTGTCAAACATGCAACATTGCAGATTGCGGTATGGGAAGCCTGAGCGATTCTGGGCGAATTGCGCCTTCGGCGGCAAACTAAGGCAACAATCGCGTTACCTGCTGCACTCTCCCGCAAACTGCATTCACAGCGTTTACATCGTACCGCGAAACTACGCCCTCAGACAACCCGCTCAGACATTTAGTCACGACCTAAGTTTTTTGCAGTTTGCGTGTCGCTCGGATGGTTAAAGGCTGCGGCCGCAAGCCACAGCCGAGGCCCACGCCCACTGAAAGTTATAACCGCCTAGCCAGCCTGTTACATCGACCGCTTCACCAATAAAGTGCAAGCCAGGCGCCGTTTTAGCCTGCATGCTGCGTTGATCCAGCCCTTTGGTATCCACACCGCCACGCATGACTTCGGCTTTTTTATAACCAGCAGTACCGTCTGGGACCAAAGACCAAGCCTGGATGCGTGCAGCAAGCTCGCGCAACAAGCGATCAGGCGCATCGGCAATTCGCAGAGCAGCCTGCTCGCCAAGCCACTTTTCGGCTAGGCGCTTAGGCCAAAGCCCACCCAGCAAATTTCCCAATTGTTGACGTCCGCCAGCCTTCGCCTCAAGCAACGCCGCCGACATATCTTGACCGGGCGCCAAATCAAGGCGAATGACCTCGCCCGGCTGCCAGTAGCTTGAAATCTGCAAAATCCCTGGCCCTGACAGGCCTCGGTGCGTAAACAACACATCTTCAAGAAACGCAGGCGCGTTGCGGCCGGCCCCAGTTGAAATATTGGCTTCAAGCGCCAACCCGCTCAACTCACCGAACTCAGCCCATTGCACACCATCAAACGTCAGTGGGACGAGCGCTGGCCGAGGCTCAACGACTTTTAAGCCAAACTGGCGCGCGATTTTTAAACCGTAGTCGGTTGCCCCGAGTTGAGGGATCGCCAAGCCTCCTGTCGCAATGACTAGCTTGTCAGCCTGCAGCAGCCCCTCTGAGGTGGAAAGGTCATACCGACTTTCGCCGCCCGTCTCGACCCGGGTGATCTGTTGTACCGTGCAAGGCATGCGCCATTGCACATTGCCCAGATCGCACTCGGCACGCAGCATCTCGATAACATCTTCGCTGCTACGATCACAAAATAATTGCCCGCGATGTTTTTCGTGCCAGGCAATGTTGTAGCGCCCCATCAGGGCAATAAAATCTTGTGGTGAATAGCCGGCTAACACCGACTTACAGAAATGCGGATTCGCTGAAATAAAGTGTTCAGGGCCCACACGCCGGTTCGTGAAGTTGCAGCGGCCTCCGCCTGAGATACGGATTTTTTCGGCCAGCAATTCTGCGTGGTCAATCAACACCACCCGACGCCCGCGTTGGGCGGCCACCGCCGCGCACATCATACCGGCCGCCCCTGCACCGATTACCGCGACGTCAAAGTGCTGCATTGAGTGCGCCTACTGTTCGAGCAGACAATCAACGTAATAGCGTTTTTCGCCATTGGGCAAAATCTCTTCGGCTAAACCATGGATATAGGTTTCAAAGCCAGGAAATTTTTCGTTGAAGGCACGCGCAAACTGCAGGTATTGAACGATCGTTTTATTAAAGCGCTCGCCGGGGATCAGCAGCGGAATGCCCGGAGGATAAGGCGTGAGCAAGACTCCGGTCACACGGCCTTCAAGTTGGTCGATTGATACGCGCTCAACCTCGCGGTGGGCCATCTGGGCAAACGCATCAGAAGGCTTAAGCGCGGGGATCATATCGCTTAAATACATCTCAGTCGTTAACCGCGCCACATCGTGCTTGCGGTACTCGGCATGAATTTGCTGACAAAGGTCGCGCAAGCCCAGTCGCTCGTACTGACGATGCCCTTTGCAATAGTCGGGCAAAATTCGCCACATCGGCTGATTGCGATCGTAGTCATCTTTGAACTGCTGTAAAGCAGTCAGCAAGGTGTTCCAGCGCCCCTTGGTGATACCAATCGTAAACAAGATAAAAAACGAATAGAGGCCGGTTTTTTCAACCACCACGCCGTGCTCTGTCAAAAACTTCGAGACCAAAGCCGCGGGAATACCGGTTTCACCAAAGCTGCCTGACATATCCAACCCAGGCGTCACAATCGTCGCCTTAATCGGATCCAACATGTTAAAGCCGTCGGCCAAGTCACCAAAACCATGCCAATGGTCATTCGATTTGAGCACCCAGTCGGCCTGCTCACCCACGCCACGCGGGGCAAGGTAATCTGGTCCCCACACGGTAAACCACCAGTCATCATCGCCGTATTCAAGATCAACCTTGCGCATCGCGCGCCTGAAGTCTAAGGCTTCACGAATGCTCTCTTCAACCAGCGCCGAGCCGCCCGGGGCCTCCATCATCGCGGCGGCCACATCGCACGAGGCGATGATGGCGTACTGCGGCGAGGTCGAAGTGTGCATCAAATACGCTTCGTTAAAAATGTTGCGATCGAGCTTACGGGTTTCAGGCTCTTGCACAATAATCTGCGAGGCTTGCGAAATACCGGCCAACAACTTATGCGTCGAGTGGGTCGCAAAGACCATCGCCTTGCGACTACGCGGCCGGTTAAGCCCAATCGCATGCATATCTTGATAAAACTTATGAAACGCCGCATGCGGCAACCACGCCTCATCAAAATGCAAGGTGTCGATGGTGTCGCCAAGCTTTTCTTTGATCATCTCGACGTTGTAAATCACGCCGTCATAGGTACTTTGCGTCAAAGTCAAAATGCGTGGTTGCTTATTTTTGACCTTGCGGGCAAAAGGATTCGCATCGATTTTTTTCTGGATATTTTCAAGCTCAAACTCAGCCAACGGAATCGGCCCAATAATGCCCATGTGGTTGCGCGTCGGGCGCAAAAACACAGGGATGGCGCCCGTCATGGTGATGGCATGCAAAATTGATTTATGGCAGTTGCGATCCACCACGACGATATCATCGGCAGCCACGTTAGCGTGCCAGACCACTTTGTTCGACGTCGAGGTACCGTTGGTCACAAAGTAGCAATGGTCGGCATGAAAAATACGCGCAGCATTTAATTCAGATTCGGCAATCGGGCCCGTGTGGTCAAGCAACTGACCCAGCTCATCGACCGCATTACAGACGTCGGCACGCAACATGTTTTCACCAAAAAACTGGTGGAACATTTGGCCCACCGGGCTTTTGAGAAAAGCCACGCCGCCCGAGTGGCCCGGGCAATGCCAGGAGTAAGAGCCGTCTTCGG
>JABMMM010000042.1 GCA_013205565.1 Alcaligenaceae bacterium | reverse complement strand
TTAAAAGCATTTGCCAGCGAGGGTTACGCCTTCGTTCCTGAAGTTTCAGAACAAGACAAATTGGTTTTTAGAAGGTCCCAATAGCGTATGACTAGCCGAAGCATCAAGTCACCTCTAGAAGAAAAATTTGCAAAATATCCTCGCGTAGCACTGGTTCTGCAGGGTGGCGGTGCACTCGGGTCTTATCAAGCGGGCGTCATCGAAGGCTTACTTGAAACTAAGTGTCCACTGAGTTGGGTGGCTGGCATCTCAATTGGCGCCCTGAATTGTGCAATCATCGCTGGCAACAAACCAGAAGATCGTGTGGCTAAGCTACGCGAATTTTGGACTACGATTTGTCGTGCGCCGTCTCAGGCGTCTCACACCCTGAGTAGCATTATGGATATGTGGGGCGCAGGGGCAAGTGCATTACGCGAATTGGCAGCGAACAGCACTGAGAAGATGTTTGGTTCTTTCGCCGCAACGCAAACCTTGCTTGAGGGACAAAAGGATTTCTTTATTCCCAGACTATTTGCGCCAGGCACAGGAACACCTGCACAAATTAGTTATTACGATACTTCGCCACTCATTGAAACCTTACGGCGCTTGTGTGACTTTGACCGAATTAATAGCGATGAAATGAGAGTATCTGTCGGTGCGACTAATGTCCGTAATGGTAATTTTGTATATTTTGATAATACTGAAATTACGTTAACACCAGAGCACTTTGTAGCCTCAGGCTCTTTACCCCCCGGTTTTGCAGCAACTGAAATTGATGGCGAGTTTTATTGGGACGGGGGTTGTGTTTCAAATACACCTCTCGAACAGATCATGGTAGCGGAACCGCGCGAAGACACCTTGGTTTTTCAAATCGATCTTTGGAGCGCTCGAGGTGATTTGCCTACGGATATTTTTCGAGTGCTTGAGCGCCAAAAAGACATTCAGTATTCAAGCCGAACGCGACACATCACCAATACCGTTAAAGAAATACAAAAACTGCGCCAAGTGATTTTCGATATTGTCGAACGCGTGCCTGCTTCTGTGCGTTCGAAAGATCCTTATTTCAAAGATCTTTTAAACAAGATCCAAGGCGCGCGGTTTAACTGCATTCATTTAATTTATCAAAACAAACCATCAGAAGGCCATTACAAAGATTTTGAATTTAGCCACGAGACCATGTCGCGGCATTGGGGTTCTGGTTTGAATGATATCCGTCGAACCTTTCAACATACTGAGTGTTTAGATATGCCAGCGTCTGGACAAACTTTTGTTCAGTTTGATGTGCACAGACAGAAGTAGCATCACTCAGACCATCACGTAAAACCCTTAACGCCATAAGTAGCTTCGCAACCGCTTGCTGGGTTAACGCTTGATATCCACCCAAGGAAAGATATCAAGGCCTCGCGAACTAGAAATCTTACCTCACAGGTTGCTCGTTGTGCGTCACACCTTCAAGTAATCAAAAGCAACCTCGCCGAGAGCTAAGGTCAAGTCGCACATTAAATGCTTTGCACTAATGACTTCAAGTACCGGTAAATCAGCGACCGGAGCCAAAGCATGTTGAAATAATTGTAGTCTGGCGGGGCCAGTCCATGCGCCATGCAGTTTGACGTTCTGTGAAAAATAACGAACCAATTCACAGACCCTAGGGGTACCGTCTACGTGCGGAATGATTTTAAGCAGGTAACCAGGTGTCTGTGCCATTTTGGCTTGTTCGGCGGCAAGGTCAAGCGCTTTGTATTTGAAACCCATCGTACCTGTCGCAACGCGCACAGGGCCGTAATCTAAAGTGCCTAGCAAGGTATCTGACGCAATCGACAGATGCGGGCTAGCAAGTTTTTTTGGAAAACCCCATAACTCTCGACCGCCAGCGATTGGTGCGTGATCGTCTAGATACATCATATGCGTGTAGTTGGCAGGTTTACCCTCTTGATCTATCACGCTGATCACTTGACCACTTTCAGTGTAGTCACCAAAGCCAGAAGAATCTGGCATCCGGATAAATTCAAAACTGACAAAAGGGTCTTTAATCGTGAGAGGTTCCGGCACGATTGCTCTTAACGCATCCATATCGGTGCGATAAGTAATAATAAAGAACTCTCGGTTGACAAAGTGATATGGTCCGGTCGGGTAGGCGGGACTAGCGAATGGCATAGAGTAAGCGTTAGCGCGAATGTCAGCAATTTTCACTTTAGAAAGCTCCGAGTTTGGGTGGTTGGCGTGAAAGACGCAAGCAGCTTTCAATATTAAACAGCGCCAGTGTGACGTAACGCTGACAATCGCGTCACCAAGGGCATAAGGGGGAGGCGAAAACTTTGTGATGTGCGACGTACAGCGCCCTCAATGGTGCCTGAGCATGCTCATCTTCAGTCAAACAAATAAGCGCCGGTCAAACGAGTCCCTCGCGAACGAGAAAATGTCTTTATGAATCAGCTCAGGCGGCAAACCGAATACAGACTGAATCGCGTCGGCATAAATCGCCAAAGTGTCAACCGTCGCTTTTAGATCACGACCTTCGAACAGTTGCGATTTATTAAGTCCAGGCCAGACGCTGACAATGCCTTTCGTTTTGACAAGCCCGCCGGTCGCGAGTACGCACGACCCCCAGCCGTGGTCTGTCCCGAGAGTACCGTTCACGCCTGCGGTTCTGCCAAACTCAGTCATCGTAATGATGAGACTTTGCGCCCATCTTGCGCCAATTCCTGCGCGATAACCGTTGATGGCATCATCAATTTGTTTGAGTTTTGTTGCATTTAAGCCGTCTGCGGCTCCTTGGCCTGCGTGCGTATCGAAGCCGTGTAAATCAAGTACACCAACGATGGGCCCGTTAGGGGCTTGCATTTTCTCGGCAGCGTCTTTAGCAAGACTGAACGCAGATCTGCGTTGCTGGTTTGGTTCGGGAGTGCCGTCAGGGCTCAGTCGCCCGACCTCTGTCTCAAGGATGCGAGAGGAGTAGGGTTTGAGCTCCGGCGCTTTGGCCCAAAGTTGAGCGACTAGCTCATAGGTTGCCTTTGGGGGAGCCTGCATCCAACTCGGGTATGACGTTTCTGAGGCCGAGTCCCCACGCAATAGCAGAGGCATTGGAATTGAAAGCGCAACGCCGCCTGTCGACTGAGCCGCTTGCATTGCCCGGCCGAGCCAGCCTGAGGCTGAGCTATAGGGTTTCATGACTCCGCTTTGCATGATGTCTTGACCTTCGAAGTGCGAGCGGCCTGTGTACCGAAAACCAGTTGCATGAATCGCTAAAGCTTGGCCGGCTGTCATGGCCTCAGCAAACGTTGGTAACGCAGGATGGATTCCAAAAAATTGATCACCCTTTAGCAAACCGGTGGGAATCAGGTCTGCGCGTAGCATTTGCAACGCAGGATCACCGACAGGCGGGACGGCGGCAAGGCCATCCATACCGCCGCGCAGCATGATCACTAACAGACGATTCGGGTTGATCCTTGGCGTTGAGTTGGCCCAAGAGGGGGCTCCTGCTAAGGTCAGGCTGACTGAAAATTTTATAAAGTTTCTGCGGTCCATGAGAACTAGCTCCACAACAAATCAGGTGAGGTTAGATAAGCCGCCCACAGGCTTCGTAGTGACTGATCTGGCATGCGCCGAGCTTGCCTCAAGAACTTCAAAACTTGGCTGCCGCTTCCCAGTTGGCGGATCACAATTTCGTCAAGCTGATCGCCTTTGCTGATGAGTCTCGGCGCTAGCTGATACGCATATCTAATTCTTCGGTCTAACATTTCTTTCGAAAGCCAATCTCGGTCGTAGAGCGACCAGCCGTTGGGTTGCGGGCAGTTGTGAATCGCTTGGCCCAGCTCAGTCAGCAGGTCATGCACTCGCTCGCCTTTTAACGCCTTATCCGGCAGCACGACAGGCAAAGCGGCGCCGGTGATTCGATAAATTGTCCAGAGCCAAGTTTCGGGATTGGAAAGTTTATGTGAGGCCGTGCCAATCGAGGCGACCTCGGCAATGACGGCTTTGTGTAAAGTTGGAAGATGACCATCGGATTGTTGAAAGACCGCCGTCAAGCGACCAATCAGGTCTGCAGAGGGGCTGTCGGTGATGAAGGCGGTTGCTAATTTGGTACTGATATGGCGCGCCGTGGCGGGGTGCCGAGCTAAGTCATCCATCAACCTGAGGAGCTTGTCGCGGTTGGCATACGTACCGCCATATTGTTGACCCATGACAGTTTGCACAAGGGGTTCATGCTTGTTGTCATCGAAATAG
>JABMMM010000041.1 GCA_013205565.1 Alcaligenaceae bacterium | reverse complement strand
GCCTATTAAAAATGATCTTCTAAACAGTCTTGATATCCAAAATTATGGGAAGCATCTAAAGGATTTTCCTTTGGCAAGACCGCTAAATAGCGATCTTCATTGGTGGTGTAAATTCTTTTATAAATGGGATTTCCTAAACGCAGACGGCGCACAAGTTCCTGAATGAAATCTTCATGCGCTAAAGAGAGAGTCACACTGCGTGTGACACGCGCAATCGGAGGAATATAGACAAATCCGACGGTGAGGGCAGTTTTCCAAAGACTGGGCGGGGTGACTGCGAGTACCAATAGGCCTAACATAATTGGTGGCACTGCCATCAGTACGTCCGCAAAGCGCATCAAGACTTCATCGGTGCGTCCTTGAAAATACCCTGCTGCTAAGCCAATTGGGATACCGATTGCTAGACTGACCAGGGTGGCGCTCACCCCCATCGCAATTGACAGCCCGGTGCCCATCAGAACTCGACTTAAAACATCTCGACCAAACTCGTCTGTTCCAAGCCAATAGGTTGAATTCGGAGGCAAGAATCTAGACTTGATTGCGATGGTATCCCAGGGGTGAGGCGCGATCCACGGGGCAAGCAAACCAAGCAGAACAATCGTCAGGGTTAAAAGCAGACCAATCTTTAATTGTAAAGACATGGGCTTGCGGCCGAGGCTGCGAGCTGAGTGGTCGGGGACGCAGGTGTTATCAGGAGACATTTCTGCCATAACGAATCTTTGGGTTTAACCGCGCGTACAGCAAGTCTGCCGTTAAATTGGCAAGAGCATAGATTGCGGCAACGACTAAGATTGCAGCCTGCAAGGTGGGCAGATCTCGATTTTGGATCGAGAAGACAATGAGTCGACCGAGCCCTGGGTAGCCAAATACGGTTTCTACGACAACGATGCCACCCATTAGTCGACCAAAATCCAAAGCTAATACGGTGATGGTTGGTAGCAGTGCGTTACGCAAAGCGTGGTGCCTGACGATGATGCGCTCTGGTAGTCCCTTGGCCCGCGCAGCAATAATGTAAGGACTTTGCATGATTTCGATCATGCTTGAGCGAGTCAATCTTGATACGTGAGCCAAGTGCGCAAAGACAAGCGTTAAGGTCGGCGCGATAAGGTGTTGGGCCCAAAGCCAGAAGCCACTCGCAAGCGGTTCATAACCGGAAGAGGGAAGCCAGCCGAGCCAGCCCGCAAATACCATGATCACAACAATCGCCCAGAAAAATTCTGGTACCGCCACACCGAGGTAGGTAATGATCGACACGCCGTGATCTAGGGGTTTGCCGTGATGCAGCGCAGCGACGATGCCTAAGGTGACACCAATCGTGGCGATTAAGACGAAGGAACTCAGTGTGAGAATGAGTGAATGGCCAATAGCCTCTACTAAAAGAGGAGCAATTGGGCGATTCATCAACATCGATTGGCCTAGGTCGCCAGAGAGAAATCCGCTCGCCCAACGCCAATATTGCTGCCAGATCGGGTCGGTCAGGCCTAAGCGTAATTCAAGAACGCGTACCTGTTCGGGCGGGGCGAATGGACCAAGAATAAGATAGGCGACGTTTGCAGGCAAGAGCGATGAAATCGCAAATACCAGCACAGATACCGCTAGCAAGACAGCCAACACTGCGAGCAGTCGTCGAAAAATATAAGAACCCATTACGCTTGGCTTGAAACTTATTTGCTTAAATTGACCTCTTTGAGCTCCAACCACTGCATCGGAGTCGACTTGAAGTTCTCAACGCTCTTTCGTACACCGTTCACGTGCGCAGCAGAGTAGGCTATGACCCCAGGTACTGATTCGCTGACAATAGTTTGAAACTGTTCAAACAAGGCCTTGCGGCTGGCTTCGTCGTTAGTTTTGCGGGCATCGTCCAAAATTTTATCCGCGCGTTCGTCTTTAAAACGCCAAAGTTGACGATTCCAACTGCCCGCCGAATGAAAAAATGGATAAAGCGCCGCGTCGATTGTTGGTCGGGCAAAATAGCCATCTATGTAGATTTGCGCCTTCCCCGATACATTGGCTGCGTATGAAGCGAACGGAACCCGCTCGACGTTGATACGAATGCCGGCAGCGCGAGCCATGTCTCTGACTGCAACGCCCAACCGAACGCGCTGTTCACGTTCTTGTGGCACAGGCAATGAGACATCAAGACCATTGGGGTAGCCGGCTTCTGTTAGTAATTTTTTGGCTGCGGCAATATCTGGGCTCTTAAAGCCGATGTTTTGATTGAAGTAAGGATGGCTCGGAGGAATCGGACTATGCGTGGGTGCTCCTTGGCCAAATAATGCAAGCTCGACGAGCGCTTCCTTATCAATGGTCAGGGCGAGTGCGCGACGTACACGCACGTCGTTAAAGGGCGGACGTTCGTTGTTGATAATGATCCCATCCCAAGTAGCCGTCGATACGCTATCCACGCGAACCGTCGGATTTTTTTTAAGCTTATCAACTGATTCGTAGGGTAAGTTCCAGACGATATCGATTGCACCCGACTCGAGCGCTGCAATACGCGCGGCGGCTTCAGGAATCACCCTGATGGTTACTGCGCTTAACTTGGGCAAATTCGTTTCAAAGTAATTAGAGTTTTTGGTCAACTCCATACGATCGCCAGGCGCCCAGGATTTAAAAATAAACGGACCAGTACCGATTGGTTGCGTCGACAGGCTTGCGATCTGGTCTTTTGCAATAATCCTGAGTTGCCGATCAGCAAAAATATCAGCAAAGCCTGCGTACGCGAGTTTGAGTGTGAAGCTCACAGTTAACGCGTCGATTGCCGTGACCGACTCAATCATGTCTAAATTAGACCGCGCACGCGATCCGGTTTTTGGATCGAGAATACGGTTAATTGTAGCGACCACGTCGTCGGCGTCTAGCGCACGGCCATGATGAAACTTAACATTTGGCTTGAGTTTGAAGGTCCACTTTTTTAGATCTTCTGACATTGTCCAGCTCTCAGCAAGGTCAGGCTTCACGCTCAGACTGTGATCAATGCGGGTCAAGCCATTGAAGACGAGATGAACATAAACATACTCATCGCCTATCGTTGTTAAGGCTGGGTCGAGTTGATTCAATGATGTGCTAATTGCGACGCGGATTGCGCCCTGTGCTCGCGCAGTTGTGGCGATTGCGCTCAACGCTAAGATTAAGACCGTTATGTAAAGCAGGCGTTTCATTATTTTCTCCAGTAGTTGCGACGTATATTGAGTGAGTGTTTTAAAGTGAATCTGGATCGATGGCACGAGTGACGTATAAATCTGCCATCGGCTGATATTCTTGCCAGAGCGCGCGTAGTCGCGCGATAGGCTGGGCGTCGCTGTCGACACGTAAGTCGACGTATGGAAACGCGTGCTCATGTGACACCAAAAGCGCTGCAGAGACCAAGGGAACAAACTCGCTGCCAGCTCGCTCGCCAGCCTCGAGGGCTTCTAGTAGACGTATCGGCAAGGGGGCTGATTGATCGTTCTCAAACGCTCGCACCATCGCTTCAGGTACCTCAGTTGACCGAACAATATTCGCAATTGAGACACAGTTCAATCCATGCGCCTCGTTGTGCTCAGGCTTAACACTCGCACCCGTAAACGCTGCCGTCTCGCCCAGACGATCAATGCAGGCCAGCTGTCGCCAGCGATGATAAGGTGTGGCTGCAACGATTGCTGCAATGGCTTGTTTAGCCGTATAGTCTCGTTTGAGCAGATCGATGGCTAAAGGTCCTAGGCGTGGATCGGTTCGATTTTGTGTCAACGCAGCCCCAACACCCGCTGCAACATAACCGCAGCGCGAGCCAACGGCGGGCGACGACGTCGTGACCACCAGTCCGAACATGCCGGTACGCGCGCAGCGTCCCAAAATAGAAAAAGTCATTTGACGGCTCCTGTATCTTGATAAAGAGTGACTGGCCTTGTATTAACGAAACTCTAAGTAAGCCGCAGCTGCCAGCACGTGTGTGCGCACGATGTGTAAGTACTCTTTAATCTCGACTTGCTCGTCAGCTTTAGCCATATTGGTTGGGCGGCAGCCATAGACATAGGCAGGTACACCGTATTGTCGCCAATGCTTAGAATCAGTCGCACCAAGGCTCACTGCTGCAGCGGGCTCAGGCAGGCCTAAGCCCACGACGGTCGTTTTTAGAATTTGCATCATCTCGTGATCTGGCGGACTGTAGGTCGGTTCACAAGAATGCGTCCATATTGGAAAATACTTCGCTTGTGGATAGCGCGTCAGAATCCGTTCGATGTGTTCGATGAGAACCGTATGCGTAGCCCCAACGGGCATTCTGATGTCGACCTCCATCCGGCAGTGTCCGGGCATGATGTTGATTTTTATGCCACCCTGAATGACCCCAACGCACACTGTAATACGGTTGAGTATGTCGGATGCACCCTTGCCTAGGCCGGCGTTGATCGCTGCGGCACCATTCAAAATGGCACGCTTGACTTCAGGCGCTTGTTCGATCTCGAGATTTTCGAGGCTATACAAATCGTGAATGAGTGCGGTTGCCACTCTGATGGCGTTATCGCTTAAATGGGTGTAGGCGGCGTGCGCTCCGGGGGTATTGACTTCAAAGGCGACGCGCAGAGTCCCTTTTTCTCCGAACCTAACCATGTTGGGAACACTGGGCTCTCCATTGAGCATGCAATCGCCCGCGAATTCAGTCGGAAACGTCTCGATAAGCCATTTTGCGCCCCAGGTTCCGCCCGTTTCTTCATCCGATACACAGGTGAGGGCAAGCTTCCCGGCTAAGCGTTCGCGTAAGCGATAAAGGTAAATATAGGTCCAGATCGACGCGGCTGTTCCGCACTTCATATCCACGACACCTCGGCCATGAATTTTTCCGTTTTCGATCGTACCACTCCATGGGTCTCGAGACCAATTTTTAGAATCACCTGCAGGAAACACGTCAATATGGCCGTTTAAAACTAAGTGTCGACCTGGTCGGGCAGCTTCGAAGCTGCCCACAATATTCGGCAACCAGTCTTTGGCCGCACGCACTTCTGCTGGCACTTGATGTTTTTGAATATGCTGCAAAATAAACTGCGCCGCAGCCGTGGTGTCACCCGGTGGATTAGGGCTAGGCGTCGAAACAAACTCCGATAGGAATTGAATAATCTCTTCTCGGTCTTGTTCAATCCATGCGAGCAGTTGCTGCTTAATATCCATGTTGTTCTCTAAGTGGCTCTGCTTCTGTTGGAAAGTGGCCGCGACGGCGAGCTTCATCCCAGACCTTTTGCGCAGCTGCAGCTCCTTGGCGAATAATGAGTGACTCGTCGAGCCCAAGCGCTTTGCCCTTGCGAACGATGACCTGACCATCAATCATAACGGTATCGATATCTGAACCGCTGGTGTACCAAACAAGTGTACGGATCGGGTCATTAAT
>JABMMM010000040.1 GCA_013205565.1 Alcaligenaceae bacterium | reverse complement strand
GTGCGATCGTTGGGATTATTGGCCCGAACGGTGCCGGTAAATCAACCTTGTTTCGCATGATTGCAGGCCAAGAAAAACCCGAAAGCGGTCAGGTCAATATTGGTTCAACCGTTAAAATCGCGTTTGTGGATCAATCGCGCGATTCGTTACCCAACGATAAAACGGTGTTTGACTCAGTTGCCGATGGCGCCGACATTTTGACAGTGGGCCGCTTTGAAATGCCCGCACGTGCCTACCTCGGGCGCTTTAACTTCAAAGGCGCCGATCAAGGCAAGATGGTGGGGCAGTTATCGGGCGGTGAGCGTGGCCGGTTGCACTTAGCTAAAACGCTGATCACCGGCGGTAACGTATTGCTGCTTGACGAGCCTTCAAACGATCTTGACGTTGAAACACTGCGCGCCGTTGAAGACGCCTTGCTTGAGTTTGCCGGCTCGGTCATGGTGATCAGCCACGATCGCTGGTTCTTAGATCGTATCGCCACACATATCCTAGCCTTCGAAGGCAATTCACAGGCGGTATTTTTTGATGGTAACTATCAAGAGTATGAAGCTGACAAGCGTCGTCGTTTAGGTGAAGCGGGTGCTGCGCCTAAACGGATTCGGTATAAGGCGTTGCGTTGATCGGTAAATATTTTTGTTTACCTAAGAGGTAGAGAAAGATTGGTTTCAAGCCCCTTCGCTATCTTGCAACGGGGCTTTTTCTTGGGCTGTGCTTACAAATTGAAACACCTGCAGTCGATTTTTTAAAGGGGAATTGAGCTTTTATTAATTTTGGACATGTACAATATATGGAACAAGTTATAGAAATGGGTGAGGATCTGATGCGAGTCATCAATTTTTCTGACGCTAGAAGTCAACTGAAGCAGGTGATCGATCAGGTCGTCGATGATGCTGACTTCACGATCATCTCTCGTCGCGACGCGCAGGATGCGGTCGTGATGTCATTAGATACGTTCAACAGCATGATGGAAACTTTATATTTGTTAAAGTCGCCCGCAAACGCTGCGCATTTGAATCGCTCAATCGCTCAGTACCGTAAGGGCCAGACAAAAGCAAAAGGCTTGGTCGATGCGGAGTAGGCTTGTTTGGACAAAAGCCGCCTGGGAGGACTATGTTTATTGGCAAACGCAAGATCGAAAAACCTTACGTCGCATCAATCAGTTGATCAAAGATGCATCGCGCAATCCAGAGAGTGGTATCGGTAAGCCCGAGCCACTACGAGAAAACTTATCAGGCTTGTGGTCGCGAAGAATCGATGAGGTAAATCGGCTTGTTTACCTAGTTGAAGCAGATGATTTGGTCATTTTGACATGTCGCTATCATTACGATTGACGGCCTGAGTAGGAGAGCCGAGGTGTCAATTACCCTAGCCTTCAGGGGTGAAAGGTTTCGTCAAACTGCGGTCCTCGGCTCGGGCAATTAGCAAGTCTTTGACAAACTCAGTGGACAGATCTGGGTTGTCTAAGGCAGCTTTGCCCATTCTTACCCAAAATTCTAATTGCCTCGCGATTGTCCGACGCTCGGCGTGTGCGTGCGCTCTCGCCTCTCTATAGAGCGCAGCGTTGATTCGTACGGATCTGCTCATGATTTATCTCGAGGCATTGGGCTTCAAAACTTGAATGATATCCGAGCGACGCTATGCCGACTAGGATCTCGCAATAACGCCTGCAAACGCTCAGGTATACATTAGTCGATATGATCTAGATCATGCCAGATTGTGCGCAGCAGGCTAATATCTAGCCATTAGTGCACGCACTTTCAAAGATGGAGCCAAGACATGGAAACGATCAATTTAAGTATCACCGGCATGACCTGCGGCAACTGCGTGAAGCATGTTGAAAAAGCGCTTAAGGGCGTTGCGGGTGTTCAAACGGTGGAGGTCGATTTAGCTGCGGGCGCAGCGCGCGTGGTGGGTGACTTCTCAAAGGGCGCAGCGGCACTGATTGACGTGTTGAACGAAGAAGGTTACCCAGCGCAGATTCAGGCAGCAGCTAAATAGCTCCAATCTCATGGCTGGGGTTGGTATCATGCTTGTAACGAAACTTACCAAGAGCCATCATGAGCCGAGCCCCAGCCCAAACACGTGACGCCTTCGCGCACTTTCACAAAATCGAAACCCGTTGGAAAGACAACGACGTCTTTGCGCATGTGAATAACGTTGTGTACTACTCGTACTTTGATACGGCGGTCACCGCTTTTTTGATTAAACAGGGCGTGCTCGAATTGCAAAAGTCAAAGCTCGTAGGCTTAGTGGCTGAAACGCATTGCCGCTTTATCAGTTCGATGGCGTTTCCGGATACCGTGTATGTGGGAATGCGTTTAGGCAAGCTCGGTAATAGCAGTATTCGCTACGAAATCGGTATCTTCAGAAATGATGATCAGCAGGCGTCTGCGCAAGGGTACTTTGTGCATGTGTATGTTGATTTAGCCACCAACAAAGCTGTGCCGGTGCCAGAATCGTTGGTCAAGGCTGCAGAACTGCTGCGTGTGCCGGGCTTGGGCATAGTTGAGCATTAACGTCAGTCTGATCTTAGTTCTTTCGAATACCATCTAAAAGCATAGGCGACACAACGCGTGGTCGAGAATGAATGACAGTTCTGTCTTATTCTTTCTAGCACCCTATAAAAGCGAAGGCGATACAACGTATGAAAATGCATATTCTCTCTGGCGGTCGTCTACGCTTGCGTAAAAGTATTTATATGCCGGATGCCGATCGGGCAGAGCTTATCGACCTACCGGTGAATTGCTATTTGTTGCGCCATCAAGAAGGTAATGTCTTGTTTGATACAGGCTGTCATCCATCTACCACAACAGACGCAGCAGGGCGTTGGGGTTCGATCGCTAAGGCGATTGTGCCGATTTCAAAGCCAGAAGAAAATCTCATCGATCAATTAGCGCTGGTTGGTTTACAACCAAACGATATCGACGTAGTGGTGAATTCACATTTTCATTCTGATCACTGCGGCTGTAACGAGTTCTTTAAAAAGGCAACGGTGATTTGCCATGCTAAAGAGCTTGAGGCGGCGAGCGAAATCGAAGCCGAAAAAATGGGCTACCTGGCTGTGGATTGGAAACACTTATTACCCACCGAAACGATTACCGAGCAGCGGGACTTATTTAATGATGGCCGCATAGTGTTGCTGCCTATGCCAGGCCATACCCCGGGCATGACAACCGCACTTGTGGGTCTTGATCGCTCTGGCGCATTTTTACTGGCGTCCGACGCCGTCGCCTTGCGCGCCAATCTCGACTTGGATATCAACCCCCGCAACACCTGGAGCCCTGAGCATTCAAGTCGCTCAATGAGTGAGATCCGAAAGATCGAAAATACCGGCGTCACGGTTTTGTTTGGACACGATGATGAGCAGGGAAAGGGGTTGCTGAAGGGTGTTGAGTTTTACGACTGAAGAGATTTCGGTAACCGCCGGCACTCATTCAGACCTAAGGAGAGTGAATGAGCCTTCAGCACGCCTTCAGAAATCACGACAAATAACTATTCACCAACTCGCGACTGTTTAAAAGTTCTTTCGCTTGGCCTTGCATGGCGCAGGCGCCGTTGCGAAGCACCAAGGCTCGGTCGGCGTATTCGAGCGCTAGCATGGCGACTTGTTCAACTAACAAAATCGCTAAGCCTTGATCTGCCAGACCTCGCAGTGTCGTCATAATCAACTGCACAATTTGTGGGGCTAAGCCTAGCGAAGGTTCGTCTAGCATCAATACCTTGGGCTGCATCATTAGGCCGCGCGCAATCGCCAGCATTTGTTGTTCACCACCTGATAGTGAACTGCCAGAAATTTTTTGACGCTGTTCAAGCACCGGAAACCGTTGCCATTGTTCTTGCATGCGTTGGGTGATGACGCTTTGGCTTAAGCCAATGTTGATGGCACCAATCGTGAGGTTATCGCGCACTGACAGGCCAGGAACAATCTGACGGCCTTGTGGGACATGAATTAAGCCAGCGCGCGTGAGTTGATGGGCTTGAACCTTGTCGGTACTTTGACCATTAAAAGAGATCGCGCCTGATTCAAGAGGCAAGAGGCCGGACAGCGCGCGTAGCAACGATGTTTTGCCTGCACCATTCGCGCCGATCACTGCAAGCATCTCGCCTGGCCCTAAATCAAGACTGATATCTCTTAATACTTGATTGGCGCCAATGTTTGCGCAGAGGTTTTTGGCGTGAATCATTTTTTCGCCCCAGTTCCAAGATAGGCTTCTATCACTTCTGGATTGTTTTGAATCTCTGCGGGCGTGCCGCAGGCAATCAGTTTGCCAAAGTTCAAGACGCTAATGGTGTCGCACACCGACATCACGAACTCCATGTTGTGCTCGACTAACAAAATCGTGATCCCATGCGAACGTAGTTTGGTAATGACTTGCGCAATCGCTTTGGCTTCTTGGGTATTCATGCCTGCAATCGGCTCATCGAGCAAGAGCATTTTTGGTCGCTGCGCAATCGCGCGCGCGAGTTCAATGAGCTTACGGTGCCCATAGGGGAGCTGTGTCGGTAGGCGTTCTGCGAACTGCGCAAGCCCAAAAAACTCTAAGATCGCAAAGGCTTCTTTGCGCTCGTTGCCTTCGAGTTCACCGCCTGATAGCCAAGTCACAAAATCGTGGCTGTACGAATTTTTATGAGCGATCCCTAACAGCACATTGTCGAGCACCGAGACGCCTTCGATAAGCTGAAGGTTTTGAAAGGTGCGGGCTAAACCTAAGTTGGCGCGCTTGGCAATATCAAGCGAAGACAGATCAAGGTCGCCCAAGTGAATCGAGCCTTCATCCGCGCGATAAATGCCTGCAATCATGTTGATGATGGTTGATTTTCCGGCGCCATTGGGGCCGATCAAACCGTGAATCGTATTTGGTTTGACCTCAACTGTGACTTGATCAACGGCTTTCAAACCGCTGTAACTTTTGCTGATGTTTTGAACGCTTAATGAGGTATTGCCGCTTTGCTGAATAGGCAGTGCGTCGGCTTTTGAAGTGGCTGAGGCTAGATCTGACACTGTCGCGCCCTCAGGTGTACCAGTGCCGGCGCCACCTTGCTCTGGCTTGCTGCCGTCTCTTGTTGCGCCAGCCAAAGACGCACCACTTTTGAAGCGTTGTGCCAGACTATCAATCACACCCGCCGCACCCTTCGGAAACGCCAGCAGCACGATCAATAAAATCGAGCCATAAATCAGTAAGCCATACTTATCAATACCTGCAATCACCTCGACAATCGCTAACAAGATCAAGGTGCCAAGCAGTGGGCCGGTTTTGGTACCCAAGCCACCAACAACCGTGGCGATCAAGAAGGCGATGCTCAAGCGCACCGAGAACGCGTCACTGCCCACATACCCCGACTGGTGCGCAAAAAACGCACCACCTAAACCGGCCAACGCTGCCGCAAACGCAAAGATGGCGGCTTTCCAGAGGCTGACTTCAACGCCTACTGACGCGGCAAAGACCTCTGATTCGCGAATGGCGCGTAGGTTGCGCCCTAAGCGACTTTGATTGATAAAGTCAGCCAGCAGTTGCACCACAATCAGGCTTGCGCCCGACACGTAAAAAAACACCGTGGCAGACATTTTAGGAAAGCCAAGGTCAAGGCTGGGCACGCCTGATAAGCCCATCGCGCCGCCAGTCAGGCTGATCCAGCGCTGCCCAACGATATCCAAAATATAGCCAACGGCAAGCGTGGTCATCGCTAAATACAAGCCACGGGTGCGCAAGGCAAACACGCCAACCAAGCCGCCCCCGATGGCAGCAATCAAGACGCCAAACGTGATCGACAGCGGGACAGGCCAACCCAACTTAAGCGAGGTGAGTGCCGAACCATACGCGCCTAAAGCATAAAACCCAGCCTGACCAATTGACATCTGACCAGACAAACCTAGCAACAGATTCAAACCCGTGACGGCAATCGCGGTATAGAAAAATGTTTGTGCCAGAAACAGATAAAAGCCGTTGATAGGCAGCCAGGGCAATAATAAAAATATTGCGATCGCAACAGCGTAAGGCAAACGGTTTGATTGCTGTGCTGGCATCGTGCGCACGTGCAGAGTGTTATCTGACATCGGCGCTCCTCTCTGAAAACAGGCCAGAAGGTTTGATCGCAATGATGACCAAGGCCGCAAGCAGGGGGTATAAGTCGCCAAAGCCTGAGTCGACATAATTTGAAATCGATTCGAACACGCCAAATAAGATCCCGCCAATCAGAATTCCAACCGGATTGGCAAAGCCACCGATCGCCGCCACGATCAAGGCTTTGATGGTGAGCACCAAGCCCATCTGGGGGTTGATGGTAACGATTGGGCCGATCAGTACGCCGGCCACTGCAGCCAGAATCGATGCAATCACAAACACACCAACCTTGACGCGGTTGGTATGAATGCCCAGTAGCATGGCCGCCTCTGGATTAAACGCAACGGCTTGAATCGCCTTGCCCCAACGCGAATGAAACATAAAGCCGTAAAAGAGGCCGACGATTAATACGGCGGCCACGATCACTAAAATTTCTTCTACGAACAACCCTGCACCCAAGACCTGCACCACCTCATCGCGTTTTGAGCTAAACAGCGGTGCTGAGTATTGTGAAGTTTTCCCAAAGCCAAGTTCGATCACGTTCTGCAAGATCAAGGCAACGCCTGCGGTGGTCAGCATCCATGAATAGGCACCAATCAAGGTGTCCTTTTTGCGATCAAGCGGTCGAATCGCCACGCGGTCTAACAACCAGCCCATCACAGCAAGAATGACTAGAACCGCCACCACGGCTAGGCCAAGTGGCATGTCGAGCTTGCGAAACAGCAAGAGCAAAAACGCCCCCACCATTAAAAAGTCGCCTTGCCCAAAGTTAACGCGATGGGTCGTGAGGTGGGTAATGTAAAGGCCAAGCGCGACGAGGACGTAAATCGCCCCCATCGCCAGGCCGCCCGACAGCACCTGGATTAGATTGCCGAGCTCCATCTTAGTATTTCAAACGTGTCACAACACCTTTTGTCCAGACGCCCAAGAAGACGTTTTCGTAGTCAAGGCATTCGTGATCCGTTGCGCTAAAGGGTTTAGCGGGCGTGGCTGAAACAGCTTCAATGCCAGAGATATTTTCAATCGCATCGCGGATAGCATTTGGATCGGCTTTGCCGACTTGATTAACGGCTTTAAAAACGATTTGCGCAGCGTCGTACCCTAACGAGGTTACGACAGGCCAACGGTATTCTTTACCGTATTCTTTTTGCATCCGCTCATCAAAGCTTTTAGCGCGTGGTGTGTTGACATCAAGTGCCTGGCCCATCACGGTGCCTTCGATGGCGTCTTTGCCAACGATCTCAAGTACTTTTTGTGAGGATAAGCCCCAGTTTCCCGCGACAACAGGCTTGTAGTTGATACGTGGCATTGGGCGGAAAGGCAGCTCAAACGATTCGTGAAAGTTCAAGACGAGTTCTGCTTTGGCATCACGCAGTTTGACCATTTGTGGGGTCAGGTCGTTGACACCGGGCGCTGCCGCTTCGATCGCGACTAACTCCATGCCACGTTTTTTGAGCCCCTCTTGAATCTCTTTGGCGGCGAAGTTGCCGTAGCCTGTGGTTGAATGAACGAGGCCGATACGCTTAAAGGTTTTTACACCCCAGTCAAGCATCTGATCGATTTGAAATTTCTCTACCATCGAGCATCTGAAGATGTAGCTGGGCTTTTCGTTGATGAACTGGGTCGTGATGTTGGTGGCAATGCCTGGGCCTGCCATTAAGGGGATGCCAGCCTTTTGCAAGATCGGTGCCATCGCCAGCACGTTGCCACTACTGACCGTGCCGATTACAACTGGAACTTTGTCATTTTGGATCAGACGTTGCGCTAAGGACACTGCACGCTGTGGATTGGCCTCGTCGTCGTAGACAACCAGTTCAATTTTGGTCTTGCCACCAGCTGCTTGATAATCTTTAAGGGCAAGTTTAATACCCTGTAGGTACGACTCGCCAAAATCTACGACTGCTGGCGGGCCGCTGAGGCCTTGGATGACCCCTACTTTGACTTGCGCAAGCGAGGTGGCTGCGCAGGTAATAAAGGCTGAGGCCAGTGCGACTTGCCAGATGCTACGTTTGAAGGCTGTCTTCATTTTGTTGTCTCCGGATTGATATTTGGTTTTTAACCAGACTTAATGTGTTTTTCACTTAGTTGACCTGATGCTGATGCAAAACCTTACTATGATTTTTAACAAATAAACACCCCTAATTACCCTTGAAATTCGCCTCGCGACGCTCTTTGAACGAGGTGACGCCTTCTTCAAGATCAGCGGTAAAGGCCACATCTCTGAACGAACGCGACTCCCATTTCAGGGCTTCTTCCATGTGCATGCCCATTGAGCGACGCACCACCTCTTTGGCAAAGCGGTGCGACAAAGGCGCACGCTTGGCAAGTATGGCCGCGTAATCCAAGGTCTTTTGTAGTAACTCTGCTTGTGGGTAAATGCGATTGACTAGCCCGATGCGATACGCGTGCTCGGCATCCACGCGCTCACCCGATAAGATGATCTCCATGGCATGACCCATACCGATAATCTGGGGCAAACGAATCAGCCCGCCATCGCAGGCATGAAACCCCCACTTAGAATCTTGCAGCGCAAACTCAGCGTTGGGTGAACAAAAGCGCAGATCGCAAGCCAACGACAATTCAAAGCCGCCCGAAATCGCAAAACCGTTCACGGCGGCGACAATCGGTTTGTCGATATCAAGGTTGCGCGTGATGCCGCCAATACCCGGACCGTTGGTATATTTTTTACGAAACTCTTGCGCGGGCGCTCGGGCAAAATCCATCGTGTAGGTTTTTAAGTCTGCTCCTGCGCAAAAGGCTTTGTCGCCTGCGCCGGTGATGACTGCAGCGCGTGCTGACTCATCATTATCAAACTCGTGCCAGGCGGCCACTAGATCGTCGTTGGCCTCAAACGTTAACGAATTCATTTTGTCAGCGCGGTTGATTGTGATCAGTCGCACTGCGCCGTGCTTTTCATAAGAGATATCAGACATTCTTTTGCACTCTAAAGGTGGGTGTCACGGGGCCTGTTGACTCAGTCACGGTTGTGGGTACGGCAACAACACGGTCGCCCAACTGATCGCCGTCTTCGGGCAAAAAGCGGCCGGTGACACGAAAGTCATTATCCAGATCAAAGACGCCGACGTGATACATGCCATCGGCCTTGAAACGTAGCGGTGGCTTGCGCACGGTGGTCCAACTCACGAGCTTACCAACACCAGAAATTTGCACCGGATTCATTTCACTGGCCAAACATTTCGCGCAGGTGTTGATGCAGGCCGCGTCTAGGGTGCCGCACTTGGCGCATTGGTGAAACGTCAGCATCTCTGGGTTGAAGAGGGTTGCGTTCGACATGATTAATCGCGCCCCAAAATGTTAACGGTACACGCGACGCCGGTGCCACCTAGGTTGTGCGTCATGCCGATGCGCGCATTGGCGACTTGATTGGTGTGTTCGCCGCGTAGTTGTTTGACCACTTCGTAGATTTGCCCAATGCCGGTTGCGCCCACGGGATGCCCCTTGGCCAGCAAACCACCACTTGGGTTGATGGCGACATCGCCGTGCATGCCGGTGCGGCCTTCGGCAGCCCATTTGCCTCCTAGCCCGCGTGGGACTAGGCCCAAGTCTTCGCTGTCGATAATCTCGGCGATTGAAAAGCAGTCATGCAACTCACAGACGTCGATATCTTTTGCTTGAAGACCAGATTGCTCGTAAGCCTTTTTTGCGGCGGTGACGGTGGCATCAAACGAACACAGGTCAGGGTGATTAGCGATGCGGGGTGAGCCACTGGTTTGAGCTGACGCCAAGACGCGAATTTTATTTTGCCGTGCCTGACTCGATAGCAAAGGCTCGGCGCACAGCACAATTGCTGCCGCACCGTCGCTTGCGGGGCAGCAGTCAAACATTTGCAAGGGGTCAGCGATCATGGCTGACGCACAAATTTGCTCAAGGGTGAGCGACGCCCCCATTTGTGCCAAGGGGTTCTTCAAACCATTGGCTTTGTTTTTGATGACGACCGCAGCGATGTCTTCACGTGTGGTGCCGTACTGACTAGCGTGAATGCGCCAAGCCATGCCAAACAACCCGGGAAACGTCAGACCACTAGGCCCATCGTTTTCGTTATCCATGGCGCAGTTCAGGGCTGAAGTCACTTCAGCGGTTGAGGCGTGGGTCATTTTTTCAACGCCCACCACCATGACGGCGTCGCACATGCCGCTGGCAATCGCAATCCAGGCGTGCCTAAAGGCGATGCCGCCCGAGGCGCAGGCACCTTCGACCTTGGTGCAGGGGATGTTGCCCAGCCCTAAACGCTCGCCCACGATACCAGCGAGGACCTCTTTGCCGGTGAGTGGTCCGCTAATGAAGTTGCCCAAATACAAGGCACCGATCCGCGCGCGATCGATGCCTGATTCAACGATGGCACGCGCAGCGGCCTCAACGGCCAACGATTCAATCGGGGTAGCAATATGTTTGCCGAAGGTGGTCGAGCCGATACCCGCTACAAAGACGTCACGCATGATTATTTTCCTTTGGCGAGTTGCTTGCGCAGCTCTGTTTTAAGAATTTTTCCGTAATTGTTTTTAGGCAAATCGTCGCTGAAGAAATATTCGCGTGGGCGCTTAAAGCGCGCCAGGTTGTCCAAACACAAGGTATCCATTTCGTCGGTGGTAATGGTCATGCCGGGCTTGACCACCACGAAGGCAACGGGCTCTTCGCCTAGGTCGGGCTCTTCGCGGCCCACCACGGATACCTCAGCTAAGGCGGGGTGGCGTAACAAGACTTCTTCGATCTCGCGCGGATAAATATTCGAACCGCCACGAATGATCATGTCTTTTGAGCGATCGCGTAGCGTCAGGTAACCCTTGGCATCCATGGTACCGATGTCGCCGGTCCAGAGCCAACCGTCTTTGATGGCCGACGCAGTAGCTTTGGGGTTGTTCCAGTAGCCCAGCATGCGGGTGTCACTGCGTGACACCACTT
This sequence comes from Alcaligenaceae bacterium, assembly GCA_013205565.1. Taxonomy (GTDB): domain Bacteria; phylum Pseudomonadota; class Gammaproteobacteria; order Burkholderiales; family Burkholderiaceae_B; genus Zwartia. The sequence goes on along the minus strand of JABMMM010000040.1, from coordinate 20,867 downwards.
CACCGAGCTCACCCGGGGATAACTCTTTGCCGTCTTCGCCGACGACGCGTACTTCGACACCGGTGCGTGCTGTTCCGCAAGACGCTAAGCGCGCCAGGTGTGCCTCGTCACGCGGGCCTTCGTGATCCAGCTTTGACAGTGCAGTCATGGTCATGGGGCTTTCGCCTTGTCCATAAATCTGTACCAGACGCGGCCCAAGTAAATCAAGGGTTTGCACCAAATCGCTGACATACATCGGGCCGCCGCCATAAAACACGGTCAGCAGATTCCCCGCGGGGTTCTGGATCCCCTTAGCCGAGCGAATCATGCGCGACAGCATGGTGGGCGCAGCAAACAAGGTCACGTCTGGATACTGTTGTAAGGCTTCAAAGACTAGATCCGTACTGAAGCTTGCTTCAATGACTTGGTGTCCGCCGCCAAATAAATGCGGCAGGGCATAGAGCCCAGCGCCATGCGAGAGGGGTGCGACGTGCAACATGGTTTGGCCGCGCCGCACGCAGTCAACGTCCGCACCATACTGCAAGCTCATGGTGATCAGGTTGCGGTGCGACAACATCGCGCCTTTAGGGACACCGGTGGTGCCACTGGTATAAAAAATCCAGGCCAGATCGTCGGGCAGCATTGAAGCGCACGGCACCGGTTTCGAGCGCACGTAGCCCTCGTAGGGATCGTCGTCCACCACAATGATCTGCCGTTGACCAGGCAAATCGGCAAGTGCTTCAGCCAGCCCCGCATACAAAGAGGCACTGGTGAAAATCACGGCCGCAGCAGAATCTAACGTAATCGGTTTCACTTCGCGCGGATGCAGTTTTGCGTTGACAGGTACCGCGCAGAGCCCCGCGGTCCAGGTGGCAAACAGCACCTCTATAAACGCGTTGCGGTTTTCCATGCATAAGATCACGCGCGAACCGGGCGCAAGATGCAAAGTGTTGAGCAAGCCACCGGCTAGGCCATGCACACGTTGTGCGAGTTGGCCATAGGTGAGTGCTTGTTTGCCGCAGGTCAAGGCTCGAAGCTCAGGATGACTGAGTGCGCGCGTTAGAAAGGATTTTGCAATATTCATCAGACTTTTTAATTTTTTTAAAGTTCAGATTGGAAGCTTGTCGCCTCAGCTGATCATATCGCAAAAAAACGCACGATTAGTGCGTCGGCATTCGACTCAACGAAAAACCCCAAAAGGCTGAACGAGTGTTCAACGTTTTGGGGAGTTTTCAATACATCGCAGTTTTTGCTTTGGCTTCAGCGCTGCGGCATCTCGATCTTCACTTCAAGAACTTCAAGGCTATCTTGCCGCTCAAGATTGACCTTGATATCTTCAGGATTGATTTTGACGTACTTAGAAATGACTGCGATCAGTTCGCGCTGCAGGGCCGGCAGGTAATCAGGCGCTGCACTTTGCCCCCCGCGTTCGTGAGCCAAAATAATCTGCAGACGTTCTTTGGCAACGCTGGCGGACTTGTTCTTTTCGCCCAGAAAAAAAGACAGAAATGACATCATTTGCCTCCAAACATGCGCTTAAACAGGCCTGGCTTTTCGTAGTCGACAAAACGAAGTGGTTTGTCTTCGCCCAGATAGCGTGCAACCACATCGAGATACGCTTCAGAGACGTCGGTATCTTTGAGGTGAATCGCAGGCAAGCCCTGATTGGAGGCTTGTAATACAGATTCAGACTCGGGTATCACACCAATCAGTTTGATTCGCAAGATATCTTCGATGTCTTTGAGCGATAACATCTCTCCATCTTCCACACGCTTAGGATTGTAGCGGGTGAGCAGGAGGTACTCTTTGATGGGTTCGTCAGCTTCGATCGCACGGCGCGATTTTGACGCCAAAATACCCAAGATACGATCTGAGTCGCGTACCGAAGAGACCTCTGGATTTGTGACAACCAGCGCGTCATCGGCGAAATAAGCGGCTAACAAAGCGCCTGTTTCAATACCCGCTGGTGAATCGCACACAATGTAATCAAAGCCCATCTCTTTGAGGTCGTTGATGACTTTCTCGACACCCTCTTTAGACAGGGCGTCTTTATCGCGCGTTTGCGAGGCGGGCAATACAAACAGGTTGTCGCAGTTTTTATCTTTGATGAGCGCCTGATTGAGTGTGGCTTCGCCTTGAATCACATTGACAAAGTCATAGACGACACGTCGTTCGCAACCCATGATCAGATCAAGATTGCGCAGGCCCACATCGAAATCGATCACGGCGGTTTTAAAACCGCGCAGGGCCAAGCCCGACGAAAAACTGGCGCTGGTGGTTGTTTTGCCGACTCCACCTTTGCCTGAGGTCACCACTACGATACGTGTCATGACTGACTAACCCTTATATAAGACTGCAAGAACAATAAAAATTGAAGCGTTTAAAAATGAAACCGCTATTTTTCGAGAGGCTTCAGATGTAACGCGTCTTTTTGCAGGTGAATCGCGGCAGGGCGTTGATGCAGCTCGGCCGGCAATTTAGAATCAATCACACGGTAAACGCCAGCGATGGCGACTAGCTCGGCGTCAAGCCCTGTCGTAAAAATGCGGGCAGCCGTGTCACCGCGTGCGCCTGCCATGGCTTTGCCACGCAGAGGACCGTAAACGTGAATATTGCCGTCAGCGATAACTTCGGCGCCGCGACTCACCACACCCATCACGATCAAATCACTCTGGCGAGCATAAACCCGTTGGCCCGAGCGTAGGGGGCCACGCACGACCATGGTGGGGGCTGCTGACGGGGCGTCAGGGTTGGGCGACGTGCTTGCGACGGACGCTGCGTTCGAAGCCGATGCGGTTGCGTGACTTGCGGCGTTGTCTGCCGTGTCGGCAGCGCCATCTGTGACACCTGCCACAGTATCAGCCGCCGCAGGCGACGGTACGTGTGCGGTGACCGGCTCGGCCACCGAAGCTGCTGACTGAGTATCTGAGGCATTGCGCACAGGGCTCGTTGATAAATCAACTGCGGTCAGCCCGCAGGCTTTGGCCGCAACCAGGTTATCGCCTCGCGCCACCACACCAATCACAGGCAGGCGTTGGTCGGCAAAGGCCTTAAGCAACGGTGCCCAGTCAATCGCTGCGTCGACTGCGCCTGCATCAATCACAACCGGTTCGTTTTCAAAAAAAGCACCGGCGTCAGTCATGCGTTTTTTTAGCGCCGTCACCAGCGCTTGGGTGTCGGCGTGCTGCAGCACGACACGAATCGCGTAGAGGGTGGCGCTTTTAAAATCGAGGGCTGAAATATCGGTTGTCATGGCTTAGAATATTAACTCAGACGCCAGCAGTCCACGTGTCTTTTAGCGTTGTGACACGATTAAAAACGGGCCGCTCGGGAGTCGAGTCAACAGAGTCAACAGCAAAGTACCCGAGGCGCTCAAACTGAGAGACTATGCCATGAATGGCAACCGTACCCGGCTCAAGCCACGCTTTGACGCTTTGCGCCGAATTGGGATTTAAGCAGGTCAAAAAGTCGTTGTCGCCTGCGTCCGGAAAGGGCTCTGAAAACAGACGGTCATACAGGCGAATCTCAACGGGGATCGCCTGCGCCGCACTGATCCAAGTGACAGTGCCTTTCACCTTGACTGCATTTGAGCCGGCCGTGCCACTTTTTGTGTCTGGGTTGTATTCAGCATGCACTTCAGTGATGTTTCCTGAGACATCCTTAACAAAACCGGTGCAGGTCACCACGTAACCGTACTTCAAGCGTACCGAGTTACCGACAAACAATCTAAAGTACTTTTGGGGTGGTATCTCGGCGAAGTCTTCTTGTTCAATCCAGAGTTCACGCGTAAAGCCAAACTGGCGCTGACCCGCGTGAGGGTCGTGCGGGTTGCGCGGTGCCTGACAAGGCTCGACCTGACCCGCTGGAAAATTGGTAATGACAAGTTTTAAGGGTTTAAGGATGGCAACCGAGCGAGGGGCAACCGGGTCTTGCACTTCGCGCAACGCCTGATCCAATAAGCTGTAGTCAATGCGAGCGTTATTTTTAGACACTCCGGTGCGGTCACAGAACAGACGCAACGCTTCGGGCGTGTAGCCGCGACGACGCAATCCCACAATGGTTGGCATGCGCGGGTCATCCCAACCGGTAACGTGACCCTCTTTGACGAGCTGAAGCAATTTGCGTTTGCTGGTCACGATGTAGCTCATGTTGAGCCGCGCAAATTCGTACTGATGGGGCAGGGGGGCTGAGAGCTTGCCAAGTTCGTTCAGCCGGTTCAGCGTCCAATCGTAAAACGGGCGTTGATCTTCAAACTCGAGCGTGCAGATGCTGTGAGTGATGCCCTCGAGCGCGTCCTCGATCGGATGGGCATAGGCGTACATCGGATAAATACACCATTGGTCACCGCTGCGGTGGTGGGTGGCATGCCGGATCCGGTACAAGACGGGATCGCGCAGATTGATATTGGGCGCCGCCATCTCAATTTTTGCGCGTAACGCCATACCGCCGTCGGCGTGCTTGCCGTCGCGCATTTCGTTCAGTAAACGGGTCGAGTCGGCAGCAGGGCGTTCGCGCCAGGGCGAATTTTGGCCCGCTTCGGTGAGAGTGCCGCGCATCGCGCGCATTTGCTCGGGGCTTTGCTCGTCGACGTAAGCGTGACCGGCCTGGATCAAAGCCAGCGCGCAGTCGTACATCACACCAAAATAATCGCTGGCAAAAAACAGGTGCTCAGTGCCGTTTGCCTGCCAGTTAAAACCCAGCCACTTGACCGCATCAATGATGCCATCGACATATTCTTGCTCTTCTTTTTCTGGGTTGGTGTCGTCAAAACGCAGATGACACACGCCACCGTAGTCGCGCGCTAAACCAAAGTTCAGGCAGATGCTCTTGGCATGACCAATATGCAGATAGCCGTTGGGCTCAGGCGGAAACCGCGTGCGGATTTTGGCGGGATCGGGCGAGCCGTTTGCCTGAACAGACGCGGGCCCGGGATGGCCGGCCCACCGCTTGCCCTCAAAGCGCTGGGCGGCCAGATCAGCTTCAATAATATTACGTAAAAAATTGGTCGTTACCGGTGAAACAGAGTCAGTGGACATACAGGATTTTGTGTATCGAAGCCGTATTAAAAGGATCATTTTGCCACGACCGGTCTACACTAGCCCGAATCATGGAAATTTCAACACTTTTTCTCGCACGGATTCAGTTCGCCCTCAGTCTGAATGCGCACGTTTTGTTCGCGGCGCTTGCCATGGCATTGGGGTGGATTCTTTGTGTGTTTCGCTATCAGGCCTGGCAAGCCCCCGAGTCGGGGTGGACAGCCGCTTACCGCTTTTGGGTCAGAACGTTCGCGCTGTCGTTTTTTTTGGCGTTGGCGACGGCTTTGCCCGTGTTGATTGCGTTTGGTACGCTCTGGCCCGCGCTGATTGAACGCACGGGTAACGTCGCAGGTCCGTTGTTGGCGTTTGGGCTAGCCACGTTTTTTATCACTAAAGCGTTGTTCATGGGCGTCGTGCTGTTTGGTCAGCGCCGTGTGTCTGCGAAGGTTCATTTTTTTGCGGTGTTGATGGTGGCACTTGGCTTGACGCTGACCTTGTTTTGGGTGGTCGTGCTGCATACGTGGGTGCAGGCGCCGGTCGGGGCCGCGCCGATCGACGGTCGCTATCAGGTGTACGAATGGAGCGAGGTGATTTTGACGCCGTTTGTCTTGTGGCGCTCGTTGGGCTTCGTGGCGGGGGCGTTTTTGTTTGCGGGTTTCTTGTTATTGAGCGTGACGGCCTGGCAGGCCCTGCGCCGTCCGCTTGATGCGGGTGAGCACTTATCGTTTCGTGCAGGGGTGCTGGTGTCCGTGTGCGCCTTGATGCTTTATTGGGCTGCGCTTGATGGCAATGCGCGAATGGTGGCACGTTATCAACCGGCGGTCGCCGCCGCGCAGGTGGGTTATTGGTATAGCTCGGCCTCACCTGAGTGGGTCTGGCTGGGTTCGCCCAACGTCAAAACCCGCTCGACTGCGGTTTTTTTGGCCTCTGACTTAAGTGCGCAGAGATGGCTTGGCAGGCAGGCCAACGAAAGTCTTCTGGGGTTAGACCTGACCGGCGAGGTGCTTCCCCCCGTGGTGCTCTTGTTTTGGCTCCTGCGCGCGGCGTTACTCGCCGGAGCCTTGTCAAGCGCGCTCATGTTGTTCACCCTAGTTGTCGTGCTGCGAAAAGGCTTGGAGCCCGCGCGTTATCCAAAATGGCTGTTGCGCACTCTGGTGTGGTCGGGCGGCTTGGGTGCCTTGACCTGGCTCTTGAACTGGAACCTCTCTGATCTGGGCCGCGCACCTTACTTAGTGTGGGGCAGTCTGCTTCAGCAAGACGCGGTTGTCCAGGCCCCGCCCGCGACGCTTGCGTGGGTGCTGGCCGCAGCCCTTGCTTGTTATGCAGTGATGGTGACGGGTTTTGTTCAGCTGTTGTGGCATGCCGCGCGCTTTGGCGTGGTGCCCGTGCGCAAACCCGGGATGCGACCATGATCGACGCACTGGCAGCCTCGTTGGGCTTAAGCGCGAGTGCGCCGTCTTTCTGGATGCCGTTGCTCATGATGGCATTACTTTTTGTACTGATTCTAGGCGGCGCGCTGTTCGACGGGTTTGATATTGGCGTTGGTGTGCTGGTGCTATTGGCACCCAGACACGCGCGTTCGCAATTGATGGTCGCTTTGAGCCCTTGGCGCGATGCCAATGGGTTTTGGTGGCTGTTAGCCGTGGGCTTATTTCTGGCCGCGTTTCCTTTAGCGTGGGGAGCAGTCCTGGGAGCACTTTATGTGCCCATGTCGCTGACGGTGCTGGGGGTGATGCTGCGCAGCGTCGCGTTTGAGTTTAGGATTCGCGCCGCCACCGAAAAGCGCGACCTCTGGATTGCCTTGTTCTGGCTCGGCTCGCTGCTGACGGCCTTGGGTCATGGGGGCTTGTTAGCCCAGTTGGTGTTGGGTCTCAAGCAAGATGCCCCCGAACGCTGGTTCACTGTTTTTATTGCCCTTTGCACCGTGACGGCCTATGCCCTGTTGGGTGCATGCTGGCTTGTGATGCGACTACAGGGTGACCTGCAGCTTTTTGCGGCCCGTTGGGCTCGGCACGCGATCCGTTGGGCGGCTGCCGGTATGGTTGCGCTCTCGATTGCTTTGGGTCTTGCGAACCCCGCTATTTTTTATAAATGGAGTAGTGCGACCAACCTTGTGCTGGCCGCGCCGGTTTGGCTGCTGATGCTTGGGTGTTTTGTCGGGATTGATATGAGTCTGACCCGCGTGACGCAGTCTCGTTATCACTCGTTAGTTTGGCTACCGTTTACGCTCTGTTGGCTTTTGTTTGTCGCGCTGCTTGGCGGGTTGACCTACAGCATGTTTCCGTTTGTCGTTCTGGATACCCTCACCTTATGGGATGCCGCGTCAGCACAGGGTTCGTTACAACTCGTGCTGGCCGCCACAGTCGTAGTCTTGCCCATCCTGGTGATTTTTAATCTGATGACCTATCGGGGTCTGTTCGGTCGGGCGCCTTAACGTGCGAGACTACGTTTGAGCCTTGGGTAGACGAATCTCGACGCTGAGGCCACCATGCTCTGCCCGATCGAGGGTGAGTGTGCCGCCGTGAGCCTGAGCGATTGCTTCTGTCAGCGCGAGGCCTAAGCCGACGTTGCCGGTTCGCGTGCGGGCCTGGTCGAGTCGCACAAAAGGCTTGAGCGCCTCGGCGCGCTGCTCAGGAGCGATCCCTGCGCCGTGATCGCTCACCGTCATGACCGCCCAGTGGTCTAGTGTGGTCAGTGTGATCTCGACCGGAGGCGCGCCGTGATGCAAGGCGTTGCTGATTAAATTGTCGAGCAGGCGCGAAAGCGCCACACTATCCGCGTTGACCCGAACCGGCTCAGGCACACCGACCAGCATTACTTCGTTGCGAGCGCCATGCCAGTTTGCGACTCGTTCAAGCACCCACTCGTTGAGTGCAAACGTCGCAAAATGATACGTGGCGGGATCTGAACCTCTGACATATTGAATGAACTGATCGACCATGTGCTGCATGTCTTGTAGGTCTTTACGCATGCCATCTTTCAAAGATACGTCATCGGTCATCTCAATGCGTAGCCACATGCGCGATAACGGCGCTTTGAGATCGTGCGGCAACCCTGCCAATAGCGTGCGTCGCGTCGCCTCTGACTGGCTGAGCGCCTCAAGCATGGCGTTAAAGCGTTCGCCCAGACGTTTGATTTCGGCGGGGCCCGCGGGCTCAACACGTGCGGGCTTGCCCGCAGCGAGGCGGTCTGTCGCATCGACCAGTCGGGTGATCGGGCGTGTGATGTGCCAAGAGAACCAGGCGGCAATCAGCAACACCAGAGCAAGTCCGCTGAGCCACCAAATAATCAGCGACGTCGCCACAGGGGGATCGATGCGATCAAGTGGAATCACGAGCCACTCGCGTTGACGAGGCGTTTGTTCTTCAATGGTACGGGTAAGTGAAATAAAAATTTCTGGAGTCGGGCCACGCGAGAGTGCCACGCGACTGTCGCCGCTTAAGCGATTGTTCAGGCGGCCAATCAGTCTGGCCAGGCCGCGCCTGACGTCGTCGCTGACGACTGTTTCGCGTGACAATGGTTTGGCAGGCGCCAAGCCCGAGGGCGCTTCTAACGGCAAAGCTCGGTTTGGATTCGCCGTGGAGGCGGGAGGCGGGGGGCGCGGTGTTTGACCGTCTTTAGGCTGGGGCATCCGAGTCGCGGCCTGGTCGGGGCGTGTAGCCCGGCGCTGCAACCTGGCCTCGTTGGGCAGAGGCTTGGCCCATAGGCGCCATTGGCCTTGTGAAGCCTGGTGAACAAACTCGGCCCGCTCGGGTGGCGGCACGTGTTCCATCGAGTATTGCAACGTGCGTATGGTTGTCGCTAATAAATCCAAAGCAACCGTTTGGGCATGATCGCGTTGATACACTGAGACAAGGTAAAGGGTGGCCGCTTGCCCCGCCAGCACGGTCGCCAGCACTAATAACACCAATCGTGAGCGAAACGATTGCGGCAGAAAAAACGTAAACATACTCACGGCGAAAAACGATAGCCGGTGCCCCAGACGGTTTGAATCCAGCGTGGCTGTTTAGGGTCGTCTTCAAGCGCGCGACGCAGGCGCAAAATCGCGATATCAATGGCGCGGTCGTTACGCTCGCCCGACTCGTCATCGCGCGCAAGGGTGAGTAGTTTTTCTCGCGATAAGGGCTTGCCGGGATTGCGAATCAAGGCTTCAAGCAAATTGATTTCGCCACCGGTCAGCTTGACCACCTCAGCGTCGCGCGTAAGTTGACGCATGACGGGATCAAACGTGAACGCACCAAATTGCACAGGTGCATTTTTGGTTAAGGCCGACGCGCCACGCTTGCGGCGCAGCACAGCTTGAATACGGGCGAGCAATTCGCGCGGATCAAAAGGTTTGCCAACATAATCGTCGGCACCTGCTTCGAGGCCGATGATACGGTCAACGGCCTCATCGCGCGCGGTGAGAAGAATGACCGGGATATCTTCGCCTTGCGCGCGCAATGCTCGACACGCTTCGGCACCATCGATGCCTGGCATCATGCGATCAAGCACAAGAAGTTCAGGGGCAAAACGCAAAATACGGGCAGGCAAATCGGTCGCATCGGGTGCAACCAACGTATCAAACCCGTGCTTGTTCAGATAGTCCGCCAGCAACTGACGCAGTGCCGGATCGTCGTCGACCACTAAAATTTTTACGCGCGCTTCAAGGCTAGTTCGTGAGTCCATCGTCAGAGTGTGCAACGTGGCGCGGGTTTGGGCAAGCGTCTTGAAATCAATTGAAACGAACTTGTGCGCTTGCCTCTAGGCACTCCGCAATCCCCTACAATACCGACATGACAATTCTGACTGATTCAAAAGCCAAAAGTGGTGCCGCCAGAGTGTTGGCTCGCGTGTTTGGCTATGAGGCCTTTCGGGGCGATCAGCAGGCAATTGTTGAGCACGTGATTGGTGGGGGCGATGCCCTCGTTCTGATGCCCACGGGCGGCGGAAAATCCCTTTGTTATCAAGTCCCTGCGCTTGTTCGTGCGGGTGTCGGCATTGTCGTGTCGCCTTTGATTGCTTTGATGCAAGATCAAGTCGACGCTTTAACCGAACTGGGCGTGCGGGCCGCTTTTTTAAATTCAACCCAAGACTGGCAAGATTCGCGTGAGGTCGAGCAGGCCTTTTTAGCCGGCGAACTCGACTTGCTCTACGTCGCGCCCGAGCGGTTGTTGACCGAGCGCTGCCTGCAACTGCTTGGGCGTGGCAAGCTGGCGTTGTTTGCCATCGACGAGGCTCATTGTGTGTCTCAGTGGGGGCATGACTTCAGGCCCGAATACCTGGGCTTGTCGATGTTGCACGAACGCTGGCCCGAGGTGCCGCGTCTGGCTCTCACGGCCACAGCCACCGATGTCACTCGCAGCGAGATCGCCGAACGCTTGGCTTTACACGACGCGCAGCACTTTGTCGCAAGTTTTGATCGGCCCAATATTCGCTATCACATTGTCGAAAAACAAGAGGTGCGCAAGCAACTCTTACAACTGTTGCGCCAAGAGCATGCCGGCGATGCGGGGATTGTCTATTGTCTGTCGCGCAACAAGGTCGACGAGACCGCCGCCTTTTTGTGCGAACAAGGCATCGAGGCCTTACCGTATCACGCAGGGTTAGGCGCGGCGCTTCGGGCCAAAAACCAGTCTCGGTTTCTGCGTGAAGACGGTATTGTGATGGTGGCGACGATCGCGTTTGGCATGGGAATCGATAAGCCTGATGTACGTTTTGTGGCCCACATTGATCTGCCCAAGTCAGTCGAAGGCTATTACCAAGAAACCGGGCGGGCCGGGCGTGATGGTTTACCCGCGACTGCCTGGCTGGCTTACGGCTTGCAAGACGTCGTGCAACAACGCCGCATGATCGACGAGTCGAGCGGTGATGACGCCTTCAGGCGTCGACTGGGTTCACAACTCGATGCCATGTTGGGCTTATGCGAAACCATTACGTGCCGGCGCGAGCGTCTGCTGCAATACTTCGGTCAGTCAATGTCGGCCTGCGGGAATTGCGATAATTGTCTGACGCCGCCTCAGGCGTGGGACGGCACGGTCGCCGCTCAAAAAATGCTGTCGACGATTTACCGACTCTGGAAAGAGCGCGGGCAACGCTATGGCGCTGGTCACTTAATTGATATTTTGCGAGGCAAGCAAACGCCGCGCGTCCTTGAGCACGGGCACAGTGCGTTGACGGTCTTTGGAATCGGCCAAGACTTGTCTGAGCAAGCCTGGCGCAGCGTGTTGCGACAACTGCTCGCCCATAGCTTGCTGATGGTCGATCAAGAGGGCTATGGCACGCTCGCTCTGACCGATCAAAGTCGTGCAGTCTTGAAGGGTGAACGCACGCTACTGCTGCGACGCGAGGCCGTACGCCTGACTGAACGTGCAGGGCGAAACCCGGCCACGCCGCGCGCCAAATCGTTGCCGCCCGACCTGCCGCTGGCGGCCCAGCCTGTCTTTGAGGCCTTGCGCAGTTGGCGCGCCGAGATCGCCCGTAGTCATGGCGTGCCCGCCTACGTCATTTTTCAAAATGCGACTTTAGGCGAAATCGCCCGCGCCAGGCCTGCTAGCCTTGAGGCCTTGTCGCACGTGAACGGTGTAGGCATCAAAAAACTCGAGTCGTATGGCGACTCGATTTTGGCTTGCATTGCAGAGTTTGATGACGCGAGTTAAGCCGCTCAGTTTGTGCTAGCGTGAGCCCTCTGGGCTCAGTCAAATAGTTGTTCGCCGCCGGTTGCGGTGTTTGGTGGCTTTAAGCCCAGATGACGCCAGGTGGTTTGCGTGGCCATGCGTCCGCGTGAGGTGCGCTGCAGGTAACCGTGCTGAATTAAATAGGGTTCGATTACGTCTTCGATCGTGTCGCGCTCTTCGCCAATCGCGGCGGCCAGACTGTCGACCCCCACTGGCCCACCATCAAATTTATGGACGATAGCCTCTAGAAGTTTACGATCCATTAAATCAAGCCCTTGTGGATCGACCTCAAGCATCGAAAGCGCGGCTTTGGCCACTGTGGCATCAATGGTGCCGTCAGCCTTAACCTGTGCGTAGTCACGCACGCGGCGCAGCAAACGATTGGCGATACGCGGGGTGCCGCGCGCACGCCGGGCGACTTCTGAGGCCCCTTCAGGGGTAATAGGGACTTGTAATAAGCCAGCGCTGCGTGTGGCGATGCGGGTGAGTTCTTCGGGTGTGTAAAACTCGAGCCTCGAGACAATGCCAAACCGGTCGCGCAAAGGGTTCGTGAGCATCCCCGCGCGCGTGGTGGCGCCCACCAGCGTAAAAGGTTGCAAGTCAAGCTTGACGCTCCGTGCCGCCGGCCCTTCGCCGATGAGAATGTCAATCTGAAAATCTTCTAGCGCTGGGTAGAGGATTTCTTCGACGACGGGGGATAAGCGATGGATTTCATCGATGAACAATACGTCATTGCGCTCAAGATTGGTCAGTAACGCTGCCAGATCGCCCGGACGTTCAAGTACCGGTCCAGAGGTTTGACGCAGATTCACGCCCATTTCGTGGGCGATGATGTGTGCAAGCGTGGTTTTACCTAGACCTGGCGGCCCAAAGAGCAGCACATGGTCGAGCGATTCTTGTCGGTTGCGTGCGGCGGCAATAAAGATTTGCAGTTGCTCGCGCACCCGTTGCTGGCCGACATATTCTTCAAGTGCGCGGGGGCGCAGGGCGCGCTCGACTGACTCCTCGTTGGGTGAAGTGGCTTGTGGGGCCACCAAACGCGTGGGTTCGGGGCGGGAGCTTAAAGAATCGGACTGTATCGCCATGAAATCGAGGTCTTTACTCTTCGTGATGCTGTGTAAGGGGTGTGGGCCACGCAAAAGCGCTCAGACAATCGTACACTATCCCTTATTCAAAGACCCGATTTCGAGAAAATTCATGTCAATTGTTTTGCCAACTTACGCTGACGTTGTTCATGCCGCGGCCACGCTCAAGGGTGTCGCGCACCGCACCCCTGTCCTGACCTCAGAGACCGCCGATCGCACGACCGGCGCCAAGCTATTTTTTAAGTGCGAAAACCTGCAGCGCATGGGGGCCTTTAAGTTCAGGGGTGGCTACAACGCCATTGCGAATTTGTCGCCAGAACAGCGTCGCGCTGGCGTTCTAACCTATTCGTCTGGTAACCATGCGCAGGCGATCGCTCTGTCGGGCAAACTATTGGGCGTGGCCACCACAATCATCATGCCGCACGACGCACCCGTCGCTAAAAAAGCAGCGACGGAGGGCTACGGTGCCACCGTGGTCTCCTACGATCGTTACAAAGAAGACCGCGAAGATGTGGCACGCGCGCTGCAGCAAAAAACCGGCATGGTGATTATCCCTCCGTATGACCATCTTCATGTGATCGCGGGTCAGGGCACTGCAGCAAAAGAGTTGTTCGAAGACGTGGGCGAATTAGATTATTTATTGGTGTGCTTGGGCGGTGGCGGTTTGCTGGCTGGCAGCGTCTTGTCGGCGCAAGCACTGAGCCCAACCTGTCGAGTGTATGGCGTTGAGCCCGAGGCCGGCAACGATGGCCAACAGTCTTTACGTAAAGGCGAGGTCGTACGCATTGAGCCTCCTAGGTCGATTGCCGATGGCGCTCTGACGCTATATCTGGGCCAATTGACCTTTGGTGTCATCAAACAAACAGTGACCGATATTTTGACCGTTAGCGATTCGCAACTCGTTGCCACCATGAAATTCTTTGGTGAGCGCATGAAGATCATTGTCGAGCCAACCGGCTGCCTGGGGGCCGCTGCGGTCATGCACGGCGCCTTGTCGGTGCCTGCTGGCGCGCGCGTGGGCGTGATCTTGAGCGGTGGTAATGTAGACTTAAAATCTTATGCGAGTTTTATCACGCAGGCTTAAGTTTTTTAGGGGACGGTATGCGCATTCTGGCAATTGGCGGGGCAGGATTTATCGGGCGCCAGGTGATTGGTCGTCTGGTGGCACAGGGGCATGTCGTACACGTGCCAACGCGCCAGTTTCAGCATGGCCGCGAGCTCTTGGTGCATCCTACGGTGACTGTGATGCAAGCCGATATCCACGACGACGCAACACTTGAACGCTTGGTGGCGGGTTGCGACATCGTCCTGAATTTTGTTGGTATTTTGCATAGCCGCGAAGGGCAGCCTTACGGGGCCGATTTTGAGCGTGCCCATGTGCACCTACCACGTCGCATCGCCCAGGCTTGCCGCACGCACCAGGTGAAGCGGTTTATTCACATCAGTGCCTTGGGTGCTGACCAGCAAGGGCCAAGCGGCTATTTGCGCTCTAAGGCGGCTGGCGAGCAGGCGATTCGCGAAAGCTACGCGGCCCCTGGCTCTGGCGACTTCACGATTGTCAGGCCTTCAGTGGTGTTTGGTTCTGAAGATAAGTTTATGAATATGTTCGCCAAGCTGGCGCGCTTTTTGTTTGTATTGCCCATTGCGGGTGCGCACGCAAAAATGCAACCAGTCTTTGTCGGGGATGTGGCCACAGCCGTGATGACGGCGCTGACGCTGCCGGCGGCTGCCAACAAAACCTATGCCCTAGCGGGCCCGCGCGTCTACACCTTAGGTGAACTCGTTAAGCTTGCAGCCCTCTGGAGTGGTCGCCCTCGAGTGGTGGTCGATTTGCCGCTCTCGCTCGGTCGTTTGCAAGCACGTATCTTTGAATGCTTGCCAGGCGAGCCCTTGTTGTCGCGCGATAATCTGGCGTCCTTGTCGGTTGATAATGTGACGAACGAACCCGTTGACGCTGAGTTAAATCTGGTGGTGACGCCGCTCGAATCTGTTGCGCCGATTTATTTAAAAGGCGGTGCCTAAAAGAGGCGACTCGGCCAAGTATGCGCAAGCGTTTACGCGCATCTGGGCTGCCAACGTATCAGGCCGTCACTTGAGTTTGAGCACAAAAATCTACCCAATACAACACGAGACAAGTCAATCATGGCAAACGTTAAACAAGGTAAGGCTCTTAATATTCAAGATTCGCGCATTTTAATTGCAGGCGCAGCGAGCCTGGTGGGTTCGCACACGGCGGATTTATTATTAAAAGAGGGTGCGCGTGAAGTCTTGCTGCTCGATAACTTTTCGTTCGGCTCGATGGAGGCGATCGCGCATTTGCAAAACGATCCACGCGTCAAGATCGTACGCGCAGACTTAATGCGACTGCCAGAACTGTTGGACGCCACGAAAGGCGTTGATGGTGTCGTGCACCTCGCCGCGTATATGACTTTGGGATTTTCGCAAACGCCCTGGCAGGCGGTCGATGTGAATATTCGTGGCGCGCAAAACATGCTCGAAGCTTGTCGCGTCAATCAAGTTAAAAAATTTATCTTCGCCTCGTCGAATGCGGTCTACGGTTACGGCACTGGCATCAAAGGCGCTTTGCACGAAGAAACCCCTTTTTATTCAGTGGGCGCGCCACCCGCCGCGATTTTGTATGGCGCGTCAAAGATTATGGGCGAGCAGTTATGCCGCCATTATCATCAAAGCGCCGGTCAGGATTATGTGGTCTTGCGGTATTCAACGGTATACGGAGAGCGTCAGCATTATCGGGCCGCGAACTCGCTTTACATCATGGAAACCTACGATCTGGTTCGAAAAGGGCTGGCGCCTGTTTTGCCGGGCGATGGCACCGATACGAAACATTTTGTGCACGTCTCGGATGTGGCACGCGCGAACGTGGCCGCTTTAAAAAGTGCCGCGACCGATGTAGCCGTCAATGTCTCAGGCCCGGCCCCCATCACGACCGGCGAACTCGTTCAGTTGGTCCTTGAGTATTGCAAAAGCTCACTCAAACCAGAGATTCGTCCCGACCCACCTGGCAAAGTCCGCCTGACCTCGGGCGGTGCGTTTCACATCCCCCATGACAAGGCGGGCGAGGTGATTGGCTGGAAACCAATCGTCCCCATGAAAGAAGGTGTCGCCCGCTTACTCGCCTGGCTAGAAGAGCAGCACAAAAAAATAAAATGACGTGTTTAACGTTCAATTAACGGAGACGACTGATGCAAAACTATCTAAAATATTGCAGGGGATTAGTACTGGGTTGTTAAGGGCTGTTCACGAGCGGTCTCTGGCAAGCCCGACTAAAAAAGGCGGATGCAGAGTTTCGTGCGCTTTGGCAAACGCAACGCTGGGCTGAATAATTTATCGACAGGTAACAGGATGATCACATGAAAATGAATCGTTGGTTCGCTCAAACAATCAATCGCCTGCGTTTGGTGTCTTTGACCGTTCTGGCGGCGCTCGCACTTTGCGCGAGTGTGCTTGCGACCCAAGCGCTGGCAGCTGAGTTTCCTCAAAAAGCAGTGACTTTGGTGGTGCCCTACCCGGCGGGTGGGGCGACGGATGTGATTGCGCGACTGCTTGCTGAGAAACTTCCTGCGGTCTGGGGGCAACAGGTGGTTGTGAGTAATCGTCCCGGCGCGGGCACCACGGTTGCCGCAGAGGCGATTGCACGCGCACCCGGCGACGGTTATCTGCTGTATATGACCACCGCGGCGCACACGATTAGCGCAAGTCTTTATGCCAAGCTGAACTACGATCCCCTTAAAGATTTTGCCCCGATTGCTTTGATCTCGACGATCCCTTTGGTGTTGGTCACGACTGCGACCTTGCCGGTTGATACGGTGTCTGATTTGGTTGCGTACGCGAAGGCGCAAAAAAATGGGTTGTCCATGGCGTCCACCGGAAACGGCACGCCCCAGCATTTGACGGGCGAACTGTTTAAGGCCAAAACTGGCGTGCCCTTCGTGCACGTACCATACAAGGGCGATGCGCCGATGTTGACGGATTTAATCGGTGGTCAAGTGCAGGTGGCGTTTGTGACGCTCTCTGCGGCGTTGCCTTATATTAAATCCGGAAAACTACGGGGGCTTGCACTGGCGCACCCCACCCGCGCCCTAGCGCTTGACAAGGTTCCCACCATGACCGAGGCCGGAGTCGCGGGCTTTAACGCTGCGACCTGGTTTGGCTTATTTGGCCCGGGGTCAATGCCGCAGGCCTTACGTCAAAAAATTTACCAAGATGTGCAGCGGATTGTGGCCGACCCGGGGATGCAGCAACGCTTGCTTGAAATGGGGGGTGAGATTAATAACAGCTCGCCCGAGGCCTTTCAAAAAGTGATCGACACCGAGGTTAAAAATTGGGCGCAGGCCGTAAAGTTATCAGGCGCACGCGTGGACTAAAACGCGTGGCGCAGCGAACTTAGCGCGACAAACTTTTGAGTGCGAGCCGAATACCATCCGAAACACTTACGCCCTCGGGTAAGGTTTTGAGCGCGGTCAGCGACTCGCGCTCTGAATAGCCCAAGGCGGTGAGGGCGTGCAGAACATCGGTTTGGTGACCGGCAGACACGCTGGGGCTTGCTCCTAAGTCTGCGCCAAGTTTGCCCTTCATCTCGAGTAGCAGGCGTTGCGCGGTTTTAGTGCCAATGCCAGGGATGCGCGTCAGGCGCGCCGGCTCTTGTAGCGTGATTGCCTGCGCAAGGTCCGCTACCGACATACCTGATAACACTGCAAGCGCTGTCCGTGCGCCAATACCGCTGACTTTGACGAGTTCTCGAAAGGCGGCGCGTTCTTGCATAGTAGAAAAACCAAACAAAATATGCGCGTCTTCACGCACAGTCAAATGCGTCAAGATCGTGACCTGAGCGCCGAGCTCAGGAAGCGCATAAAAGGTGGTCATCGAGACATCGATTTCGTAGCCAACACCTTGAACATCCAGACCAATACGCGGTGGCATTTTTTCGTAAAGCGTACCTGTTAAGCGACCAATCATTTTTGGCGGTTCCTAAAAGTTAACCGAGCAAGCGGCCACCACGCACGCGGGTACGACCCCTGGCCGTACGTTGCTGAAAGCTCGTGACGCCGAGTTTTTCGGCTAAAGGACTCACGTGCGCGTGACAGATCGCACAGGCCAGCGCATCGGCAGAATCAGGTGCCGGCACACCATCTAACGATAACAGGCGCTGCACCATCAGCTGCACTTGTTCTTTTGCTGCACGCCCAGCCCCCACGACGGATTTTTTGATCTGCAGCGCGCTGTACTCGTGTACAGCCAAGTCTCGGTCAGCCAACGCGCAAAGCGCTGCCCCGCGCGCCTGGCCGAGCAGCAAGGTTGTGGCTGGGTTGGTGTTCATGAAGACAATCTCGAGGGCTGCCACATCGGGTTTGGTGTCTTCAACCACTTGCCGCAAGTTATCCAAAATCACTTTGAGCCGCAATGGCAGGGTAATGTTGGTGGGGACGACGATCGTACCGCTTGCGACGTAGGTGAGGGTTGAGCCCTTCAAATCAATCACGCCGAACCCTGTGCGGCGCAAACCCGGATCAACACCTAAGATTCGCATCGGGCTAGGCTCGTTTGATATTCAAGCGTTTGCAAAAGGGGTTCAATGCCTGAAGTGACGCATGCCGGTTAAGACCATGATGATCCCGCGTTCATTGGCTGCGGCGATGACTTCGTCGTCGCGCATGCTACCGCCCGGTTGAATCACGCAAGTTGCCCCGGCGTCAATCACGACATCCAAACCGTCGCGAAACGGAAAAAACGCATCTGAGGCAACCGCAGAGCCCTTCAGACTGAGACCAGCATTTTTGGCCTTAATCGACGCGATGCGCGCTGAATCAATTCGGCTCATTTGGCCAGCTCCCACGCCTAAGGTCATGCCCTCGCCACAGAAAACAATGGCGTTTGATTTAACGAATTTTGCGACTTTCCAGGCAAACAGCAGATCGCTGAGTTGCGCGGGGGTCGGTTGTTTGCGGCTAGCTACTTTTAAATCGCTCGCCTGCACGGTGCTTGAATCGGGGGTTTGCACCAGCCAGCCACCGCCCACGCGTTTCACGTCGATGTCATTTTGCCCCACGCCCATTGGCACCTGCAGGACCCGAACGTTTTTCTTGGTAGTTAAAAATTCAAGCGCAGCCGCGTCGTAGCCTGGGGCGAGTAACACCTCAACGAATTGCGCGCTGATCGCTTTGGCGCAGGCCAGGTTGAAGGTGCGATTAAAGGCGATGATGCCGCCGAACGCTGAGGTGGGATCTGTTTTAAACGCTTTCAGATAAGCATGGACCGCGTTGTCTGCCACGGCCACGCCGCAGGGGTTGGCATGTTTGACGATGACGCAGGCCGGTTCGGCAAAGCCGCGAACGCAATCCCAGGCCGCATCTGAATCGGCGATGTTGTTGTAGGAAAGCTCTTTGCCTTGCAGCTGTACAAAGTTACCCAGCAAGCCTGCCGGGCAGCTCGGGTCGACGTAAAACGCCGAACGTTGCTGAGCGTTCTCGCCATAGCGCAATACTTGTTGTTGATGGACTTGCAGTGTCAGGGTGTTGGGCCAGGTGCTGCGCGCGGGAACAGTCTCTTGGGCAGGTTCGGTCTCGATCAGGCTACTGAGGTAAGCCGCGATGGCCCCATCATAGGCGCTGGTATGCGCGTAGACCTTGGTGGCAAGCGCTAAGCGCAGTCCGTAAGAGGGACCCCCTTGGGCGTCGATCTCTTGCAAAACACGCGGGTAATCAGCAGGATCAATGACAACCGTCACCCCCCCGGCCTGTGTACCGTGATTTTTAGCAGCCGCGCGTAACATGGCGGGCCCACCGATATCGATGTTTTCGACGGCGTCGGCAAAGGTGCAGTCTGGCTTTGCCACGGCGGCGCGAAACGGATAAAGATTGACGACCAGCAGATCGATCTGTTCAATGCCATGTTCTTTGAGTGTCTGCAAGTGTGCAGCGCTATCGCGCCGTGCTAACAGGCCACCGTGAATTTTTGGGTGCAAGGTTTTGACGCGACCGTCGAGAATTTCGGGTGAGCCAGTGTGGGTGGCAACCTCGGTGACTATTAAGCCTGCTTCGGCCAACAATTTGGCTGTGCCGCCAGTTGAAAGCAGACGTACGCCACGCTTGGCGAGTGCCTTGGCAAATTCGAGGATACCGGCTTTATCTGAAACGGAAAGCAGTGCAGTTTGAATGGTCATATCAGTTTGTGAGCGAGTAGCT
Source organism: Alcaligenaceae bacterium (assembly GCA_013205565.1). Taxonomy (GTDB): domain Bacteria; phylum Pseudomonadota; class Gammaproteobacteria; order Burkholderiales; family Burkholderiaceae_B; genus Zwartia. Next base: position 909 of record JABMMM010000040.1, on the reverse strand, counting down.
TTTTTCTGAGCGTGTTGCGCGTCACACCTAGCATCAGGGCAGCACGCGATTGGTTGTTGTTGGCGCGTTGCATAGCAACCGCGAGTAGCGGACGTTCGACGCAGCCCACGACCATGGCATACAGGTCGGTGGGCTCGGTGTCTCCTAGGTCGGCAAAATAGTTCTCAAGACTGAGGCGAACAGCTTGATCAAGGACATTGTTTACTTTCATGAGAACGATCCTCAGGCGGCGCGCAGGTATGACTGATGTAGTCCGTGATTGTCGCAGGTTGTGGCCCCACTGTCTGCACCAGCCGCCGCCTGAGCTAAAAACCATTGATCGACTGCCGCAAATTGTTCGGTGGTGGTCTCGAGGAGGTTAATGTGGTCTGCAAAAAGCTTGCCGCCCGGCAAGCCACTGACGTACCATCCAATGTGTTTACGTGCAGTTTTGACGCCGACACCCTCGCCATAAAACTGATAATGGTCGGCTAAGTGATGCAGCAGTAAATCGCGCATCTCTGACCAGCTGGGTGGCTCGAGAGTTTGGCCGGTACGCAAAAAATAGTCGATCTCTCGGAAGATCCAAGGACGGCCTTGCGCGGCGCGACCGATCATGACGGCATCGGCACCGGTGTAGTCCAGCACAGCGCGCGCTTTTTGCGGGCTGTCGATATCGCCGTTTGCCACGACTGGAATGGAGATGCTGGCTTTCACTTCACGAATGGTGTCGTATTCGGCCTGACCAAAATACAGATCGGCGCGGGTGCGTCCGTGTAGCGTGAGCGCGGCGATGCCGGTGTCTTGCGCCAGGCGGGCAATGCGCAGGGCATTGCGGTGCTCGCGATCCCAGCCGGTACGTGTTTTTAAAGTGACGGGTATGCCAAAAGGCGTACACGCCTTGACGACGGTGTCGAGAATCCGGGCGAC
>JABMMM010000039.1 GCA_013205565.1 Alcaligenaceae bacterium | reverse complement strand
CAATTAATTGCGCGCAAATCCTCAATGCCAGTGGTGTTCATCACCGGTCATGGAGATATCCCCATGGCGATTTCAACCATGAAAAAAGGTGCGGTTGATTTTCTTGAAAAGCCCTTTGATGAAACCGCCCTGCGCGAAATCGTGGGCCGTATGTTCGAGCAAGCCAACCAACGTCTGACGCAAGCGAAAGCCGTGCGCCAACACGAGGCCATGCTCGCGCGCCTAACCTCGCGCGAACAGCAGGTGCTTGAACGCATCGTTGCCGGACGTCTGAACAAACAGATTGCTGATGATCTAGGCATCAGCATCAAAACGGTTGAAGCACATCGTGCCAATATCATGGAAAAACTGCAGGTCACTACAGTGGCAGACTTGATGAAAGTCGCGCTTGCCAAACCCGAGGTCAATGCATGACAGGTAGATTGATTGACGGTGTATCCTTAGCAGCAAAAATTCGCGAAGAGGTTGCCAAACGCAGCGCAACCCTCATCGCCGCCGGTACCAAACCCGGCCTCGCAGTTGTTTTAATCGGTAGCGACCCAGCGTCGCAGGTATACGTCAAAAATAAAGTGGCTGCTTGCCAAAAAGCGGGCTTACACTCGGTGCTTGAGCAATATCCGTCAAGCATGACGCAAGCCGAACTCCTTGAACGCGTGCGGATTCTGAACGCCGACCCAGCCATCCATGGTATTTTGGTTCAACTGCCTTTACCTAAGCACATTGATGCGCATTTAGTCATTGAAACCATCGCTTCAAAAAAAGATGTTGATGGATTTCATGTCAGTAATGCTGGGTTGCTCATGACGGGCAAGCCGTTGTTCAGGCCATGCACACCGTATGGCGTGATGAAAATGCTTGAGTCTGAAGGGGTGCAGCTGCGTGGCGCGGTGGCAGTTGTAATTGGTGCAAGCAATATCGTTGGCAAACCAATGATGCTGTTATTACAAAGTGCTGGTGCAACTGTCACGATTTGCAATTCAAAGACCCGCGATCTTGGCTGGCACACTCGCCACGCGGATATTGTAGTGGTCGCCACCGGCAAACCGCGCATGATCGATGGCAGCATGATCAAACCTGGCGCCGTCGTCATTGATGTGGGCATTAACCGTGGCGCAGATGGAAAATTGTGTGGCGATGTTGATTTTGAAAGTGTGATTCAAGTTGCCAGCGCGGTCACACCGGTACCCGGTGGCGTGGGTCCCATGACCATCGCCATGTTGTTAGTGAATACGCTAGAGGCCGCCGAGCGCGCTCAGCAAAACCGAGCTCAATAAATAAATGAACCCTTTGCTTGTTTCAATGGATACGCTGATCGATTATGCAGCGATCAAACCAGAGCATATCGCCCCCGCAATCGAACAATTACTTGGCGTAGCGCGTCAGGCCGTCGCTGCAGCGGCAAGCCCAACGCTTGACGCGAGTTGGGATGCCATCGTGACACCGCTCGATGACGCCTCAGAGCCTTTGTGGCGCGCCTGGTCGGTGGCAGGCCACTTAAACTCGGTTGTTAATACACCCGAACTACGCGATGTGTATAACGTTGTGCTGGGGCAAATCACTGAGTTCTCGACGTGGGTGGGTTTGCATGTTGGCTTGTACACCCAATATCAACGCCTGCATCTCAGCCCTGGTTTTAAAAACTGGTCACCTGCACGCAAGCGAGTGATTGAACTGGCGTTGCGCGATTTCAAACTAAGCGGTGTCGAGCTGCAAGGCGAGGCGCGTTCACGCTACGCAGAAGTGTCTGACCAGCAGTCGCAAGTCTCGCAAAAGTTTTCTGAAAACGTCTTAGATGCAACCGATGCCTGGTCGCTTGTGATTGAAGATAGCAAACGCCTAGACGGGGTACCAGAAGACGTCATCGCCTCGCTAAAAAGTTCAGAGGCCGAGCGTTGGACGCTTAACCTGAAAATGCCCTGCTATTTGCCTGTGATGCAATATGCGCAAGATCGCGAGTTACGAAAAACGCTTTATCAGGCTTACGCAACACGCGCCTCTGAACAAGGCGCCAAAGAATTCGATAACTCAACGCTGATTGAGCAAGCGTTAGCCTTGCGCGCCGAAGAGGCCAAGCTATTAGGCTTTCAGCATTTTGCCGAATTGCGCCTACAAACTCGGATGGCGAATAACGATCTAGAGGTGACAGACTTTTTACGACAACTGGCGCAGCGCGCAAAACCCTTTGCCGAACGCGATCTGGCTGAACTCAAAACGTATGCAAAAAACGAACTTGGCCTTGCCGGACTTGAGCCTTGGGATATTGCCTTTGCGTCCGAGTGTCTGCGCGAGGCACGCTATGCCTACTCTGACGATGAAGTCAAACAATACTTCACCGAGCCCCGTGTACTAAGTGGTTTGTTTGCTGTCGTGCAAACACTATTTAACGTTGAGTTAAGAACTTGCGAAGTCAACGGCTGGCATCCTGAAGTCCGCGCCGCCTCAGTACACGATGCCAAAGGAAAAACACTTGGCTACTTATTAATGGATCTCTATGCCCGCCCTGCTAAACAAGGCGGCGCCTGGGTAGACAGCGAGCGCAATCGGCGTAAGCAGAGCGTCGGTGTGCAGACACCCGTCGTTTATCTGACCTGTAATTTTGCCCGCCCCCAAAGCGGGCGCCCCGCTTTGCTCACGCATGATGATGTCATCACCTTGTTTCATGAGAGTGGTCACGCCTTGCACGCCTTGTTATCTGAAGTCGACGAGCCGGGCGCTTCGGCGTTTTCAGCGGTCGAGTGGGATGCGATTGAGTTACCTTCGCAGTTCATGGAAAATTTTTGTTGGGAATGGTCGGTGTTAGAACGTTTAACGTCGCACGCCGATACCCAAGAATCGTTGCCTCGCGAGCTATACGAGCGCATGACTGCGGCGCGTAATTTTCAAAGCGGCATGCAAACTGTACGACAAGTCGAGTTTTCACTCTTTGACATGTTGGTGCACAACCGTAGCCAAGGCCTTTCGATCGCCGAAGTTTTAACGCAGCTCGATCTGGTTCGCGACGAGGTTGCTGTTTTGCGGCCACCGTCTTGGCATCGGTTTCCGCACAGTTTCTCGCACTTATTTGCAGGTGGCTACGGCGCAGGCTATTACAGCTACAAGTGGGCCGAGGTGTTATCGGCGGATGCCTTCGCAGCGTTTGAAGAAGCTGCCGAACGCGCGGCGAATCAAACGCTTGCTACAGACCAAGCGCTTAAGACCTTAGGCGCGCTGGATGCGGTTACCGGCGAACGCTTTAAGCGCGAAGTGCTTGCCGTAGGAGGCGTGCGCTCTGCGGCTGAATCGTTTAAAGCGTTTAGAGGACGCTCTCCAACAATGGATGCATTATTGCGTCACAGCGGGATGACAGACTCTGACAGGCCAGTGGCAGCCTGATGCAAGTCCCAAGCCCGGGGCTGGTCCCAAACAGCGTGATCCTCTAGAGCATTCAATGGCCGATTGTCTGAAGCGGGTGTTACGTCTTTTTTGTCTGGTCGGTGCACTGGCGTTAACCGCGTGCTCAGAACGCGACTACAAGTGGTCGCTGTATGACGTAAGCGGTCACCTGCCCGACCTTGAGTTTTCGCTAAAAGGGGTCGGCAATCAAACGGTCACCGAAGCGAGTCTGAAAAACAAAACAGTCCTGATCTTCTTTGGCTACGCTAGTTGCCCAGATATTTGCCCGACTACCATGGCTCAACTGACTGAAGTTCTGGCCAAACTTGGCGACGAAGCCAAGGATGTGCGTATTCTTTTTATCAGTGTCGACCCACACCGCGACACACCCGATATTTTGCAAGCCTATGTCGACGCCTTTAATAAAAACGCGATTGGTCTAACAGGCAACGAAAAAGAAATCGCCGCCCTGGCCAAGCGTTATCGCGTCGCTTATCAAATTGAAAAGCCCAAGCTGGGTGATAACGCTGACATCTACGATGTGACGCATAGCCGCGGAGTATTCATATTTGATCGCTTTGGCAAAGCACGCTTACTGGCCTCTGATACCGAAGCAATCGAACTTGTCACGACCGACCTTCGCCGCTTGCTTCAAAGTACGCGTGTAAGATAGTGCTCTTGTAGGCAAGTCATAGCAAACGCAGCATCGTTAATCACCAGGCAGTCGCTCAAACCCAACAAAAATACCATGGCTGCACTCGACTTCTGCGATCCCTCACTTGAGATCTCGATTCAAGGCATGACTTGTGCCTCGTGTGTGCTGCGCGTTGAGAAAGCGCTTCGAGCCGTACCAGGCGTCACGGTGGCCCACGTTAACTTAGCGACAGAGCGGGCGCACATTGACTGGGATCCCGCATTTGCCCTCACAAAAGAGGCCAGTGTCAAAGTGCTAGCTGCGGTACAAAAAGCGGGTTACGAGGCTTTGGTTCTTGAGCAGCATGCGGCTCCATCCTTGGCAGAGTCAGAGGCCCGCGAGCTTGAGACTGCGTCGTTGGTGCGTAGCTTGTGGCTTGCGCTTGCCCTCACCCTTCCAATCTTTTTTGTTGAGATGGGTGCGCACCTGATACCAGGGGTTCACCACTTCGTACACGAAACCATTGGCATGCAGCGTAGCTGGATTGCACAATCGGTGTTGACCACGCTGATATTACTGGGGCCTGGGCGTGTCTTTTTTACCAAAGGGATACCAGCTTTGTGGCACCTAGCGCCTGAGATGAACTCTTTAGTTGCCCTGGGTGCGGGCAGTGCCTACGCCTATTCAATGGTCGCGACCTATTTACCTCAGGCGCTGCCAGACGGCACACGCTTTGTGTACTTCGAAGCGGCCGCTGTGATCGTGACGCTGATCTTATTGGGACGCGCACTCGAAGCACGTGCCAAAGGGCGCACGGGTGCTGCGATCAAGCATTTGATCGGTTTGCAGCCGCGTCAGGCGCGTGTCTTGCTCAACGGCCAACCGAACGATATTGATATCGAGCGGGTCAAGCCTGGCGATTTGATTCTGGTGCGGCCCGGTGAAAAAATCGCGACCGATGGTTTGATTACCGAAGGTCAGCCTTATATCGACGAGGCCATGGTCACAGGTGAACCGATCCCTGTCACCAAACGAATAGGTGACCGCGTAACTGGCGGCACTCTGAATACGACCAACAGCTTTACGTTTAAAGCCACTCATACGGGTGGCGATACCGTCTTAGCGCGCATCATCCGAATGGTTGAATCCGCGCAAGGGACGAAACTGCCGATTCAGGCTCTGGTGGATCGCGTCACGGCATGGTTTGTACCAGTCATCATCTTGTGTTCGTTGTCGACTTTTGTGGTTTGGGTTTGGCTAGGACCTGCCCCGAGCCTGACCCATGCCTTGGTCCACGCTGTGGCGGTGATGATTATCGCGTGTCCTTGCGCGATGGGCTTAGCGACGCCTACCTCGATCATGGTGGGTACGGGACGCGCAGCCGAACTCGGTGTCTTGTTTCGCCAGGGCGATGCCTTGCAACGCTTGCGCGATGTGCAGGTTGTGGCCTTTGACAAAACCGGTACGCTCACACTTGGCAAGCCAGCGCTTACTGATTTTGTGGTGCTCGAACCAACCTACGATCGCGCGCTTTTGTTGTCTTGGGCTGCCGCCATGCAGGCGCACTCCGAGCATCCGATTGCGCACGCCATCGTGCAAGCGGCGCAAACTGAGCGCGTGCCTAGCGCCACGGCACAAGACTTTAGCGCCATCCGCGGCGCCGGAGTTCGGGCCACCGTAAACGGGCACCTTGTTCAATCAGGGACTCAGACCTTTATGCGCACAGAGAGTATTGACACCGCGCAAGCCGCGCAGTTCAGTGAACAGTGGGGACAACAGGGTAAAACGCCGATCTGCCTAGCTGTGGATGGCAAACTTGTTG
>JABMMM010000038.1 GCA_013205565.1 Alcaligenaceae bacterium | reverse complement strand
CTTGGATGCGGCGGGCACTGCAATGAGTCAAACCACGAATGATCGATCGCCGTCAACACAACCTCAGGGTGCGCCGCAACGTCCTCGTCACTGGATGCGTTTGGACTCGCCAGTGTTTTGGTCCCTGATTGGGACAGTCGCTCTGATTATTCTAAGTTTTTGGTCCCTCGATTTGCAGCTCGCGCGCGTACTGTCTGTTGAAAGTCTTGGTCGTATGGGCAAGTTTTTGGGTGAGCTCATGTCACCCAATCTAGAGCCGGTTTTTTTAAGCAAGTTGTTGCAAGCCAGTCTGGAAACCCTGGCGATGTCCGCAGTGGGTACTCTGCTTGCGGCGATTTTTGGTTTACTGTTGGCAGTGCCCGCGAGCCGCAGTTACGCCGGCGATCCCGCGCGCTGGCGGTTTTTGACGCGACTGGTGCTCAATGCCTTGCGTGCCATCCCTGAACTCGTCTGGGCTGCTTTGCTGTTAATTTCTGCTGGTTTGGGGCCGTTTGCCGGCACGCTAGCCTTGGCCTTGCACACGACAGGCGTCTTAGGACGTTTATTTGCCGAGTCAATCGAAAATGCTCCGCAACACCCCGCCTCAGCTCTGCGTGTGCAGGGGATTGGAGAAGGGCGCATATTTTTATATGCAACACTTCCGACGGTTTCTCCTCAGTTAATGTCCTACTCGTTGTATCGTTGGGAGAACAATATCCGTGCGGCTGCCGTGCTGGGTGTGGTGGGTGGCGGTGGCCTCGGTCAAATGTTGTCGTTTCATATGGGCTTGTTTCAAATGCAAGAAACAAGCAGTATTCTTGCTGCGATGATTTTGCTGGTGATTCTCGTGGATACCTTGTCGTATTTCGCAAGACGCTTATTGTCGCGCTAAGCCCAATGAAGTGGGTGCCGACGCTCGATATTTGATGTATCAAAATAATGGATGGTTGAATATGTACAGCATTCTTAGCCCTTTTCGTTTTGGTGTGGCGCTTGCCTTGTCGAGCTGTTGCGCGATAGTGATGGCGCAACCCCGCCAAGCGCCTGGTGCAACCAGCGTGTCCGTTGGCGTGACGGGCTTAAGTCAATTCAACACGCGTATTGTGGATAGTGGTAGTTTCAACTGGCAGGACGCCTCGTTAAATGTCAATGTCACACGACAAATCACGAGCGAATTTTCTGCTGGTGCGAGTGCCCGTTACAACTATCAGAACTGGTCATGGAGCGATCTCAATGCCTTTGGTGGCCGCGCACCTTGGACTTCTATCAACACACCAGGTTTGGGGTTGAATTTTGCTTATTCACCGAGCCCTCAATGGCGTTTCGGTTTTGCGCCAACCGTTGAGTGGTCCGGTGAAACAGGTACGGGCACCGGAGGCACGGCGACCTATGGAGCCGTGATGAGCGTGGCGCATACTTTTTCAAAAGACTTAACGCTTGGCGTAGGCGCGGGTGTATTTCGCCAGATCGATCAAAACAAGGTGTTTCCCTATCTGCTAGTGAACTGGAACATCACAGACAAGTTGAGGCTAAGCAACCCTCTGCCAGCAGGTCCTTCTGGTGGGGCCGGACTTGAGTTGTCCTACGCATTTAACGATCGTTGGACCTTAGGTGGGGGCGGCGCTTATCGTTCGTACCGGTTTCGGTTGAATGAAAACAGCCCAGTGGCTAACGGCATTGGTCAAAACAGTTTTGTACCGGTGTTTGCGCGACTGTCATACTCGATAGACCGAACGTCACGCGTTGATTTGTATGCCGCGGCCACGACAGCCGGCCGTTTGTCCGCGACCGATAACTCGGGGACGACACTGCTCAGCTCGAACTATCAGACTGGTTTTGCCCTGGCACTGTCGTTTTCAAAGCGGTTTTAATAGGTGGCTTGAACGTCAGGTCAATGCGATTTATGTCGATCCGGTTTTTATCTGGTGCTTAATCGACATCCCAACCTATTGAAAGAACTAAAGAGTATCGATGATTTAGGTATGGGGACTTCTGCAGGGGCAGTCGGCAGTTTGTCGCGCTAGGTCTTGAGGCCAATAAACCCTAATTAGCTTTGAGATTCAGCTCGCGGATGATGTTTCCCCAGCGTTGATATTCGCTTTGCACGAATTTCATGGCAGCGTCTGGCGAGTTCAACCGAGCCACCAATCACGTCTTGTAACGTCTGTGCCGAGCGCTAGCGCGGCGCAGGTGACAAGTAATGAGGTGATGGTCATACGGCGAACGCAATTCATCGGCAACCCTTTGCAGTCTGTGCGACTGTTATTCATCAACAATGTTATGTCAGAAAAAATCAGGCAAACCGGATGGCGACTTTACCCAGCAAGGTGTTTTGTTCGACGTATTGCTTGGCAGCCGGCAACTCATCAAAGGAAAATGTGCGATCGATCACTGGCACGATTCGTCCATCGATAATGGCGGGCATGACGTCGCGCTCGAAGCCACGTTGCGCAACCGCACGCATCGCAATCGATAGGGGCGCATTCGATAGCCCAAAAATCTGCAGGCGTTTGCCGTGCACCGGTTCAAGATCGAGCCCAGTCAACATCTGCCCGTCAACGTAGCCGACAACCGCCAAGCGGCCAAAATCAGTGAGTGCTTCAAGACACCCAGCAAAAGCGCTGCCGCCCACTAAATTCACAGCAAGTTTGACGCCGGCGCCGCCTGTGATCTGCTGCGCTTCTTCTGCAAAGTTTCCGCCACGCGTTTGGATACCGGCGTCGAGACCGAGCGCCTTCAAGCGCGCTAGCTTTTCTGCGGATCCCGAGGTACCAATTACCTTGGCACCGCACATCTTTGCGATCTGTATCGCGGCGACACCGACGCCAGAAGATGCCCCGGCAATCAACACCCAGTCGCCTTGTTGCAGACCACCGAATTGCAAGAGTGCCTCGTAGGCGGTGATATAGGCGATCGGAATCACAGCGGCCTGTTCCCAGTTCAGGCATGCCGGAATCGGCGTGAGCAAGGTCGACTCGACAATCACGTATTCAGAAAAACAGCCCTTGGCGCGGAACATGACGCGGTCGCCAACCGCAACCCCGCGAACATTACCACCAAGTGCCTCTACCGTGCCGGAGCCATCGACGCCAGCGGGACGCCCGCCCTTGGCGCTGTGAAGCTTAATGGCACCAAGCATGTCTCCGCGATTGATGCTCGTCGCAAACACCCGCACCAGGACCTGTTCAGGGCCGGGCGCAGGTACCGGTTGCTCGCGCAGCTCAAGCTCGGTACCGTTCGGGGTCTTGTTGATCCAGTAAGATTTCATGATTTGGCGCATAGTCTTTCCACTTTTGAACGATGGCTTGTCTAGAGTCCCTATTCCTCGTCAACGGCGAGCTGGCCTTCGGCGTCTCCTCTCAGGGCCCTTTGCTCCATGAGTTCGAGCACGGCGGGTGGGAAGTGTTTCGCAATCATGGAGTTGTCGATTGCCAAGCCCCCGACGCCGACCTCGCCGTGGTGGTGAAACATTTCCCCGAAGTCGAGGTACCACTTCATTTCGAGGGCATTACCGGATGGGTCGGTTAGGAACATCGACAAACAGCTGTCGGCGTCGGTCGGGAACAGCATGTTATGTCCATCGATGTGATTGAACGGGGGAGCGCGCCCTGTCCGGGTCAGGCACCAGATGTCCGAGGCCGGCACGTGATGATTTTTCATGGCATCGTCGAAAGCTTTCCGGACCTTCGCAAAATCATCGTAATGGCTGTTCGGACCGAAATGAGGGAGCGGAACGACCCCCTTGTTTCCACCCATGTTGTGCTCTGTCTTTTCACGAAGTGGGGCGGGGATATGCTCCGGATCCGATTTCAAGAATACGAAGTGGCCCTCCCATTCGTATTCCAAGCGCAATCGGTCGTTCCATTGGTCCTCGGACAGCAAACGACAGCCCAGAACGTCCTGATAGAACGACTTCGTCATGGTCAACTGATCATTCACCAGTTGAGCGCGCATGTCGTCTGAGATTTTCCGTGTGATCAAAGCCATATCCGTCTTCAGATCCGCCGAAAGACGGAAATTGGCAGAATAGACAAAGGGAACAGCCGGGTGACGCACTGAGTAAGCAGTGCCGCTTCGAGTCGACACGAAGAATATCAAGGGATATCCGTCGGGATCTCTGAAGCATATGGCGCGGTCGATCTCGCCGCCTCCGAAACGATCCTTAACGTCGGTGACTTCAAGCCACTGCACTGACGGCCCCAGAGACGCAATGCGCGAGAGCTGCATATCGAAGAACCCTGGCTCGAGGACCACGCCAAGGAAAACCACTGGGATGTCGTTGAAACTGATGGAGCCTGCAAGGCCACCCTTGCTATCTTTCAGCAATTGCGGGGGACAATTCAGCGGGTTGGCCCACGCGCCGTGATCCATCGAACCGACCGGGTTTGCACCGAGGTGGAAGACTATGAACGATGCAAAGGCACCATAGGAAGCCCAGGACGAGCCGTAGGTGTCTTCCCCGAGGCCAGCATGGGCACGATCGACGGTCTTGTAGAGCGGCCAGCCTAGGATATTGTTATAAAAGGCAACGTTTCGCGGAATGTCCGAGATCGCCAAGGCCACGTGACAGGTCGAGAACCCAAGCTCGTTAGGAACGCAGCCATTGCTCTTCATGAATTTCGCGACCATCTGGTGAGCTGGACTTCCTTCTTCGTGGTCGCCGTGGTGCCCCGCGATGGTATTGATCATCTCGAAGAACTCGTCTCGCGATAGTCCCCTGCCGGTTCCATCGCGGTTGAACTCTGCAACGAGCTGGGCTGCGCCAGCCTCGGTCATGGGCAATCCCATTGCAACCATCGCGTCGCACAGTTTCTTGGTGGTGATCTCACCGTTCCCGTTCTTCTGATCGAGTTGGTGATAGAGGCGGTCAATCTGGGACTGATTGCCCAGATGCTCGAGCTTGAGTGCGATGGCGAAACCGTCCTGGACTTCACCCTTGCGTGTCGCGGCCGACAGCATTTCGAACGAGGTGGTCCAGAGTCGGCCGTCCCGCGATGTGTGATTGACGGCACTCAGGATGACTCCATGCGGATCTGTTGTCGCTGCATTGGGATTGATGCTCGCAATCGCGGCCCACATCTTCGCCCCATGGCTCAGCTTTGCCGCTTCGGTGTTGCCGAGCACGACATAAGCCCCCCCTTTGGCAACATTGATGTCAAGCGGCAAGATAATGGCCGTGTTGGCTGCGCTGATGTCAGCTTTGATCAGGGCACGCCTGAGCTCGTCTCCAGATTTTCCCAGGTCAATCCGGTTAACGCGAAGCTCGTTGTGACCTTCGATGATTGCTGAGCTGACCAATCTGTTAGCAACCTGCAGGATTAATTCAGAGGACTGAAATTCGTGCAGATGATCAACATACGAGCAGCGAAGCGCACGCATGCAGGCGTCAAGGTCTGCAACCTCATGGCGTAGTCCATGCGTCACATTTACCGCCAGGGTCAGGGCCGACATGCCACCCATGTTGGCCACGCCGTGGGAAGCACCCCATGCCTTCGGGATGAACCGTCGGACCAAAAACCTGTCGTGACCTTCCGGAGGATTGGTCCAGTCCACAAGGGTCGAGGGCTTGAGCAACTTCCCGTCCGGAAGCTTCAGCGCGTTTGCCTTGCTCCGCATGTCGAGCGCTTCGTGAACGGGCACCAGGTCGGGCGAAACTTGAGGTGAGGGGGCCTCGACGACTTCCGGTCCTTTCGTCGTCAACCTAAAACGGAGCATCCCTCTTGCCCGGCCGCAAGAATCCATGTCCATCATGGCCGACAACAACTGCGTTGCCGGGACGGACCAGTAGGCGCCGTATTTCAACGGGTGCACGTCGGCAACGACGATATCGCCTGGTTTGGAGACGTCAAATCCGCCTGCCGTGCCTAAAAGCACAGAAAAATGTCCACCGCCTCCGGTGGACCAGCCGTGGGCAATGCCGCTGTGAAAATTGAATGCCAGCACCTCTCGTGGACCGGCGATCGTATCAGCCAGGCAAGCATCCCAAAGCTCTTCGACCTTCGGACTGCTGAGTTCGTCGAAGTGGTGACACTCGACAGAGACCGGCAGCTTGGCGTGATGAATGTAGCGCGTAGCGAGTTCGAAGGTTTCGGCCAGGGTCATGCCATCTCGCACCGCACTTTCGACCGGGACCTGGACCATCCAGAAAATGTCGTCGACGCTTGTCGGAAAGCCCATGGCAGTCAGTGCATAGGCGACGGCGGTCGTCTGGCAGCAGTTCAGATTTTGTTGAACGGGGGTGGATTCAAGAAGCCGCACGAATTGGCTCACGCGAGCCTCAATCGTCCCATCCTTTGTGAGACTCAAAATTTCATTGACTTCGCTAAAAAGGATTTTTTCAACGTCAGCTATTTCAAGCTGCCTGGAAGGAGTCTTATTTGATTGATTCATAATTTAACATCACACAATATTCGAGGTTGAATGTAAACTCAAAACAGCTTTATGCAAGGGCATAAGCTGCAGGGTCCATGTCACTTGCAGTCGCTCGGCGCTGCCCTATTTTTACATTTGATGTTCTGAGAGTACTGCGAACCTAACTTGAAATGTGAACACATATCAGTTTATGCGAAATTGCATATGCCTTGGCATTTTTCTGTGTGGTGCTTGTGTCAGTCGTTTTGGGCGCTTACAAGACACATTGGCAGACAAGCTTTTTGAAGCTCTGCTCGATGCCATGGCCAAAACCCTGAGCGCGGCGACTGAAAATATAGAGCGCGCCGAAAAAATTGGGCGGGTCACCTCCGCGCAATTCGCAATATACTCGGCGACTGTGCATCGCAAATGTCGACAACGCTAAGGAGACCACCATGCAAGTACACGAACTCGTCGCCCGCTTCGCCAAGGCCGGCACTAGCAGCAACCCGATGAACGCCGCGCGTGAAGAACTCGAATCGCTGCGCGGCGATATCGACGCCATCGACGAAGCCCTGCGGTATGTCTCCGGTACGGGCGGCAACGCGCGGCAAGTGTTTTACCGCTCGCCGTCGCTCACGCTGCTGAAGGTTTGCTTCCCCGTCGCACGCCGCACGCCGCCGCACGATCATGGTACGTGGGCGACGATTCTTCTGTTATCGGGCGAGGAAAAAAACACGCTGTATCGCACTGATAATGGAAAACTGCGCAGGGCAAGCGAAGTCACGCTTACACGCGGCTCGATTTTGCCGATGTTGGCCGACACTGCGCACGTTGCCGAGTGTCTGGGTCAAATGCCCGCCATCGGCCTGCATGTCTACGGCGGCGACATACTTGAATTACCGCGCCGTATGTGGCACCCCGAAACGCTAGAAGCGCATGCACTGGATTTGATCTTGTATGAGTTGTTTGCGCAGGCAGCATCGAAGGCTACCTGTGCACCGCTGACTTAAGAAGAACTCGCGCAGCGAAAACCAATATTATGATGCCCCGCTTTTGGATTGCGAGATAAATTTCTGCCTCGTTGGGTTGTCGTGATTTCGTCTTCGCTTGAATCATGTCCGCCACCGCGAGTCGAGCGAATTGGACCAGGCGTTTGATTTTCTCTCCCATCGTCAGCGCTGAAGGGGTAGGGACGATAGGCACTAGATACCCACTCCCATTGATTGCCAGACAAGTCTAAAACTGCGTATGGGCTTGCGCCCGCTGGAAAGGCATCGACGGGTGCTGACGAGTTATATGCTGCGCCGTATAAAGCCTGTTTGTTATTTGGTTTTGAGTTGCCCCACGGATATTTTCTTCCATCAGTTCCACGTGCGGCTTTTTCCCACTCGGCTTCGGTCGGTAAGCGCTTGTTTAACCAATGACAGTAATCACGAGCACCTAACCAACTCACTTCATTGACTGGGTGCGTTGCGTACCCCAGATCTGCTTGCCATATTAAGCCTTGCTGATGAATTCTGGCATCGCGATCATCGTCGTCATAAAACGATTCTCCTAGATGATTTTTTAAGCTGCGTGCATCCAGAAATTTGGCAAAATCAGCATTGCTGACTGGAAGCACATCCATAAAAAATGACTTCACAAAAACGCGATGCTCTGGCTTTTCATCATCAGGCCCATTGTCAGAGCCCATCACGAAATAGCCTTCTGAAATCATAGCCATCGAATTGAATGATTTCGCACCGACTGCAGTCGTTTGGGCTTGAATAATTGCCGTGAATGCAAAAAACGTCAGCAAGGGGAGTAGCGCTCTAGCCCTAATCATATTTGTTGAACCTGAAGATGGCAGCGTGACATGCCTGGTCGGGAAATGGAGTTTGAGACTTAGCCGACCATCATAAGCCTAAACAGCTTGGTTGAAGTCTGTCATTTTGGGTTACGCTTGTTAATCTCAACCACGATTCTTGGAGTCAATATGTTTAGTCATGTCATGGTAGGTGCAAACGATTTAGAAGTATCGCGAAAATTCTATGATGCGATCTTGGGTACCTTGGGTATTGCACCCGGTGTCATCAACCGAGACGTTCGTTACTTCTATCGCACGCCCACAGGTGTGTTTGCGTTCTCACTGCCTGTTGATAACAAGGCGGCCACTTTAGCTAACGGCGGCACGATCGGATTTGCGGCGCAATCGTCAGAGCAGGTTGATGCTTTTCACGCTGCTGCCCTTGCGAATGGCGGCATAACCTGCGAAGACCCGCCTGGCTATCGCGAAGGCCCAGCTGGCAAACTGTACCTCGCCTATGTGCGCGATCCAATCGGCAACAAGATTTGTGCAATGCTCCGCGTGCCGAAGTAAGTGCTCTACTGAGAAAAAATATATTCAACAGGAGACCGACCATGCGCCTCTACATCAGCCCAGGTTCACCTTACGCTCGAATCGCACGTATTTTAATCATCGAGAAAAAGTTATCAGAAAAAGTTGAAGTGATTTTGGCCAAGACGCGCACGACCGACAGCCCCTACTATCAGATTAATCCGTCTGGAAGAGTGCCTCATCTAGTGTGCGACGACGGCCTCGCGCTCGAAGATTCTGCCCTGATCTGTTCTTACCTTGATCACCTCGAGGGTCAGCCTAGCTTCGCTGTGCCTGCAGGTGAGCCAGGCCTTGAAGCTAGGCGCCTTGAGGCGCTTGTGCGCAGCACGCTAGATGGTCTGGCAGTGCTCGGGCGAGAAAAGGGGCGACGCGTCAACGAGCAATCTCCTAAAATCGTTCTGCATGAAACGGATCGCGCCAAGCGTTTATTGAATTTGTGGGAACAACAAATCAATCACCCCTTGTTTCAAACGCCACTCAACATGGTGCAGATGGTGTTTGGCTGCACACTGGGTTATGCGGATTTGATTCCTGAGTTTCCATGGCGACCCACTCATCCAAAATTGAATAGCTGGTTTGAAGCGATGTCTGCAAGGCCGTCATTTTTTGAGACAAAGCCCCCGGCGCCTAAGTGATGATGAAATTGATTGCAGCATTATTTTTTCTTCTATCAAACCTGGCTGTTCATGCCGAAGAGGGAATGGTCCAATTAGATTTATCAAGACATGGTGCGCACCTTCCAATGTATGTGATGTCTAATCCTCATGCTTTGGCAACATTAATTTTATTGCCAGGGGGCGAAGCAAGTACTGGAAAGATTATTGATGGAAAACCAAGCAGTGGTAATTTTCTTGCTCGTTCAAGGGATTATTTTTTTTCTGAGAATTTTAATGTAGTCGTTATCTTTCGAGCTTCAGATTTAGCTAAGTTAGATTATTCATATCGTGTCCGCGAACACGTTGCAGAAATTGCCAAGGTTATAAATTTTTCAAAAGAAAAGTTTCAAAAACCTATTTGGCTCGTGGGGACTAGCAGAGGCACTGTTTCAGGTACGTCTGCCGCAATAGCACTTGGTGATAAGGCCGTTCAAGGACTTGTTCTAGCGTCAAGTGTGACAAATAATAAAATTGGTGCCATCAACACACAAAGTATCGGAGAATTAAAGATACCTGTCTTAGTCGTCCATCATAAATATGACGCTTGCAAAATCTGTGACCCCTACGAAGCAAGTCTTATTACGTCCGGTTTGACATCGGCTCCCGTAAAAAGGTTTGTGCTGATTGAGGGGGGCGCGAAGCCAGAGGGTGATCCGTGCGCAGCTAAACACTGGCACGGTTTTATCAATTATGAAAAAGAAACCGTGAAGTTAATGAGTGATTGGATAAAAAAACCATTAAGTTGATCGTGGATATGCCTTCGCGATGCAAAGATTAAGGTCGATCAGTAGATCGTGCCTTAGTCTCTGACTTCAAAAAGGGCCTCTACTTCTACCGGCATGTCGGCGTATAACTCAGCGATTCCGATTGACGATCGAGTGTGTCTGCCGATCTCACCAAAGACCTCAAGCATGAGATCTGAAAAACCGTGCATGACCAACGAAGGCGTGTTGTAACCGGGCGCACAATTTACAAAGCCCAAGACTCGAACGACACGGGTGACCCGATCGAGCGAGCCGATATTATTTCGCAGCGTAGCCAGAACTGCCAAGCCCGCAAGACGCGCTGCCTGAGCACCTTGTTCGGTGGTAAGTTCTCGGCCTAACTTCCCAACAACAAGAGGTTCGCTATCGGGGCCAAGCGGGCCGTGTCCGCTCATGTAAACGTGATCTCCCGAGCGCACCGCGCGCAGACGGTTGTATTTATCGTTCCAAGGTGGTGGCAGTATCAGCCCTAGTTCTTTGATTTTTTTTTCGGCACTCATATTGTCTCTTTGTTGAGTTGGCTATATGGGGCTATCGTTTAAGAGGCGCGCATGGAAAAAGACATTATTGAGCGAGCTTGATGTTGCTTTCGCGAATAATTTTGGACCAAGTCGCTACCTCCGCTTTAAAAAAGCGGTCAAAATATTCAGGAGTGTTGCCCTGAGTCTGAGCTCCCATTGACTCAAAACGCTTATTGATTTCTGGCGAATTAATTGCCGTATTAAATAATGCATTGATTTGAACAAGCGTATCTTGCGGGATTGCAGAGGGGCCCATGACGCCCCACCAAACCAAAGCAGTGAATTGAACTAGGCCTTGTTCAGAAAAAGTGGGCAAGTCAGGGAACAATGCCGAGCGTTTGTCGCCACTAATACCAAGAGCGAGCAACTGCCCCGAGCGTATGTAGGAGGAGGCGCCCAGTTGATTATTAAACATAAATTGAATCTGTCCACCTATTAAGTCGGTATAAACGGTTGCCCCGCCACGGTAAGGAATGTGTTGCACATCAATCTCGGTTTGCCGTTTAAACATTTCGTAGGCCAAGTGTTCACCGGTTCCATTGCCGCCTGAACCAAAATTTAGCGTTCCCGGTTTTGCTTTTGCTAGCGCAATCACTTCAGCTACGTTTTTAACTGATACTGAGGGCGAGACTAACAGCACCATGGGGACTGTACCGACCAAACTTATCGGGACTAAGTCTTTGGATGCATCGTGAGTCATATTGCTGTAAAGGCTGTTGTTGACTGCATTCGAATTGGAACCTAGTAACAACGTATAGCCATCTGGTTCTGATTTGGCTACGAGTCCCGAGCCAACACTGCCACCAGCGCCTGTACGATTTTCGACGATGACAGTTTTTTTGAGTGTGTTGGAAATATAGTCAGCCAGTGTTCTAGCCACAATGTCGACACCTCCGCCTGGCGCATAGGGGGCGATGAGTCGAATAGGCTTGGTCGGATAGCCTTGTGCGGCGATGCTTTGACAGAAACACAATGCAAGGACCGCACTCAGCCACACCAACCCCATTGACTTTAGCTTTGAAATTTTTTTCTTCAACATCATTTTAGAATCCTTATTTTTTTGTTTGAGTGTGGTCTTCGAAAGTGCGTTTGGCGAAGGAGGGTCTGTTAGTGTGATCGAAGTAGCTTACCGTAATTAGGGATAGCATCTTCAACACCACCTTTGCGTAAGCAATGCCAAAGCATAGCTTGATTGCTCGAAATTACAGGTGCGTGGATACTTTTCTCGAGAGCATCAATGATAGAAATTACACGAATGTTGGTACAGCTTAAAAAATAGGCGTCAGCATCAGGATGTTTCAAGGCCATGGCTCTGCGTTGCCATTCAACGGGTTTGGCGCTGGGTGATCCTTGTCCTTTGACCGGGATATAGCCAACCTCGTGAAGAACTTGGATACCATAATGCGAAAAAAAAGCGACCTCGGCATCGTTGACTGCTTGAGGGTATGGAGAAAGTAGTACTATTTTTTTTGCACCCAAGGTGTTCAGTGCATCTATCAAGGCTTCTGAGGTCGCAGTCGACGCGATCCCCGTGCTGCGCTGGATCCGTTGTGCAATCTTCTGCCCCATTTCTGGGTCGATCGTCGAGGCGGCTGTGCAATGAAACACAATCAGATCGACCTCGGCCGAGGCGAGCAAGGCGGCCGCCTGCTCAGCGTCATTGGTCATTTTTTGTAGCGCAGTCGGATTGGTATCTACGAGGTGTAGGCGGGTGGTATGTACCGAAACGCCTTCTGGCAACATGGCGTTCACATCGGGCTCAGCGACTGTGTTTTTTGAAGCCAGAATCATGCCGATTCGCAGTCTGCTTCCATAAAAATCTGTTGTCATTTCAAATCTCCCTTACTGCTTTTCTATCCCGGTTGCTTGAACCAGTTTTGTATTTTGTATGATGTTCAACTGAATTTTTTTGACAAATAGATCTGGGCTCATCCCGCCTGGCTCTGAGCCTGTCGCTGCGAGTTGCGCAATGACTTCAGGGTCTTTCAATATTTTTGCGATCTCGGTTTGCAACTTATAGACGATCTCTTTGGGCGTGCGCGCAGGTGCAGAGAGTCCATACCAAGAACTGATTTCGAAACCTGGAAAGGTTTCATGGACTGCGGGTAAGTCTGGCGAGACAGGTGAGCGTTGGGTGGATGAGCCGATGGTGATCGGCCTGAGCGTATTCGCTTTGATGTATGCGACTGCAGCGGAGTATCCAATGAAGGCAAATTGTATTTGACCGCCGAGTAGATCTTGCATCACGGGGATCGCACCTTTATATGGAACGTGTAAAAATTTAACATCGCCCATCATGGCCAGCAGCTCGCCAGCGAGGTGGGTGGTGCTTCCCAGACCTGTCGAACCGTAGGCAAGTTTGCCTGGATTTTTGCGTGCATACGCGATTAAGTCTGGCACGCTTTTGATCGGCAACTCTGGTTTAACGACGAGCACGATAGTAGGCATTGCTAAGATTGTGACGTGCTCAAAGTCTTCGATCGCGCGATACGCAAGTTCTTTTTGTACTGCAGGGCTAATCGTTGTTGGCCCGGCGTGTGACAACAACAGGACGTAGCCGTCGGACGTACCATTTTTCGCGACGTATTCTGTGCCGACCATGCCGTTTGCACCCGACTTGATTTCGATGATGATGGGTTGCCCCAGTGCTTTGGACAGGCGTTCCGTGATGGGTCGCGCGATTGCGTCGGCTGGGCCACCGGCTGGCCAGGGGTTGATAATCCGAATGGGCTTGCTGGGATAGCTTTGGGCTAACGCGCTTGACGCCATGCCCCAGAGGATGAATAGAGTAATAAGGCGACTGAATGAAGTTTGCAAGCTTGACATGATAATTTCCTCTTCTGGTTGGAGGTTGTTATGCAGTTACTCGGCTTTAATGTCGCCCATTCGAATCGTTTTTTCCCATAAAGCGACGTCTTTCTGAATAATGTCTGCGAATTGCTCAGCAGTACCTAAAAACGGTTCAAGACCAAGCGATTGAAACCGCTCGCGGGTAGCGGCTTGCCCTAAAAGTAGATTAATTTGTGCGTTGAGATATTTTACAATCTCCGGCGATGTTCCCGTCGGTGCAAATAAACCAATCCAGTAATTCACTTCAAAGTCGGCATACCCAGATTCTGCGATCGTCGGAACCATTGGTAGCGTTGCTGAACGCGCGCGACTACTCACAGAGATTGGTTTCAGGCGTCCGCTTTTGATATGCGCAATCGAAGAAGCGATCCCCGTGAACATCATTGAAGTTTCGCCACTGATCGTTGCAACAACGGCGGGCGTACTGCCCTTGTAAGGCACGTGCATCAATGCCGTTTCCGTTCGCTGACGAAACAATTCAGCTGTTAAATGCGGCGATGTTCCAACTCCAGCCGAGGCGTATTTTATTTCACCCGGTTGCGCTTTTGCTAAAGCAATCAACTCAGCGAGATTATTTGCGGGCACGGCAGGATGAACAACTAATACATCATTTGAATATCCAATCAAAGCAATGGGCGCAAAACTTTTAAAGGGATCGTAAGAAATATTTTTAAATAAAAACGGGTTGATCGCGATAACGCCGGTACCGGCGACCAGTAAGGTGTAGCCATTTGGGCTTGCCTTCGCCACCAAATCGGCGCCAATGATGCCACTCGCACCTGCGCGATTTTCGACAATGACTTGTTTACCAAACATGTCACTTAATTGTTGGGCGGTGAGGCGTGCGACCGTATCCGTTGAGCCCGCGGCAGACTGCGGCACGATAAAAGTAATCGACCGATTTGGATAGTCAGTCTGCGACCAGACCCAAGGGCTCGTGAGTGCGAACACGCAAAAATAAAATATTTTCATGCGTCGCATGATGGCCTCTCGTCGGCCGCTTGACGTCAATAAACGTGTAGGCATCTGCCTCCCTTTATCCGAGCTCATGGCTCAAACGATTTCTAAGGACATACTGCAAAATTCCACCATGTCGGTAGTATTCGGCTTCGACGTCACTATCGAGCCTCACTAATAGGCGAATTGTTTTCGCATGACCATCTGTATAACGAATCACACAATCCACTTGATCGCGCGCGTCAAGCCCACGATCGAGTCCAAGGATATCGAAGGTTTCAGTACCCGTGAGGCCAAGTGACTGTCGCGTATCGCCATTCAAAAATTGCAAGGGCAGTACGCCCATACTCACTAAGTTTGAACGATGAATTCTCTCAAGCGATTCGGCAATCACAGCGCGCACACCGAGCAAGCCTGTACCTTTTGCCGCCCAGTCGCGCGAAGACCCCGCCCCATACTCTTTACCGGCCACGACCACCAGTGTAACGCCCTCGGCACGATAGCGTTGCGCCGCTGCATAGATTGACATCGCCTCTTTGCTAGGCATATGAAGCGTTGAACTCCCTTGCACCCCCGGGGTCAACTCATTGTTTAAACGAACGTTGGCAAACGTGCCTCGCATCATCACCTGATGATTTAGGCGACGTGCGCCATAGTTCACAAAGTTAGCGGCATCAACGCCTAACGACTGCAGATACTGACCCGCGGGCGTTTGCACCGAAAACTTTCCAATCGGTGAAATGTGATCTGTGGTCAACATATCACCGAACATCCCCAACACGCGCGCACCGACGATATTGTCTTGCGCCGGCACCGCTCGCGTCATCCCCTCAAAATAAGGTGGACGCAGAATAAATAAACTGTTGGGATTCCAGTCATAGATTTTTCCGGTCGCACTCGTCAGTGCACGCCACTGCGGAGAGCCTTCAAAAATTCTACGGTAGCGCGCTTGATACAAGTGCGGTTCAACATGTTGCGCGATCATTGTCCGAATCTCATCGGGATCAGGCCAGATATCGCGCAGATAGACCGGGACACCTTGCTGATCATGCCCCAGCGGCTCTTGCGTAAGATTGGTCTGTATTGAACCGGTCAAGGCGTAAGCGACTACCAGCGGCGGCGAGGCTAAAAAATTAACCTGCACACTGTTGTGTACGCGCGCATCAAAATTGCGATTACCCGACAAGACCGCAACCGTTGCTAATTGTTCGGTGTCAATTGCTTTCAGTATCGCCGCGGGCAACGGACCCGAATTACCCATGCAGCTCATGCAACCAAAGCCTACGACGTTAAAGCCTAAGGCATCTAGATCGCCTTGCAAGCCCGAGGCATTTAAATAATCTGCAACGACGCGCGAGCCTGGCGATAACGATGTTTTGACCCAAGGCTTAGGCTTTAGCCCGCGACGCCGCGCGTTGCGTGCAAGCAAGCCAGCACCAATCATCACCGCTGGGTTTGAGGTATTCGTACAGCTTGTAATCGCTGCAATCACCACCGAGCCATCGCCGATGTCACTAACGGACGTCGCGACGGTCTTGGGTGTCTTAAGCACAACGGCTTGTTGAAAGGCTTGCGCCACATCTGACAGATCGACACGCGCATCGGGGCGACCAGGGCCCGCCATGCTTGGCACCACAGCCGACAAATTGATGTTGATCACCCGAGCGTATCTAGGCGTCACCGTCTTGCTGTCCCGCCACAAGCCTTGCACCTGACAATACGCTTGGACCAACGCCACCTGCTCAGGATTGCGACCGGTGACCTCAAGATATCGAAGTGTTTCTTGATCGACCGGAAAAAAACTCATTGTCGCGCCGCATTCGGGCGTCATGTTCGATACCGTCGCACGCTCGGGTAAGGACAACGCATCCACACCTGAACCAAAGTATTCAATGAACCGACCGATCACGTCTTCAGCGCGCAAACGTTGCGTAATGGTCAGCACCAAATCTGTGGACGTCACTCCAGGCTGCAACGCGCCGGTCAGCTGACAGCCCACGACCTCAGGAATCGGCACAGACACAGGCTCGCCCAAGGCCACCGCTCCACCCTCAAATCCACCTACGCCCCAAGCCACAATACCTAAGGCATTAATCATCGCAGTATGACTATCCATACCGATCAAAGAATCCGGAAACGCCAACGTACGGCCTTCGTGTTCTTTGGTCCAGACGACTTTAGCCAAGAACTCTAAATTCACCTGATGCAAAATTCCCGAGCCGGGTGGAAACACACGCACCCCATCGAAGGCCTGGCTACACCAGCGCAAAAATTCATAACGCTCACGATTTTGCGCAAATTCAGCGGCCATGTTGTACTCAAGCGAGGTCGGCTTACCCGCATCCTCAACCATCACAGAGTGGTCCACAATAAAATCCATCGCCACACTTGGATTAATCAGTGCAGCATCACCGCCTAGCGCAGTCATCGCATCGCGCATCGCTGCCAAGTCACCCATCAGCGTGAGCCCAGATGATTCGGGCATCATGACGCGGGCAGGTCTGAATTCAATGACACAGTCTGCTTGTTGGGCAAGCAGTTGGGACACGAGCGCCCGAACGTTTGTGGTGTGATCCGAGTCATTGAGGCCCTGAGCACGCAATAGATTTTCAAGCAAAATTCTCAGGGTATAAGGCAAGGTGTCTAAGTGCAAGAGACCCGCCTGCTGCGCGGCATTCAAGCTGAAATAATCGTATTGTTTACCGTTTACCTCGAGCGTTCGACATAATTGACTCGCCTGAAACTGCTTGCTCATTCTTATTCCTTTTTCTTGCTGCGCACCACCACACCCGCCCATTTCTCGTAGCACTGAATCAGCGTGGTGAAATCAAGATCGGTCCCGCCTTGGGTCATGGCAAATTCCCATACTTGACGGGTATTGTTTGCCACCCACATCGGTACCTTGAGCTCTTCGGCTTCGATCAGACCTAAGGTGATGTCTTTGTGCAAGGTATGTGTCGAGGCGCCATAGTCAAAGGTACCAGGTAAAACGGATTTGGGAACTTTGTCTGTCGTGGCGCTATTGCGGCCTGTGCTCGCATTGATCACGTCAACCATCAGGTCGGCATCCAGACCTGCTTTGGCGCCCAGCACCAGCGCCTCAAAGGCCGAGGCCATATTGCTTGCAGAGATGATGTTATTGACTAACTTCATCATCTGCGCCATGCCCGGTTCAGGGCCAATCTCAAAGACTTTTTTACCGATTAGATTCAAGAGCCCACGTACGCTTTCGATCACGGCTGCGTCACCGGCCACCATGATCGCCAGCTTACCGTCGTCGGCGCCGCGTGGTCCGCCGCTGACTGGGCAATCTAAAACACTAATGTTTTTAGTTGACAGGGTCTTTGAGATATCGATTACCGGGCGACGACCAATCGTCGAGGTTTCTAGATAGACCTTGAGCTTTTTGCCATGGATCACGCCCTCTGCACCATAAGCAACAGCTTTACTGACTTCGATATCAGGCAAACAGGCAAACACGACCTCAACCGCATCCGCGATGGATTTTGGGTTGGAGTGAACAACAACATTCCATTTGGCAAAGGCGGCGGTCTTGCCAGGATCCATGTCATAGACGTGCAGTTTGATGCCCGCCTGAGCCAGCCGACGTGCAATGCCGCCTCCCATTGCGCCGAGTCCAATAAATCCAACTTCTGCTTGTTCAAACGACATTCAGTTCTCCGAGCAATCTGTTTTTGTTGACTGACATCCGATCACCGTGCACCGTTTGCTGCGCAAACCTGTGAAGACCCGCCCCGCTAGCGCGCCGGTAGTAATTGTTGCACGGCGACGCACACCGGAGTGAGGTCGGGAATGATCAAGCGTGTGAAGCGTTCGAGGGCAGGGCGCATCTGGTCAACGTTGTCAGGCGCCTGCGCTAGCGTTGGTAAGAGTGCGAGGGCTTCAGTTTCTGCCGCACGGCAGGTGCTCTCGCGGGCGAGCTTCATTGCCGAAGGTTCGTATAACGCGCCCAGCCAAGCCGGAAAGTTAGCCAGCAGGGTAGGCCAGCGGGCAAGCTCAAGATAAAGGCTCGGGATGATGCCGCCTTGCGCGCCCTCGTGGCGTGCTGCAAGGGCGCGAATGGCCGATGCAATCTTCACCTCTAAGGTGTCGATGCGAGCTAAGGGCGCGAGCTGAGTCAAGGGCGCGGGTATTGGCGCCGCTGACAGAGCGGGCGCAGGCTGAGCGTACCCATCGAGGCGCAAGCGCTGCGCAGTCAGAACAATGATGTTG
The DNA here is from genome assembly GCA_013205565.1 of Alcaligenaceae bacterium. Lineage (GTDB taxonomy): Bacteria > Pseudomonadota > Gammaproteobacteria > Burkholderiales > Burkholderiaceae_B > Zwartia. The sequence goes on along the minus strand of JABMMM010000038.1, from coordinate 6,119 downwards.
GTGCTGTTGCCTCGCACGTAGTCGGCCATCATTGCACGCAAAGCGACTAAGTCGGGGCCTTCGAGGCCTGCAGCATGCCACGCCTGTGCGGTGACGGGAGGTAATGCCGGAAGTTCAATCGCTTCGATCAGGCGTTTGCGCGCAGCCACCAGTTGTTGCGAGGCTACCACCGGACGCACGCCTGCCCAAGCCCATTCAAGGACGTCGGGCAAAGCCGCAAAGTGACGCCAGATCAGGTTGACCATCGCTAAGCCCGAAACGGCGCGAATGTCAGCATAGATTGCCGCAATTTCGGGTGAGGCATTCAGGGGGTGAATTTCGGGAAAGTTGGTCATGACGTGATTGTGTTTAAACTTAGCTGAAGACAGAGTATTTGACACTTCTGTGCAAATTAATAATATCCCCACTTTGAGGGGCACGAGTTCCTGTCAGACCAAAAGATTGCGTACAATCGCGCAAATTGATTGCTATGACAACTTACGCCGACGTTTCTCTCTTTCCACGCAATGCCAAGCCCCTGAGCAGCTATCGTAAGTTCTGGGCAGAGCGCTTTGGCGTGGCTCCCTTCTTGCCGATGAATCGCGACGAGATGATTCAGCTCGGGTGGGATAGTTGCGACATCATCATTGTCTCGGGTGACGCGTATGTCGATCACCCCAGCTTTGGCATGGCCGTGATCGGGCGTATGCTTGAAAATCAAGGCTTTCGGGTGGGTATCATTGCCCAGCCCGACTGGCAAAGTGCCGAGCCGTTTAAAGTCCTCGGTAAGCCAAATTTGTTTTTTGGCGTCACTGCTGGCAACATGGATTCGATGATCAATCGTTATACGGCTGATCGCAAAATACGCAGCGACGATGCTTATACGGCAGGCGACATTGGGGGTAAGCGCCCCGATCGGGCTGCAATTGTTTACACACAGCGCTGTAAAGAAGCTTACAAAGAGGTCCCCGTGATTTTGGGCGGTATCGAAGGCTCGTTGCGACGGATAGCGCATTACGACTATTGGTCTGACAAGGTTCGCCGCTCGGTGGTCGTCGACAGCAAGTGCGATTTGCTGCTGTACGGCAATGCTGAACGGGCAGTGGTTGAGATTGCGCACCGGTTGGCTGCAAAAGAGCCGATCACTCAAATGACCGACATTCGCGGCACGGCCTATATGCGCCGCACCACCCCCGAGGGCTGGTTTGCGATCGACTCAACCAGTGTCGATGCACCCGGCCGTGTCGAAGCCCATGTCAATCCTTACTTAATGATTAGTGAGCAGGCGCTTGAGCAGGGCGAAAGCTGTGCGCGCAATGATGAAGCGCGCGAAGTCGCTGAAGTGGCTAATGCTAAAAGTGCAAACGCAAACGCCGCAGTGAAAAGCAAGTTAAAAACCAACGAAGCGCCGCTAGTTTTTTCACCGAATCCCGCCCTGCCAACAAAGGGCAGACTCAAGGTGCCACCGCGCGAGCGCAGCGTGATTCGTTTGCCCTCTTACGAGCAAGTGAAATCTGATCCGGTGTTATATGCGCACGCGAATCGCGTTTTGCACCTGGAAACCAATCCCGGCAATGCCCGGGCGATCGTACAGGCACACGGTGAGGGCCGTACGGCACGCGATGTCTGGATCAATCCCCCTCCCATTCCACTCACAACACCTGAGATGGATTTGGTGTTTGACTTGCCCTACGCTCGCAGTCCTCATCCTGTTTATGCAGATGAGAACGGCGGCCACGATGGCGCCACCAAGATCCCCGCCTGGGAGATGATTCGGTTTAGCGTAAACATCATGCGCGGCTGTTTTGGTGGTTGTACGTTTTGTTCGATTACTGAGCACGAAGGCCGAATCATTCAAAGCCGCAGCGAAGATTCAGTGATTCGCGAAATCGAAGACATTCGCGATAAGGTTCCAGGCTTCACTGGTGTGATTTCAGATCTTGGCGGCCCAACCGCCAATATGTATCGAATCGGCTGTAAAAGCCCCGAAATTGAATCGGCTTGTCGCAAGCCAAGCTGCGTGTACCCGGATGTTTGTCAAAATCTAAATACCGATCACAGTTCGTTGATTCATATGTATCGACGTGCACGCGCCTTAAAGGGCGTAAAAAAAATCCTGATCGGTTCAGGTTTACGTTATGACTTAGCCGTTAAATCACCCGAATATATTCGTGAGCTTGTTACGCATCACGTGGGGGGCTATTTAAAGATTGCACCCGAGCATACCGAGATGGGGCCTTTGTCTAAGATGATGAAGCCTGGTATCGGCAGCTATGATAAGTTCAAACAAATGTTTGATAAGTTCAGCGCTGAGGCCGGCAAAAAGCAGTTTTTGGTACCTTACTTCATTGCTGCACATCCGGGTACCAGCGATAAAGACATGATGCATTTAGCGGTTTGGCTAAAAAGCCATGGCTTTCGTGCCGATCAGGTGCAAACCTTTTATCCAAGCCCGATGGCAACCGCAACAGCGATGTACCACTCTGGCCGCAATCCACTCGGGCGAGTGACACGCACAAGCGAGACGGTCGATATCGTACGCGGCGATCGCCGTCGCCGCCTGCATAAGGCCTTTTTGCGTTATCACGACTCAAATAACTGGCCTCTGTTGCGCGAGGCGCTGATGGCGATGGGGCGCTCGGACCTGATCGGCAACGGAAAAAAACATTTGATTCCGTTTCATCAGCCTCGAACAGATGGCAGCTATACCAGTGCGCGGCGTAAAAACAGTACCGAATCCACGGCACGCAAAGCCGTCACGCCGGGGCGCCTGTTGACGCAACACACTGGCTTGCCCCCACGCAAAAAGTAGGCGGTTCACTGAGCTGCTGACTGAGCCGCTTCGCCGAACGGAACCGTCGCGACACCTTAGTGTTACGATATTTCTCATTAAGTTTATTCGATCAACAAAAATCTCAGGAGCGAGCGATGAAACTAACCGGCGGTTGTTATTGCAAACAGATTCGTTACAGTTTTGAGGGTGATGTCATGGCTTCGCTGCAGTGTCATTGTCGTGAATGTCAATACATTGCGGGTGGGCACCCTAATGCCCTGATGGTGTTGCCGCAAGGGGGGTTTAAATTCGAGGCAGGTCTGCCAGCGACCTTTAAGCGCACAGACATCGAAAAGGCCGTGACTCGCCACTTTTGTTCGAACTGCGGGACCAGCATCGCTTCTCAATCGCCGTTTCGCCCCGGTGCCATGATCATTAAAGTTGGCACCCTTGATGACCCGTCAGTTTACAAACCGACCGCTGCAATTTTTACGATTGATAAACAGCCGTTTCATCATATCCCTGACGATATGCCTGCCTTTGAACGTCGGCCAGGTTAAGGTTTGGCGTCACCCTTTTGTTGAACCAGGAGTTCTGACATGGCTTCAGTTTTCTCTGCTGAACAAGCGGCCGCTTTCGCTGCAGATGGGTATGTGATTGTGCGTCAGCTCTTCGATCAAGAAGAGGTGGCCTTAATGGCGGCTGCCATTGAGCAAGACCCAGACTTACAAAAGAGTCTTTACGATCGCAAAGACGCGCAAGGTAAAGCGACCAAAATGGCGACCTGGAATCATCCGGGTGACAGCGTCTATGGTTTGGCCGCTCGATCGCATCGGGTTGTTGATACGATCGAACAGATCTTGGGGGGCGAGGTCTATCATTACCACTCAAAACTTACCGCCAAAGAGCCGCTTGAAGGCGGCGCCTGGGAGTGGCATCAGGATTATGGTTATTGGTACCACAATGGTTGCTTAATGCCCCACATGGCCAGTGTGATGGTTGCGCTCGATCAGGCAACGCCTGAAAACGGTTGCTTGCAGGTGATTCGGGGTTCGCATTTAGTGGGTCGCGTTGAGCACGGCATTATTCCGGGTGAGCAGGTGGGCGCCGATCCAAAGCGTGTTGAGCAGATGCTGCAGCACATGCCACTTGAGTACGTTGAGATGGCACCCGGCGATGCGCTCTTTTTTCATGCAAATGTGATGCATCGGTCGGATCAAAACCGTTCGCCGAACCGGCGCTGGACCGTGATCTTTTGTTATAACGCGGCGCGCAATAACCCGTTTATCGAACACCACCATCCGTTTTATACGCCCTTGCACAAAGTTAGTAACGAGACGGTCAAACAGGCTGGCTTGAAGTTTTCAAATGCAGGGGAATCAGCTTTCAGAAAAACCTTTTCAAATCCACCCGGTTTGACACAAAAGCTTGGCGGAGATCGCCCCTAGTCGCACTAAAGAGATGTCGTGAAAATAATATTGCTTTGCATTTTGCTATTGCTTTCTGGTTGCGTGACGAGAGAATACCTGCAGGCGCAAGACGAATGTTCGCCTAGTGCATACCGGCAATTTCCACCCAATACGATACAGGTGTTCGTGCCACGCACCACGGTCATCGCAGTGCCAACGGGCAGGTCAACATGCGAAAGTCGTACCGAAGATAATCGCGTAAAAACAAGATGCCAGCCTGAGATGCGTAACGAGTACCGTGCATATCAGTCTTTAGAGTTTATCGACACCAACGCTGAACCACGCGATGCCGTCATGCGTAGCTGTACCCGCCAGTTGTGCGTGCAACGTTTTGGGAATGCCGACTGCAAGGCGCCAGGGTCATGACGCATTCGCTGCTTCTTGTTGTCCTAGGTCTGCATTCGCAGCGAGGCATCACCGTCTTCTGTGTAGGGATAAACCCTATTGTTTGTTTCTAAAGCGTCTAGCAACTAGTCGTAGCGTGTAGACTTATTGAAGAGTGTTTACTTCCAGCGTGACTGAACACTCAGTATCTATCCTGTATCTATCCTGAAACCTGTTCACTAAAGAACTGCTACGTATCGGAAAAATCATGAAGAACTCAATCAAATTAAAAATTTCTGCGGCGACTGCGTGTGCTGCATTATTCATCGTGGCACCGAGCATGGCGCAACAGGTGACGCTCATGACGGGCCCGCAAGGTGGGGTGTGGGTACCGCTCGGTGGCGCGCTAAAAGGTCTATGGGAAAAATCGATACCTGGCCTACAAGTCACTGCAACGCCGGGCGCTGGTATTGCGAATGTCCGAGGCGTAGATGAAGGTAAAGTACAACTAGGTTTTGGTAACTCAAGCAGTACGGTGGATGGCTTGGCGGGTCGCCCTCCATATAAACAGAAAGTCACCAAGGTCTGCAATATGGGCAGTTTGTATTCGCAACTATTTCAAGTTGTTGCGTTGCAGTCAGCCAATGTGAAATCGTTCGCAGATCTTAAAGGCAAGTCGCTTGTCACACAGCCTAAAGGCAATACTGGTGAATTGCTCACCGATCTGATTTTGCAAGCAAACGATATGTCTTATAAATCCCTATCGAAGGTGAACTTCCAGGCGAGCTATTCAGATGCCGTGTCCTTAATGAAAGACGGTCATGCGCAAGTATTCACCCTTGGCACGACTTCCCCTGCCTCGGCCATCATGGACTTGGCGAGTGGTCGCGACGTCAACCTTGTGCCGGTCGATGATAAAACGATGGCTTATGTAAAAAATCTAAATTCTGGGTATAACCGTTTAATTATTAAAGCTGGCACTTATCCGAAACAAACTCAAGACGTTTCTGCCATTAGCTACTTGATGCACGTAGTTGTTGCGTGCAGCATGCCAGAAAAAACGGTTTACGAAATGGTAAAAGCTATTGCAACAAACGTTCCAGCTCTGGTCGCCGTTAGCAAGTCAATTGACGGCCTCACGCCAAAAGCGATGGCCACTGATATCGGCGTTCCTATGCATCCGGGTGCATTGAAATACTACAAAGAAGTTGGCGCACTGTAAGTGGTTTTCAATAGATAGCCACAACAGGGCACTAACTCTATGCAACAGGTAATCTCTGACGAAAGTATTGCGATTAACCCTGCGTCACCTGCGCTTAAGGCGCTGATCACCATGCTAGCGGTGATGATGTCGTTGTATCACATGTATGTCGCCGGTTTTGGGCCACCCGAAGCCGTCATCTTTCGTGGAACGCATCTAATCTTCGCATTGGGGTTGGTATTCCTGCTTTATCCCTCTCGGGCGAGTGGCGGCGTTGCTGCTCGCTCGTACGATATGCTGTTATTGGCAATGGGCCTAGCTGCCATCGCACATATTTTCATAGACTATGAAAATTTTACGAGCCGTATCATCT
>JABMMM010000037.1 GCA_013205565.1 Alcaligenaceae bacterium | reverse complement strand
GTTTTAAAACATCGCTTGTGTTGCCTCTCACCCTGCTTGGCCTGATGGCTCTGCCCCAAGCCGCGCTCGCACAATACCCGAACAAGCCGATCAAAATGATCATCGGCTACACGGCTGGTGGTGCGGCCGACAAGCTGATTCGCCCTATCGCTGAACGCGTATCAAAGATTATCGGCCAGCCCTTCATTATGGAATATCGCCCGGGTGCAGGTGCCGCGATTGCGATGGACATCACAGCCAAAGCTGACCCCGACGGCTATACTTTGCACATCACCGACTCGGGCCCGATGGTGATTTTGCCTAATCTGCGCAAGCTTGCCTACGATCCACTGAAAGACTTTACGAATATCGCCATGATTGCGGGCGGTGGCACGGTCATTGTGGTGCGTCCAGATTCGACTGCTAAAGATATTAAAGGCTTGATTGCGTTGGCCAAAAAAGACCCGGCAAAATGGAGCTACGGTACGTCAGGGATTGGTGGAGTCGGTCACTTAGCCGGCGAGCAACTCAACAAGCTTGAAAGTCTAAATATCACGCATGTGCCGTATAAAGGCGGCAACCCAGCCGTGGTTGAAGTGTTGGGCGGACACGTGCCCTTTTTGTTCTCATCTTTAGGTGCAGCGGCCACGCAAATCGAAGCGGGTGCACTCAAGCCTTTGGCGGTCACGTCGCTTACACGCAGCATCATGCTGCCAAACGTACCAACCCTTGACGAGTCAGGCTACAAAGGCTTTGACGCCGCGATCTGGTTTAGCATCGTCGGCCCCAAAGCTCTGCCGGCTGAGGTCATGGCCAAGCTTGTTCCTGCGTTTAACGAGGTCATGAAAGACCCCGCCCTGATTAAGTCTATCCAAGCCGATGGCTACGACATGATGCCCATGACACCAGCGCAGATGGACGCTCTCGTGATCAAAGATCTGGCCAAATGGGGCCGGATTATTAAAGAGGCAAATGTTCGCGACCAGTAAATTTAAACTCAGCTTCCAGCCGTATTCTCAAGGAGACACCATGTAAGCAATTAGATCTCTACATTTTCTGCTAGGTTTGGCATTTGTCTGCGCCACAACGTGTGCGAGGGCGCAAGACGTTTATCCAAATAAGTCCATCAAGATTATTTCGCCTCTAGGCGTCGGCGGAGCGACCGATGTTAGTGCTCGCGCCGTCGCCGTCAAACTGAGCGAACGACTCGGACAGACCGTGTTTATCGAGAATAGACCCGGAGCCGAAGGGGTGATCGGAATCGATGCGGGTGCAAAATCTGCGCCAGATGGCTACACCTTTGTGCTTGGTTCAAGTACCACACTAGCGGCCAACTTCTATCTGAGAAAATCGTTACCCTTTCATCCGACCAAAGACCTTGAGCCGGTTGCGATGTTAATGAAGAATTTTTTTAACGTCATTGTGATTCACCCAGCGATTCCGGCAAACAACCTTAAAGAGCTTATCAAGCTGGCACAGGCCCAACCCGGAAAGTTGAATTACGGCACCGGTACCAGCGGATCGAAAATTTGTGTCGAGATGCTCAAGTCAATGGCTAATATTGATCTTCAAATGGTCAATTACAAAAGCTCAACACAGGCCTTAAATGATTTACTTGGTGGGCAAATTCAATTGGTCTGCGAGCCTATTGCGATTGCGTTTCCCCATATACAGGCGGGACGACTCAAGGCTCTTGGTACCACTAGCCTTTCTAGATATCAAGGAGCACCAGCATTAACAACCTTGACTGAAGAGGGCCTACCCGGTTTTGAGTACGCCGCTTGGTTGGGAGTTTTTTCTCCTGCAAATACGCCTTTAAAAATCCGACAAATATTCAGTAACGCTGTCGCTGAAGTCTTACGCGACCCCGAGACCATCAAAAAAATTCAGAGTGCCGGAGCCGAACCAATGATTGGCGGCCCTACCGAGTTAGCTGCACTGTTAAAAAGCGAACTGATCAAGGCAGAGGATATTGTCAAAAAATCAGGTATCACTCCTGAGTAGCACGACAACCTCACTCAAGCGCTGGCCGCATCTAACTGTGCAATCGCGCCGGCGTCTAACACCAGCGCGGCAGCCTGCACTAACTCTGCCAATTGTTCAAACGTGGTTGCGCTCGCAATCGGTGCCGCTAGCCCTGGGCGCCCTTTGAACCAGGCAATTGCAACTTGCGCAGGCGTGGTGCGATAGCGGTCAGCAACGGCGTCAAGTGCTGCTAGTACTTTCAGTCCCTTAGCATCCAGATACTTTCCGGCGCCTCGCGCACCGCGTGGGCTTTTACTGAAGTCAGCCTCAGTTCGATATTTGCCGGATAGAAAACCAGAAGCCAGCGCGTAGTAAGGGATGACGCTCACACCTTCGCTGGCACATAGCGGCAAGAGATCGGCTTCTATCGAGCGCTCGAGCAGGTTGTAATGCGGCTGCATGGTTTCATAGCGCGGCAAACCGGTTCGTGCACTAACCTCTAAGGCCTGTTTAAAACGCACGATTGAATAATTAGACGCCCCAATCGCACGAATCTTACCCGCCTGAATCAGTTTGTCATAAACAGCCAGAGTCTCTTCGTGGGGTGTGATTTCATCATCGCGATGCGACTGAAATAAGTCGATCACATCCGTCTGCAGCCGCTTAAGCGAATCTTCAATCGCACGTGTCAGGTATTGAGGAGATAGACCCTTGCCGATGCCTGGCATCTCCATGCCGGCTTTAGAAAAAATCATCACATCATGACGACGACCTCGGGCCTTTAGCCATTCTCCGATGATGGTTTCAGACTCACCACCGTTGTTACCTGAAACCCAATACGAGTACACGTCGGCAGTATCCAACGCATTTAAGCCAGACTCGACCAACGCGTCTAACAAACGAAACGACTGCGCCTTATCGACTGTCCAGCC
>JABMMM010000036.1 GCA_013205565.1 Alcaligenaceae bacterium | reverse complement strand
GTCCACGGCCGAATGGGAGGCCATGCGCGCCGCTCGCGCTGCGATGCCAAGTTGGATGGCACGCGCCGTCAGCGAGGTGGCTGTTGTCTGAGTCAAGGGCAGCGAAAAGCTGATCATTGACTATCGCGCGGTTAAAACAGGCACTGGCTACGCTGCGGCGTCGATACAGTTGGAGTTCGGTGCCCGCGCCACGGGCGAGCCCAACAGCAGGCATATGGTTCATTGCGACATCGCCCCAGTTATTAAGGGCGTTGAATGGGCGGTAAAGTCAGGTAGCTCTGACCTCGTTGAGCAAGTCGGGGTGACGCTCAAGCACTTTGAGTAGCTTCACCAGGGACAAGGGCGGCTTGGTCTTGCCGTTCTCATAGCGTGAGAAGGCATTGACGCCACCACCGAATATTTCTGCGGCCTGGCGTTGATCCAGGTCGAGCTTTTTGCGCACCCTGGCAATGTAGTCAGGGTCGACGTAGGCCGCATTCACCTGACGCTGAAACTGACCCAGCAACTCGCTATAGCGGTCCCCGTGCTCACGGTTCAGGACCACTTCGCCACAGGCCGGGCAAAAGTCGCCCGTAACCGCTGGGATGGTGGTAGTTTCCCCCTTATAGATGAAGGGCATATCGCGGGTGTCGTGGATCAGTTCAGCCGCTCCGCAGCATGGGCATTTCATGGTCACAGCTCCTTGAAAGAAACGATCAAAACGTCATCGATAACCGTCAGCAGCTGGCAGCTGGCAGTGATTGCCTTTTTCCATGCAATTGATGATAACCTAATTGGTGAATTTTGCAACTGGGTTAAATCTCAGGCTGTTAGCGTCGACGTCAGCTTGCCCCAGATGCCGGCGATTGACTGACCCACCATCATGGACCTCCATCCCGCGCCCAGTAGCGAATGAGACGGCACCGCGCTGGGTCACTAGAAATCGGCATCTGGGGCAATCTGATGTCGGCGCGAACACCCTGACATTGGGCGACAGTATTTTCTTGACGCGTGACACATTGAGCGACAAAATTACGACAAATACTGTCGTGCAATGTCGCTCCTGTATGTCATTACCCGACGACTCACCGAATGAAAGGTCAACCAATGCCGCGCATCACACCAAGTGAAGAGCTCCAAGTGATTGAATCTATCGTTGCGGCTCACCCAAACGGTATTGGCATCTCCGACATTGAGGCGGAGATGGCACGCAGTCAAAACGCCAAGCTCAACCGTCGTACGCTGCAACGGCGATTGCAAAAACTCATTGAAACGAAGCGCTTGGTCTCCGAGGGAGAAAGCACTGCGTTGGTCTACAAGTTTGCATCAGGGGTGGTTGTTGCGCTCAGTGGCGTTGCCGAGGCAGTCTATGTGGGCGTGGCCGAGGCAGAACTGTACGTCTCTGTCTCCCCCGAGGGCGCTCGCATTCGCGATCAAGTTCGACTGCCGCTGATGCACCGCCGTCCTGTAGGTTACCAGCGTAAATTCTTGGAGACCTACCAGCCCGGCCAAACTTTTTACCTCTCAGAGTCATTACGCAGTCAGCTGCACGACATGGGGCGCACATCGGCTAACGAACGACCAGCGGGCACCTACGCCCGAGATATCTTAAGCCGCTTGCTGGTTGATTTGTCATGGGCCTCATCAAAACTGGAAGGTAACACCTACAGTCGGCTTGACACTCAAAATCTGATTGAGTTGGGACAAATAGCCCAGGGCAAGGATGCCATCGAAACGCAGATGATCCTGAACCACAAAGCTGCCATTGAGATGCTAATCGAGGATGCTGATGAGGTGGGCTTTGATGCCTTCACTTTCAAAAACCTCCACGCAGTGTTGTCACAGGACTTGATGCGGGACCCGCAAGCCAGTGGACGGCTACGTCGACGGACTGTCGACATCTCCGGCACTGTGTTTCACCCAGCAGCTTTGCCGCAAGTCATCGAAGATTGCTTTGAGCAATTGTTGAACAAGGTGGCCGCCATTCCCGATCCGTTCGAGCAGGCTTTTTTTCTAATGGTGCAATTGCCGTATTTGCAGCCGTTTGAAGATGTGAGTAAGCGTGTCTCGCGTATCGGTGCCAACATTTCGCTGTTCAAGAATAACCTCTGCCCATTGTCTTTCATTGATGTTCCGGAACGTGCCTACATCGAGGGCACTTTGGGCGTTTACGAACTCAACGAAGTTGATTTGTTGCGTGACGTGTTTGTTTGGGCGTATGAACGCTCTTGCCAGCGTTACTTGGCCATCACGCAAACCATGGTCGAGCCCGATCCGCTAAAAATTAAGTACCGTGAGACGCTCATCAAAGCGGTTCAAACGGTTGTCAAAGAACAACTAAAACCACAGGCTAACGTGATTTCCCAAGTAGCGCGTGATCTCGTCCATGAGGTTGATCGCGATGCCTTCATTCAAATGCTGACTGACGCACTACGCCACCTGCACGAAGGGAACATCGCCCGATATAGACTGCGCCGGTCAGAATATCTAACTTGGCAGGCGCTGGTGCATCCTGAGCCTCGTTGAGCATTCACGCGTACTTTCGTATAGCAGTCCAGTTAGTCATTTTGAAACAGCCTGAACGATGGCCTCCCAGACGCCAGGCTCTGCCAACAAGGGTACCTCTTTGACCACCCAAGAGCGTACATTCGCTAACGTGTTGATTCCTCAAGTATTTTTAGTGAATAAACAATGGAAAATGCTGCTGCAAGTGTCAAACTTGAGAGACCACAAGTCCCGCTAAATCCGCCTATCGGCATAGCGCTATGCCGATAGGGGTGTTTATTAAGCTTGGGTTG
>JABMMM010000035.1 GCA_013205565.1 Alcaligenaceae bacterium | reverse complement strand
GCTCAGAGATCAATTGCTCGAAGGCGCTGCCTCCGAGCCAGGCGAACCCTTTAGCAAAGAATACTTTCTTAAATTAATCAACCGTCGCAAGCAGCAAGGAGAGCACTCTTGCTGACAATCGTTCTATAAAAAAGGATCCAAATCGCTAACACTCTCATTAGAAAAAGCAAGGGCCTCCGAAGAGGCCCTGCGCCTGACAGTCGAAACCGGCAGGGGAGTAGTTTCATTTTACTACCTAGGCGTTAAACAAGAAAAGTTATCTGCACGTAGCATCATCGTTGACGGAGCACACAACTTTCTTATTTTCATACCCGTTTTACAGCCTATGGATAAAGGTCTTAACTAGAAACGCTCTGAACGCATCTGTAAGACATCCACTCGGTTGCCGAGGGCAACGTGCCAAAACATCACCCTTAGTTAAATGAAAATCGCAGCTCATGCATGAAGCGGTACTGTCCATTAGCCATATACATGCCAGAAGCACGATACGTAGTGTTGCTGGTTAGTGCCGTGCTGTACATGAGTCGTGCATAAGGGGTTGGGTTGTTTTGAACGGCCATCGTCTGCTTTGTGTAAGCGATATTCCCTTGGTCATCAACCGCTGTCGGCATGTTTGCTGTCACACTACCCGACAATAAGTAGGGCATGACTCCTGCGTAGACGCCGATGTCGCTACTTTTGACCCAGCTCATCGATCGATACCCCACCTCGGCCCACGTCGCAAGCATGTCACTAATATTTGTTACGAGCCCTGGCTTAAAGTCTGTAGAGACGTGCATCAGGCTGGCCGTTGCAGAGAAGCCACTAGGATGGCGATAGCTAACAACGTTATCAATGATTTTCGAGCTATTGACGAAACCAAAGGTGCCGCTCATGCTCAGAAACGGATTGTTATTTAAGGCCGTAAATTGCGTGCCAAAATTCCAATATCCCCTTTGGTACACACTGGGAATGCCAGCCGTGAATTGCCTAACGCTTTGCTGCATTGGCATGAAATGATTGCCGGTAAAGCTATCGCGGCCAAATGATTGCGCGGCAAGCGCATCAACCCCGACTCTGACATTGCCAGACGTATTGATCGGTCCGCTCACCAAGTACTCAGCGTGAGAGGTCAAGTAGTGTTGATCTAATTGCTGTGTGCTTCGCTCAAAGCCATTGAACCCCCGTTGCGTCATCGGCTGTAGATCAATCTGAAAGGTGCGCCCAAGGCTGTCTAGTCCGATGACAAACATGTCGCCTGTCTTGACGCCACTGATACCGCCATTCAACGCACGCACCGAACGCCCTGCAAACGGAATACCCAAATCCCCGACCGGTCTAAGCGCAGCGTCTGAATCAATCACGGTAAAGCCGTTGTAGGTCGTCGAGGTGCTTTGAATAGCAGTCGCAACTTGTTGCTGCGACAACCAAGGCCACTTACCTTTTATTAAGGACTCTATCCCCGCCGCGCTGATCGTGCCGGTCGATCCAACTTCGCTCAAATAGGCAACACCCTGAAGATTAAAACTCACTAGATAGGTTTTACCGTTTGGCGCATTCACCATCGTGATGACATTGCCATTGGCACCAGTGCTACCCTTCCCGGCGGATGCGGCAGCGGCACCAAATTCATTAAAAATTTGTGTAAAGGCCGCAATATATTGACCGCCAGGCGTGCGCAGTAGCAACTGAGTTCCATTTGACGAGCCGAACGCCTGTTGAGGCAGCAAAATGTCGAGCAGGCCGTCTCCATTTAGGTCAACAAATCTAGGGTTGTAACTAACCGGCATACTTGTGTTGTACCCAACCACTGTGCTGTCGGTCACATCAACAAAGTTTCCGCTGCCATTATTTTTTAAAAACTGTATTTCGCTAAACTGTGGCCACTGCCCATTCGTCTTCCAGGGTCGACTCATCACGATGACATCCTGTCTGCCATCGCCATTGAAGTCAAAATTCAACGCGCGGACATCATGGCTCACACGCCGACCGCCCGCTAGATTTTCACCAAAGCCCGCTGCTGCCCACTTCGGCAACTGAAACCGCGGAGTAGGCAGCACACTGATTTGCGGTGTATCCACACCAGCACCCGCTATCGCAAAACTGTGCAGGGTATTGCGACCCCAGTTTGGTCCCATGTCGGTTGCCACAAGGGTGACCGAACCATTTCCAAGAAAATCGCCGGCAGCTATGCTTGATGCCGTGTAGATCCCACTGTTAGGGTTTCGCTGCACAAGGCTTGTAAACCCATTCACCTTATTATTAATCGCAAAGGTTGTATTGGGTCCATAGTCAGCGATGATGATATCTTTGAAGCCGTCACCATTTAAATCATAGACATCACTACCGTGTCCCCAAGCCTTCGACTCGATTGTGATTCGCTCAAACCTACCGCCTACATTTCGAAACAGCTGACTGTTGCCCGGTCCAGGCGCATCCCAACCGGCCGCGACAAACATATCAGTTCGCCCGGTATTAAAAAAATCAGCAAATTGCACGCTTGGTTCAGTTCCGACAATGCGGTTGATCCCGCCCGGCATCCACGCTGAGGTCGTATTGACCAAGTTACCGCGGTCCCAACTGAGGATACTGATTTGGGTACCAGACGTATCTCCTACGCTTTGACGACCTAAAATGATTTGATCGCGACTACCCGGGCCAAGCAAGTCCGCTTGATAGACACCGCCTAAACGACCGGCGTTACCGTAGCTAGGTCCTTTGTAAACATTTCCGAAATTCTTATTTGTTTGTACCGGGACAAGCGGCTCGGGCACGCTTTCCTGGAGTGGCGGTTCAGAACTTCCATCAGCATGCGCGGAGCCAAGTGATATCAAGTTCAAAACCATTGCTACCATCAACAAACGTGTCTTTTTCATGAACACTATCCAAGAGTCATGCTAGATTTTGCTGCGAAGGAATCGCTTTGAGACTAGCACGAAATTAATACAAGACCTTTAACTTGGATCACTCGAGGGTTCATCAGTGCATTGAAGGGTTCGAATTTTGGTTTCCAAAACCTTACTTAGAAAAAGCAAGGGCCTCCGAAGAGGCCCTGCACCCGACAATCGAGATCATCGGGGGGTAGTTTAACCAGCGTGTTTAAACGTTAAACAAAAAGTTCATCACATCCCCATCTTGCACAACGTACTCTTTACCCTCAGCCCGCATCTTGCCGGCTTCTTTGGCGCCCTGCTCGCCTTTGAAGGTAATGAAATCTTCATACGCAATCGTCTGTGCGCGAATAAAGCCGCGCTCAAAGTCGGTATGGATCACGCCAGCGGCTTGGGGGCCGGTGGCGCCGATGGGTACTGTCCACGCGCGGACTTCTTTCACGCCTGCGGTGAAATAGGTTTGCAAACCTAACAAAGTGAAGGCGCCGCGAATCAGGCGGTTTAAGCCTGGTTCTTGCATGCCCATGTCTTCAAGAAAAACTGCCTTATCTTCATCAGGGAGTTCTGCAATTTCGGATTCGATCGAGGCGCAAATCGCCACGACTGGCGCCTTGCGGGCAGTGGCGTATGCGGTCAGGCTATCGAGCATCGGGTTGTTTGTAAAGCCACGGTCACTCACGTTGCCCACATACATGGCGGGCTTGGCGGTGATAAAGCACAGGGGCGCAATCAAGGCCATGTCTTCGTCTGACAAACCGAGCGCACGAATCGGTTGCGCATCGTCCAATTGTTTGATCACAACTTCAAGAATCGCGACAACTTTTTGTGCGTCTTTATCGCCCGAGCGTGCGGTTTTTTGATGGCGATGCAAGGCTTTTTCAGCGGTTTGCATATCGGCCAAGGCAAGCTCGGTTTCAATCACTTGAATATCAGAAATCGGATCGACACGGCCCGCGACGTGGATGACGTTGTCGTCTTCAAAACAGCGCACCACGTTGATGATGGCGTTGGTTTCGCGGATGTGTGACAAAAACTGATTACCCAAGCCTTCGCCTTGGCTAGCGCCTGCCACTAAGCCTGCGATATCCACAAACTCAACCGTGGCATGCAAGATGCGCTCGGGGTTGACGATTTGGGCGAGCTTACCTAAGCGGGCGTCCGGCACTTCGACCACGCCCACGTTGGGCTCGATCGTGCAAAAAGGATAGTTTTCAGCGGCGATGCCGGCCTTGGTGAGGGCATTAAAAAGGGTTGATTTGCCGACGTTGGGCAAACCAACGATGCCACATTGCAGAGCCATGAGAATCCCGAAAATCTAGTAAGTGAAGACTGCTTATAGAATGTGAGTTTAACCGCTCTATGACTGTCGCTCGCTGACCCATGAACTTACCTGACCTCTTAGCCCAGCCGAACGGCTCACTGCCCGACTGCCTAAGCGCCGTGGCGCAACAACGCCCCAAGCACCCGGCGCTGATTCTAAATGGGGTCACGCTGAACTATCGCGAGTTTGACCAGTTAGTGTCGCGCGCGGCAGCTAGTCTGCAGCGTGACGGCGTGCAACCTGGGGATGTGATTGCAGCCTGCGCGGGTACTTCGCTTGAATACGTTGTCTTGTATTTTGGCGTGCTGCGTGCCGGCGGCGTTATGACGCCTTTGCCGCCTTCGGCAACCGCTCAAAACCTGACGGGGATGCTGGCAAACTCTGGCGCGCAGTGGTTGTTTCTTGATCAATCTGTCGCCAACGCGTGGGATCTTGAAGGCTTTATTCCTGCGGCCAAGGCCGGCGAGGCGCCAATTGCGCTCAAAAAGATCGGGCTTGATCTGACGGTCGGCTCCGATAGTTGGCCGCACTGGTTAGGTACGCAGGCCAACCCCGCGCCTGTCGCCAACGACCCTGAGCGGGCCTTCAATCTGATTTACTCGTCGGGCACGACCGGTGTGCCCAAAGGCATTGTGCAGCCGTGTTCAATGCGCTGGTCGCAGACCCAGCGCGCGGCAGCCAACGGCATCGGCTTTGCGTCGGTTTTGCTGCTGTCTACCCCGCTTTACTCAAATACAACGCTAGTACCTCTCTTGCCGGGCTTGGCACTCGGCGCCACGGCTGTTCTGATGAGCAAGTTCGACACGCGTCAGTATCTTGCCCTGGCCACGCGCCACCGCGCCACGCACACCGTAATGGTGCCGGTGCAGTATCAGCGTTTGCTAGACGACCCAACCTTTGATGCGCATGATTTATCTTCACTGCGCATCAAAGGCTCAACCAGCGCGCCCTTTAGTGCCGCGCTTAAGGCGGAGGTCTTGCAGCGTTGGCCAGGCGAACTCAATGATGTGTACGGCATGACCGAGGGCGGCGTGCGCTGCGAGCTGAAAGCCCACCTACATCCAAATAAACTTCACACGATTGGCCAACCGTCGGCAGGGCATGATCTTCGACTGATCGATGACAACGGGGTCGAAGTGCCCGCAGGACAAACGGGCGAGATTGTCGGGAGTGCTTCAGCCATGATGAAGGGCTATCACGGCTTGCCTGAAAAAACCCGCGAGATTGAATGGTTTGATTCAACCGGCAAACGCTTTATCCGCACCAGTGATATCGGTCGCTTTGACGAAGACGGTTTTGTGATTTTGTCAGACCGAAAAAAAGATATGGTGATTTCGGGTGGCTTTAATATTTATCCAAGCGACCTTGAAGCAGAGTTAGAGCAACACCCTGAGGTGGCCGAAGCAGCTGTGGTCGGTGTGCCCTCGCGTGCTTGGGGCGAAACCCCAGTGGGCTACGTTGTATTGCGCCCAACAGCAACTATTACGAAAGAGGCGCTACTCGCTTGGGTGAATGCGCGTTTAGGCAAAACGCAGCGCTTGGCTGACCTGCTGTTGATTGCAGATCTGCCGCGCAATGAAATCGGCAAAACACTTAAGCGACAGTTGCGTGAGCAGTATGTGCTGGGGCAGCAGTCACTTAAGCGGCAATGAAATTAGTCGCTGTCGTTAAAATGGCTGCTCGTTTTAAAAATTTACTAGCCCAGATCACCCAACAGCTGCAAGGCCAACCAAGCCACGCTTAAAGGCCCTGCATTAAACAGGCCGTGCAACAGCATGGCTGCACCGATGCCGCGTTGCACGCGGATCCAACTCAATACCAACCCCGTCACCCATTGTGGTGCAACCAACACCACCATCATCCACCAGGCCATCTCGTCAAAGACAAAATTTTTGATATGAAGCGCAGCAAACGCTAAGACCAATAGATGCAACACCCACGGAAACGCCGCGCGATAGCGGCGCAACCATTGGTAGCCGTTGACGCTCGGCGTATGCGTGCGCGCGCTTAGCCACCAGACGGTCAACACCGCCAATACCAACAAGCTACTCGCCCACCACGCTACGCCATTGAGCAAAACAAACACCATCAAGGGCACCAGTCCGAGCGCCATCACAGGCCGGCGCAAGCCAAACCGAAACAGCATTTCTTCGACAATGGGCGCCCATAAAATGGCCTGCAACCAAGGTAAGTTATGCACGCTGATGCGATGCGTCGCACCACTGAGTTCAAACACAACCAACACGAGCGGGCCCAGCACCAAGATGTTGAGCACCCAAAGTGCTGCCGCCCAAGCCAGCAAGCGAGGCAAGCGAATATTGGGCCACCAGTCACCCAACCAGCCCGTGACCGACAAGCTACGCGGCACCCGCCTAGCAAGACTTGGCCGCCGCACAAACAGCAAAAACTGCTTAAAGTCTTCGCGAAACCGCTGCGCCGTCATGCAGGGTTGTCGCGATGCAATTGCCCCGTGGCTTTAGAAAACTCGCCAGATAAAAACGATGGGATCACCGCACGGCAACGGGTCACGCAATCATCGATAGCAGTTTGATCTTCGCGGCGCGGCGCATGCAATACAAAATCTGCGACCTCTTGCACTAAAGACAAAGTGCGAGGGTGTCCGATGCCAAGGCGCAACCGCCAAAAATTTGCGCTCCCCAACACCGTTTCAATATCGCGCAAGCCATTATGGCCGGCGTGGCCACCGCCTTGCTTGACCTTCACCTGACCGGGCATCAAATCGAGCTCATCGTGCAGCACCAAGATGTTTTCTGGGGCGAGCTTATAAAAACGTGCCAACGAGCCTACGCACTGCCCTGACTTGTTCATAAACGTTTGCGGCTTGGCTAAAAACACCTGGTCGTTGGCAACACGGGTTTTTGCCACCAGACCAAAAAATGTTTTTTCGTGCACGAAGCTTGTTTTTAAATCGCTTGCGATGTCATCCACCAGCCAAAAACCAGCGTTATGACGTGTTTTTGCGTATTCGTTACCTGGGTTGCCCAGGCCAACAATCAATTTAATGGGTATCGACATGTTTGCATTAGAAAGCAAAACCCCCACCGGCGCAAAGCTTGGATGGGGGTTTTGTTAAAGATAACTAAAAATACAGGCTCTTGGCAGAACCTAAACACGACTCGCTCAAGCGGCTGGGGTCGCACCTGCGGCTGGAGCAGCACCTGCGGCAGGCTTGCCATCTTCTGCGTCATCGGCTGGGCCACCTTTGACTAAGGCTGTTACCAACACAGGATTGACATCGCCACGGTGTGCAAGATACGTCACGCCCTTGGGTAGTGTAATGTCGGCCAAATGAATTGACGCACCCGCCACCAAGTTGGTGAGGTCCACTTCAATAAATTGAGGCAAATCAGCTGGCAGACAAGTCACTTCGATCTCGGTAAACAGATGCGAAATAATAGCTGCACTCATTTTGACGGCGGGCGAAGTCTCGGCATTGGTAAAGTGCAAGGGCACTTTAGTGTGCAGTTTTTGATTCGCATCGACGCGCTGAAAATCGATGTGCATGACGATTTGTTTGTAGGGGTGCCACTGCACTGAACGCAGCAACACTTGTTGGCTTTTGCCCTCAAGCTGCATGTCAAGAATGGATGAGTGAAATAACTCTTTACGCAAGGCGTGGTAAATCTCGTTGTGATCGAGTTCGATATTAGCGGGCTGCTCTTTGCCACCGTAAACGATGGCTGGGACACGGCTCGCACGGCGCAGGCGGCGGCTCGCACTCGTTCCCTGTACGCTGCGTGGGGTTGCATTAAATTGCATGGAAGACTCCAAAGTGGGTGTCAGACACCCGGTTAATGCACTGCCCGACACCGAGCAGTGATGTTGCAGACCACCGCGACCAGTCGCCTGCAAATTTTTTAAGCCAGCCTAAGCCGGCCTTCCCTCAATCGATAAACAACGAACTAACAGATTCGGCGTTTGAAATACGTAGGATGGTCTCACCTAAAAGCGCCGCACACGAAAGCTGGCGGACTTTGCTGCAAGCCCGCACCTCGTCAGACAACGGAATGGTATCCGTCACAACAAGCTCAGTGAGCTCAGAGGCCTGGATGCGTTCGATCGCACCGCCCGACAACACGGCATGGGTACAGTAGGCATACACATTGCCCGCACCACGTTCTTTTAGCGCTTGCGCCGCTTTGCAAAGCGTACCGGCGGTGTCGACCATGTCATCCATAATTAAACAGGTGCGCCCATCCACCTCGCCAATAATATTCATCACTTCAGAGACGTTAGCCTTGGGCCGGCGCTTATCGATAATGGCCAGATCGGCCTCAAGCTGCTTGGCCAACGCACGTGCGCGCACAACGCCGCCAATGTCGGGCGAGACCACCACCAGATTTGACAGATTCCGGCGCCAAATATCACCTAGCAAAATTGGGCCGGCATAAATGTTATCGACCGGAATATCAAAAAAACCTTGAATCTGGTCTGCGTGAAGGTCCATGGTTAACACGCGATTGACGCCCGCCACTTGCAGCATGTTGGCCACGACTTTGGCCGAGATCGCGACGCGGGCGGAACGGGGGCGGCGATCTTGACGACCGTAACCAAAGTAAGGAATCGCTGCCGTGATACGACCTGCTGACGCGCGCCGCAAGGCGTCGACCATTACCATGATCTCCATCAGGTTGTCATTGGTAGGTGCACAGGTAGGCTGAAGCACGAAGACGTCTTTACCGCGCACGTTTTCGTTGATTTCAACCATGACCTCACCGTCTGAAAAGCGTCCCACAGACATTTTGCCCAGAGACATATCCAGATGATTAACCACATCGACAGCCAGTCGGGTGTTGGCTGTGCCGGTAAAGATCATAAAACTATCGTTGGCCATGGTGGACGCAGTGACAGAATGTTAGTTAAACAAACAGAAAACAAAAAAGCCGTTGAACGAAAGCCTTGTATTCGTGGGGATGTATCCAAAGGCAAACGGGTTCAGCAGCTACACATTTTGGGGCTGGGGAGGAAGGATTCGAACCTTCGCATGCCGGAATCAAAATCCGGTGCCTTAACCAGCTTGGCGACTCCCCAACTAACTATCAACCCAGTGCCGAAGCGGATGTTCTGACAACCCCTCACAGACAGACATCGACTGGATCGGGTTGAACACCCCCGCCACGGCGGCACTAGAAAAGTCTGTACGCGTTTTAGCGAGCAATTTCTGGTGGGCCGCTGTGGCCTGCTGTACGGTTGCGAAGCCAGCAAAAAGACAGGCTCCGGAGCCTGTCATGCGAACGTTTAAATCGGCCTGTTTAAGCCAAAAAAATGTCTGCTGAACCACCGGATAGCGCTTAAGTACAACGGGCTGTAAATCATTGCGACCAAAACTTTGCGAAGAACCTGATTTTTGATCAATTTCGCCGTAAAACTCATCAAAGAGTTTGATCCCAGAAAAGTCCGTCATTTTGACCGGATCGGTGTCTCTTGTCAAATCCGGATCCCCGAAAACAGCGAGTGTCGGCACACTTTGAGCCGGCTGGACAAGCAAGTAGGCGCGTTGGGGTAACAGCAGGGGGGTCAGTTGCTCACCGATTCCTTGCGCAAAGGCGTTTTGACCCGCAATAAAGACCGGCACATCTGCGCCGAGCGCAAGACCGAGGCGCATCAAGGTCTCCCGATTCAGTCGCGTGTTCCAGAGCCGATTCAGGGCAATCAACACCGTCGCTGCATCGCTTGAGCCCCCTCCCAGCCCACCGCCTGCAGGTATATTCTTTTGTACGTTGATTTGGGCACCTTGCGTAACACCGGTGTGCGCCTGCAAGGCGCGTGCCGCCCGAACCACCAAATCTTGATCGTGGGGTACGCCCACCATATCGGTTTCACGAACGATTTTGCCGTCAGTGCGCAAATCAATATCGATTCGGTCAGCCAGCTCAATCAAACGAAAGACGGTTTGTAAAAGATGGTAGCCGTCGGCGCGCCGCCCAACGACGTGCAAAAACAAATTCAGCTTAGCAGGGGCAGGCAGGTCGTACAGCACGACTAATCGACCACCAGCCGAACCGAGATATTGCGCCCGGCTTGCGCGCGCAGCAGACTGATCAGCCGTGGCCCGAGCGCGTCAAAGTTTGAGAGCCGCGCCTGCCAGCCATCTTGCTCAAACGCGACGATCCGCCCCTGCGCATCGTTCTCAAGCACGCGCATGCCAGTCTGAGGAGTTTTTTGCACGCGCAACCAGCTGCGCAACCCCTGCACCGGAATGCTTTGCCCCAAGGCTTGATCGATCAAGCTATCGGGCGACGTTGTTTGAATGATTTCGCCATTCGCACGCTCGAGCGTGGCACCGTTGTTGGTCACGAGCACTCGAGCCAAAATGCTCCCAAAGGGATTTGTGAGTTCAAGCGTCAGTTGTGCAGTGGTATCGCGCCAAACGAAGCCACCCTGCACTGCCTCGGGCGCTCGATTGAGCTCTTCGGTTTTGACCGCAAAACGACCGACTCGTAACAAGCTACCTTCAGGCGCCGCCTGCTCGGGAGGCGCCTGCGTTGCACAACCCGCAAGCCCCAGCACGAAGGCGCAGAGCAGCAAACCCGCACAAGCGCGTCTTCGCGCAAAATCTTTAAAAACGCTCAAAGTCGCACCCCAAGGCGTTTAAGCGTTTCGAGTAACGTGGCGTTATCAGGCTCTTTTGCAGAGGCAGCCTTCCAGAGGTCTTTCGCTTCCTCGCGCTTACCTTGCACCCAAAGCACCTCGCCCAGGTGCGCCGCAACGTCGACCTCAGGGCGAAGGCGGTATGATTTTTCAAGGTACTGCACCGCCGCCGGGTAATCGCCCAGCCGAAACTTGACCCAACCCATGCTATCTAAAATAAAAGAGTCATTGGGTGCGATCTCAAGAGCGCGTGTGATGAGTGTCAGTGCTTCAGGCAAGCGCTGATTACGGTCTGCCAACGCGTAACCCAGCGCGTTATACGAATGGGCGTGCCCCGGATCTAGCGCCATCACCTGGCGCAAGAACCGCTCGGCATCATTGAGTTGTTGGTTACGCTCATAGAGCATCGCCAGTTCGTACTTGATTTCGACGGTGTCGGGCAGAAGAACATCAGCCGCCTCAAGACGTTTAATCGCCTCGGGCAGTCGATTAGCATCACGCAAAATCTGCGCCGCCGCAGAGGCGGTCAGGTGCTTTTCTTGAGCAGACTGAGGCTCACTTGAATCCAGCAAATCAAGGGCCTGTTCAATGCGCCCTTGCTGGGCGCGAATCCCAGCCTGGCGCACTCGTGCATTGTGCCGCGCCGAGGGATCTTCGATTTTTTCTAATAAATTGACCGCATCATCATAAAACCCTTGCTCTTGCGCGATGCGAGAGAGCAACTGATAGGCCTCAGTCAGCGCCGTCGCACCCTCTGCATCGTTGGCCGGCGAGGTTAGCTCGTTTTCAGTTTGTCTCTTAACAAACTGCTCGAGCAGTTCACGCGCCTGAGGTAAGCGCTTGGCACGATAGGCGACTTGCGCTTGTATGAACAATAAGTCAATGTCGTCGGGTGCTAGCTTCGCCATCGCCACCAATTCAGCCATCGCCAGATCAAACTCGCGCCGCTCAGCCCACTGGGTAGCCAACAAAAGACGCAAGCGCCGCGCCGAGGGGTAGGCCGCCGCAAAGCCCCTGGCGTCTTTAAAAGCCTGCGCGGCATCGACAGGCAGACCATACTCAAACACGCGCATTGCCGCGTCTTCAGAGCGCGGGTCTATGTTGAGCGCCTCGCGGGCAGCACTGAGCGCGCGCGGCGCATCGCCGGCGGCACGCGCCAGATCGGCGATCGCGATGCTAGCCGCCAAGGTGTTGCGCGCGCTGCTTTCTTGCAACACGTTAATTAAAATCGCTAGCCCAGCGCGTTTGTCGGGCACGCGACCTAAAATGCTCAGCGCTTGCCCGATCGCGGCCGTTTTGTCTTGTGCCTGATCAATTTGTTTGCGCAAGGCCGTGGTCAACCCACTGGTTTGACCCGAAGCGGCAGCCAGCGTCATTTCTGTTGAAATCGCCTCGGCATCTTTGGGGTCGAGGCGCAACCAAACGCGCACCGACTCAAGCGCGCCCGTTAAGTTGCCCCCTGCTAAATAAAATTCGAGCGCACGCCGAGCCAAACGCAAATCGCCCACCTCAATCGCCAGCTCAAGCATGGTTTTGGCCGCTGGAATAAACGCCGAGCGCTGCGCGGAGATTTCGGCCGCTAACACCCTGAAGACCACGTTAGACGTGAGTCTGACGTCAGGCAACTGCCCCGCGCGCACGTGAATTTCTGCGGGCTCTGAGAGACGCGGTTTGATTTCAAGGGGGCTAGTCTGCGACAACCCTTTATTGAGCTCGCTTTGTGCTTGCGCAGCGCCCAGCCAGACGCCCCCAAACAGACCAAATACAAGGCCTAACGATATCTTTGTCAAACTGCTTTTATGAAACGACTTCACGCGACCCGCCTCGTTGATGGCACAATCCTCTGATGACCTCTCGAGATGTTAGCACTCACCCATGCCAGAACTCCCTGAAGTTGAAACAACCCGACGCGGAATTGACGCCGTTGCAACAGGTCATACGTTAAAACGCCTCGTGATCCACGAGGCTCGTATGCGCTGGCCAATCCCCTCTGAGCTCCCGCAACAGGTGCAAGGTCAAATTGTGCGCGCCTGCCGGCGCCGTGGCAAGTACTTGTTACTGGAGTTTGACCAAGGGACACAGCTGATTCATCTTGGCATGTCAGGCTCTCTGCGCAGCGTCCTGAAAGGTGAATTATTGCGCAAACACGATCATGTCGAGTGGGAGTTTGCACACGCCACGCTGCGCCTGCACGACCCTCGGCGTTTTGGCGCCGTACTGTGGCACCCTAAAAGCGCTGGGCCCGCCGAACAGCATCCGTTGCTCAGCAAGCTCGGTATTGAACCTTTTGACCCCGCTTTTGATGCGGCCCACCTCAGACTCGGTCTGCAAGGCCGACAGGTGTCTATCAAACAAGCCTTGCTCGCCGGCGACGTGGTGGTCGGGGCGGGCAACATTTATGCCTCCGAGAGCCTCTTTCGGGCACGTATTCATCCAAAAACCAAAGCCGCCCGAGTCTCGCTCGCGCGGTGCGCCCGGCTAGTCGACGCGCTTCGCAGTACGCTGAGCGATGCGCTCGCCTCGGGCGGCAGTACGTTGCGTGACTATGTCAACGCAACGGGCGAGGCTGGCGCTTATTTCACCTTACATGCGGCCGTGTACGAGCGCGCGGGCCAACCCTGCCGCGTCTGTACCAGCGTCATCAAACGTATTGTGCAGGGCCAGCGCGCCACGTATTTTTGTCCGACCTGCCAAAAGCCCTAGCGCTGTATGGCAGGCGGCAAAGTCGACATCCTCGCAAAAACTCCACCCCTCATTCAAAGCTAAAGTGACCCACGCCATGAGCAACCTGAACGAAACGCATGACCCTTCTCTAAAAAGTTGGCTTGCCAGCGCCAACGAGACGAACATAGGGTTTCCGGTGCAGCATTTGCCGTTTGCGGTGTTTCGCCGCACCTCCAGCCGCGAGCCTTTCAGACCCGGCGTGGCGCTTGGCGATCAAATCATTGATCTGGCGCAGTTAGCCGCGCTCAAGCCTTTCTCAGGTCTGGCCGCCGAGGCGCTGAACACCTGCACTGGGCCCACGCTAAACGCGCTGATGGCGCTTGGTCAGTCGCACTGGTCGGCGCTACGCCTGGCGCTGTCACGCGGCGCACGTGAACGCAGCCCCTCGCAAGCTACGTTCGAACAGGTTTTGGTGCCACAGAAGCAGGCCGAATTTAGCTTGCCCGCGCAAATTCGCGATTACACCGATTTTTATATCTCGATTCATCACGCCACAGCAGGTGGCAAAATTTCGCGCCCTGATGCTCCCCTTTTACCCAACTTTAAGTGGCTGCCAATCGGCTACCACGGCCGCGCCTCAAG
>JABMMM010000034.1 GCA_013205565.1 Alcaligenaceae bacterium | reverse complement strand
GCAGATGAGATCCGCCGAGCATGCCCCAAGTCCGGAAAACGATTCAAATCGTGGACAAGGGAAAAGTCAGATTTATTTAAATAAATCATGAGGTTACGTTAAGTCTCATGGTAAACGTTGGGACACTAGTGACTTTGTGCTAGTTTCGGCAGCATTGTGTTTGTTCAAATATGACTAGTTTTCGAAAAAACTTTGGCGTTCTTTTTATCTTTTCGGCAGCCGGTTTTGTGTTGAGTTTTGGTAATCAACTGGTAGTTTCATACCATTTTGGTACCTCGGTTACTCTTGACGCCTATTGGGCGCTTTATGCCGCTGCGAATTTATTACTGTTTTATGTGCAGCCTTTGCGTGAGGCACTCGTTCTGCCAGTTTTTACGACTTTTGCCCAGGATCTTGAACGTGCGAGTACTTTGTTTACAGCTGGGTTGGCACTGCAGGGTTTGTTAGCTTTGGTTTCGATATCGCTGTTGTTGCTGACACCCGCACCGGTATTGAATTTGTTTGGAGCACACCAAATTGAATCAATGAATCTTTTGTGGGGATTCTTACCATTCTTTGTGCTTCATGCTACGGCTGAAACTTGTAACGGTTTGCTGCTGAGTTTTAATCGTGCTATTTACCAGTCTGTAGCGAGGTTACTGTCTTCCGTTATGGGCTTGACTTGCCTTTGGCTTTTGGCCGGGCATATAGGCGTGTTGGCATTACTCTTGAGCTTGCTCATAAGCCAATTCACAATCTTGGCGGTGTCCGCACTTGGTTTGTACAGAGAAGGCATACGCTTGCGTTGGCAGGGGTTTGTGCAACTTTGGAACGTGCCGCGTTTTAGACCGGTATTTTCTGCTTTGTTAGTCAATTGCTTCTTTGCTCAAGCTTACGTGGTTTGCGAGCGCGTAACTATGCTTGGCTTGTTTCCCGGCTTGGTGGCCTCTTATCAATACAGCGTGGCGCTGGTAAATGTGCTCATCAGTTTGATGGCGATTCCTCTGGCCAATTTGCTTTGGCCAAAGTTTTTAGCCCAAGCCACGCATGAGGGGGTTGACGCTATGCTGGAATCCTCGGCTCGCGTGGTAGCGCCCATGGTATTGGTCCTTTTAGGTTGTTGTACCTTTGCTGAGCGTTTTTCCGTAGAAATTGTGCAACTGCTATTTGCCCGCGGGTCTTTTGATTCAGTCTCAGTGTCACAGACTAGCCAGGCGTTTGGCGCGACAGTTTTCGCGGCCATTCCTGTCAGCCTGTTTACTATTTTCAGCAGGATTCTGTTTTCACAAGGACGTGGACGGGCGATAGCTGCGAGCGGCATCAGCGTTGCCGTCATTGGCTCCGGGATCGTATTGCTAGCAGGGTGGTTAGGTAGCGTGCCATTGGTACGGTGGCATTGGGTAGTGAGCAACTCCATAGGCCTGATGATCATCCTGTATCTGCTTTTACGTAGGACGTCTGATCCTATTAAGTATGTACGTGCAGGCTGGAGCTTGACTTGGCGCGCTGGTTTAGCTGTTTTAGTTTCAATCTGGCTGACCCCCGAAATTGGGCCTGCTCATGCAGCTGTTGACATTATTTTGGGACTTTCTCTTTCCTTCGCCGTTTTTTGTGTGAGCTTCATTGGGTTGCTTTACCTGATGGGTGCCTTGTACTTGCCTGATAAAAAAACAGGGTTTTTCAATTGATCATTGTTATCGACACGAAAAACCTCGCCCTTTATGGCGGTGGTATTGCACAGTGGTTTGCGCCTCTTTTGGCTGCCTGGTTAGAGCACAGGACGGATGCGCATTTTCTGTTGCTGGGGCCTCCATTTGATCAAGACTTTCTACCTAGTAGCGGTAACTGGGGGCATGTGTCCATTCCGTGGCCGATGTGGCTGCCTCGGCCATTGCGGCATCCTTATTACGACAATGTGTTGTTTCCCCGAGCCGTCGCGCGACAGCAGCCAGACCTTGTGATGAGCCCGTATCACGATGTCCGAATGCCAAAGGGGGTGCCCAGTGTCATCACGGTACATGATCTTTGCATTGATGAACTGGTAGGGGTCTATCCCCGCCGTATACGTAGCTACTATTTGGCCTTACTTTGCAGCAATCTAAGTCGCGCATCGCATGTGTTGACGGTTTCGCAGACCAGTAAAAACAAGTTGCGGGAGCGGTACGGAATCCCTTTGGAGCAGATCAGCGTCATCTACAACGCTGTGCCCGAACATTTCGCACGAACGGTCGATGTGGAAGACGTCAGCGATTTCAAGAGTCGCCACGCTCTCAATGGGCGTTTTCTCCTCTACTCAGGCGGCTCAGAGTACCGTAAGAACACATCGCGCCTATTGAATGCGGTATCTCTCTTGTTTGAAAAAGATCCTGATTTGAAATTGTTCGTTACGGGTAGCCAAGATCCGCGTTGGAGCGCCGCCTTGGAAAATGTACTACTTAAGGTGCGGGATCGGATCCGGTTCGCAGGTAGGTTGTCCGAAGAGGATCTGCGATTAGCGTACTGTGCCGCCGATGCCGTGGTTTATCCGTCCTTATGTGAGGGTTTTGGCCGGGTTTGTCTTGAAGCGATGGAAGCGGGGACTCCGCTTGCATGCTCGGATTTGGCCGTTATGCGTGAAGTGGCAGGTGACTACGCTTGCTGGTTTGACCCTTATGACGTTGGATCGATGGTCGCAGCTATTGAAAAGGCGTTGGTTCAAAATCGCAAAAGAATTGTAAGAGACGATCGATTTCAGTCAGGATCAGTCCAGCGCAGCTTCCTCGCTGCAATGGATGCTGCGGTGTATCAAAATTGATTTCAGTCATTATTCCCTGCTTTTGTTGCCGAGAAACCGTTTTGCGGGCTCTGGACTCGGTACTGGCACAGTCCTTGAAGCCGACTGAAATTTTTTTGATTGATGATGCAAGCGGGGATGGAACCTTAGCCTTGCTACGCGAGTTGGAGCGTCTGCATGCACCTTTGGTGAGGGTGATTTCACTGGCTGAAAACGGTGGTCCTGGATTAGCTCGTAATGCTGGATGGGATGCCGCTAGTCAGCCTTGGATAGCATTTCTGGATGCCGACGACGCCTGGCATCCACGTAAGCTGGAGATTCAGTGGGGCTGGCTGAATGCCCACCCAGAGGTGGATTTGTGCGGGCACGATACAAGATGGGCTGCAGATGGCCGGATAGACCACCCCGTGAAGGCTGCCTCTCAAGTTACCTGGTTGAATTTGAAGCAAATGCTTATGTCCAATCGACTACCAACGCGTTCTGTGATGCTTCGGAGAGAGTTACCGTTGCGTTTCGGGGGGCGTGCTGTGACCGAGGACTATTTGCTTTGGTTGCAAATCATCGCCGACGGATGGGTAGCCAGTCGCCTAGAGGTGTGCTTAGCCTATTCGCTTCGCCCTGACTTCAGCCCGGGTGGCTACAGCGGTCATTTGTGGGCGCACGAGAAGAGAGAGTTGGCAGCACTTCGGACCCTCTGCGTTGGGGGTCAGTTTTCATGGTTGATGTGGATAGCATCGTCCTCATGGTCCTTCGTGAAGTTCCTTCGCAGGTCCTGGCTCACTCGGGGTACGCGATGAGCGAGCCTAAGCCACGGATGTGCGTGCTCGCCGCGACGCCTCTGACAATCCATTTTTTCCTTAAGCCACATATCCAAGAACTCGCCAAGCATTTCAAGGTGACGCTCGCTTTCAACCCTCATAATGACCCTTACACGCCGGCTCTTACTCTGCCCGCACAGGAATTGGGAATTCCAATCTCCCGAAAAATTGCTCCTTTGAGCGATCTGCTGACGGTTTTTACGTTGTGTCGTTTGTACGCAAGAGAGCCCTTTGACATCGTTGTCACGGTGGTTCCGAAGGCCGGCCTGCTGGGAATGATGGCATCCTGGCTGATGCGTGTACCGTGTCGGGTGCATATTTTTCAGGGAGAGGTATGGGCCGCAAGGCGTGGGCCTATGCGTTTGTTGCTGAAATGGATGGATACTTTGACAGCTCGGTTGGCTACTCATTTGTTGGCAGTAAGCCTCAGCGAAAAGAGTTTTTTGGAGAAAGAAGGCGTGGTGCCCGTGAGTAAGGTCGAGGTATTGGGAGGGGGTTCGATATGTGGTGTGGACACGGAGTTATTTCAGGCTGATGCGGCAATTCGTGGTCGAGTCCGTGGCGAACTAGCCATCCCAGAGCAGGCTGTTGTTTGTCTCTTTCTGGGCCGTATCACTGCTGACAAGGGTGTGTTGGACCTTGTTAAAGCGTTTACGCTGAGCGCGGCTACCCAACCAAACCTGTGGCTGCTCTTGGTAGGTCCCGACGAGGAGCAGATGGGGGATCTCTTGCGTCAGTTGGTCCCGAAACAAATGGCCTATCGCATTTTGATTTCAGGATTCACCCAAAATCCAGAGTTAGTGCTGGCCGCCGCGGACTTCTTGTGCCTGCCTAGTCATCGGGAAGGTTTCGGCATGGTTATTCTTGAAGCCGCCGCTTTGGGCATCCCCGCTATTGGCACCAATATTTATGGAATATCAGATGCAATTGCAGACGGACAAACAGGACGTTTGGTTCCTCTCGGGGATGTACAAGCTCTAGCCGAAGCGATAACAAGGTGGTGTGAATATGCAGAAGAGCGGGTGGAATTCGGTGCTGCTGCCAAAAAGAGGGTTATCGAAGACTTTGAACAAAAGATAGTTGTAGCGCGCTATGTGGAATTTTTCGCAGAACTGCTTATACCCAAAGTCTGAAGTGGACCCCATCATCGAGACAAACCCGACGGTAGTTTAAGTTGCACCCGATTTCACACAGCTGGACGGCGCTGCCCCGGTTTTTGCATTCTGCATTGCTGACTCATTCTCTATC
>JABMMM010000337.1 GCA_013205565.1 Alcaligenaceae bacterium | reverse complement strand
TTCTTGATTGATTTGACGCATGATCTCGAAGATCTCTTTCACGATCAAAGGAGCCAAACCAAAAGAAGGCTCGTCTAAAAGCAGCAATCGAGGGCGCAGCATGAGCGCTCGGCTGATAGCAAGCATTTGTTGTTCGCCACCCGACAAGGTACCCGCTTGCTGGCGAAACCGTTCTTTTAAACGCGGAAACCTGCTGTACATGCGCTCGAGATCAACCTGCACCTCGTGGCGATCTTTACGCGTATAGGCACCAAGTTTTAGGTTTTCTTCGACGGTGAGGGCCGTGAAGGTACCGCGCCCATCAGGCACATGCGCGATCCCGACTCTGACGATATCTTCGGTCGCTTTGCCGTCGATGCGCTTATCTATAAAAGTGATCGAACCAGTCGTTTGAACGGCTTGACACACGGCGCGCAGGGTCGTCGTTTTTCCGGCGCCATTGGCACCCAGAATAGTCGTGATACCACCCACCTTTAAATCAAAATTTAAATCAAAGAGCACTTGGTTAGGTCCGTACCACGCATTCAAGTTGGTAACATCAAGCAGTTTCATTAGTTACCATCCCCTAAATACGCACGGATGACCTCAGGGTTGCGCTGGATCTCTTCAGGCGTGCCTTCGGCAATTTTTTTACCAAAGTTCAGCACAACGATCCAGTCCGAGACCTCCATCACCAGGCTCATGTGATGTTCAACTAACAAAACAGTGATGCCCATATCGTCGCGAACCGTGCGAATAAAATTTGCTAAGTCGCCTAGCTCGGTATGATTCAAGCCCGCAGCGGGCTCATCGAGCAAAAGCATCTTTGGCTTTGAGGCTAGCGCGCGCGCGAACTCAACGCGTTTTTGAGTGCCAAAGGACAAATCACCAACTGCCCGATCAGCGAATTCCGCCAACTTCAAATAAGACAACAAAGCATCTGCGTCCTCGACTAACTGCTTTTCTTCAGCGCGAGCGGTTGGCGTTTTTAGCATCGTGCCAATAAAGCCGCCCTCAGAGCACGCATGAGCCCCGACCATCACATTTTGCCGGACAGTCATCGTACGAAACATCGCCAAATTTTGAAAGGTGCGGCCGATGCCGATTTTTGACATCGCATGCACGGGCGTTTGCGTGATGGATTGACCATCAAACAAAAGGTCGCCAGCCTGATATTGATACAGCCGGCTCAAACAGTTAAACAGCGTTGTTTTACCCGCGCCATTCGGGCCGATCAAGCCACAGACTTTGTTACGGGGTACGTCAAAGCTGACAGAATCTAACGCGACGATGCCACCAAAGCGGACTGTAATATCTTTAACATTCAGCAATGCTGACGCTGACTGGTTCGACAAATCGTTTCTCCACGATTGAAGCAAAAATGCTTGTTTGTTATTTATTTCGCAAGTGAGAAAGTACGTTGGAATCGGCGGTTGGTCAAATGGAATAACGCTTACGGGTTTTCTCTTAATCGTTTTCCCTGAGAGATCATTTCTGCTACCGCTAACGCATTGCCCTTACAGCGTACGCAGCTGCCCTGACGCTATGCGCAGCTGCGAAGCCCTAAGCCATCAAGCGGCTTTTTTGGAACTTGCCTGGGAGGCAAGCGCAGCGCCTGCAAGCGTCCTGAGCAACGCGTCAAGTGGCTGCTGATCAAGCGTGAAGCAAGTTTGAGCCAGCTCAGCTGCCGAAATATTGAAGTGACCAAAGCTGCAGCAGTCGGCGCCCTTGACAATCAGCTCAGCGTCGGTGAGTGGATGCTCTTGACTACCGCGCAGTTTTTCAACACGACGCGTGAGCACCGTACCGTCTATTAAATAGACCGTTAATTCTGCCCAGCGGGGGTACAGGGGCGGCGCACCTTCTGTGACGCTGACCTTGGGTAAAAAAGCTTGGATAGCCGCGCGCTGAACCGCCGCATCTTCAAAGGTTTTAAGCACCACCTCACGATCGAGCAAGGCCGCGGCGACGGCGTACTGCATACTGAATTTTCCCTCTAAACCAGTTTGTGGCCGGCTATGAATCAAGGGTACCGTGGCACGATAGTTTGTTTGAATGTCAACGTGATCAAGCTGCTCGAACTTAAACGGTGTGTCGTTGAGCATATCAAGCAGACCATCAATCGTGCGATGTGTGGCATAGCACAAAGGATATTTTTTAACTTCGATGCCGCTGCGCTCAATTTCAAGAGGCAAGCGACCGAGTTGATCCAGTTCGCCATGCAGATCCATCTTATCGGCATACAGCGTGGCGTAGCCCAGATCTCCATCAAGCGCCTTGGCCGAGGCATCAAACCCAAGCTTAGCGAGCATGACAGCACGCAGCGCCACCGCATTGGCTTGCCCTGCCTGAAAGGGCTTAGACATCGTGCCAAAGTTTTGACGAGTCCCCGCAACCTGCGAGACCGTAATCCCCAAGGCATTCACGATCTGAGCATGATTCAGTTTTAACAAATGTGCACACGCAACCGTTGCACCGAACGTCGCAATCGAAGCTGTTGAATGCCAGCCCTTGGCATACTGTTCATCCACAATCGCACGCGCCAAGCGTAAGGTCACCTCAAAACCGACAATGTACGCAGTGATGATGTCACGCCCCTGCGCTTGCAGAGATTCACCTAACGCAATCACAGCGGGCAAAATCGCCACGGTTGGATGACCGCGCAAAGGTGAGGACACATCATCAAAATCTAAAGCATGACCCATCGTGCCGTTTACCAGAGCAGCCATTTCTAGAGACAGCTTCTGGCCGGTTGCCCAAACTGTGGCCATGTGCGGGCCGGTTTGACCCTGCGCATATTGAAGACTGAGTTGCGAGGCGGGCTCTTGCACGCCTGCCAAGGCACAAACGATGGTGTCGTACAAAGCCCGGGCTGCAACGTGTCGACTGGCTGCCGTAATGGTGGCCGGTTCAAAGTTCAGAACGAACGAAGCAATTTTTTCACTGGCAGTTTGAGCCATGGCGCTTCCTTTTGAAGAATTTTGTCTCGCGTCTTTCGTGTCGTCTCACAACATTCACGAAGATGGAATTTTTAGAATAAATTTGGTCTTGAGTTTAGCGTATTGAGGGGGTGTTAGCCACCTTGGCGAATGGGTGCTAGCTAGCTTGGTTTTTTTTAGGCATACTACCCCCACGCTGGTCCGATAACTGACGGGAGTAAAGAGACATGTTTATAAAAACTAAAAGGCACTCTATTTTTTTTATCGTAATATTTTTTATCGCAACGCTTGGCGCCACTTTGTTCGCACCTGCAGCACAGGCGCAGTCCTACCCGAACCGCGACATCACATTTATTGTGCCCTATGGCCCCGGCGGCTCTACCGACCCGATTTCGCGCCAATTTGCGAGTCAACTCGAACAAGCGCTCAAGGTCAGCGTTAACGTCGAAAACAAACCAGGGGGCTCAGCCACAATTGGCACAGCAGTGGTCATTCGGGCCAAACCTGATGGCTACACACTAGGCCTCACTTCAAATAGTGTTTTGGCCTACCAACCGCTTGTGAATAAAGCAATCGCCTGGAAAGGCCCAGAAGACTATCAATCAATCGTCAAGCTCGTTGACATACCGACCATTATTGCGGTGCGTACTGACTCACCTTGGCACACCTTCGAAGACTTTATGGATGCTGTGCGCAAAAATCCCGGAAAAATCCGTGCAGCGGTGTCCGGTTATCGAACGACCCCAGATTTAGCGATTCAAGAATTAAACAAGATCGCCCAAGTGAAGATTGCCACCATTCCGTTCACCGGCGGTGGCGGCGAGGCGCTTGTTGCGCTGCTTGGCGGTCGAGTAGAAGCGAGTACTGGATATGCCCCGACCATGTTGCCGCATGTGCAAGCTGGCAAAATCCGGGTGATTGCTAGCTTTACGAAAGACAAATATTTTGCGTTTCCGCAAGCGTCTTCAGTTGTGCAAGCTGGATACAACGTGACCCTACCCGCCTCGTATGGCGTCGTCGCACCCAAAGGGATGCCAAGCGAGATCAAAGACAAACTCGTTGCCATATCAATTGCCATTGGAAACAGCCCTGAGTTTGCGCAATTCGCTGAAAAGCATGGTCTGATCCTTGATGTCAAAGGCCCGAAACAGATGGACGAAGAAATGAATGAATACACCAAAATTTTTCGCGACTTGATTGTATTTATGGATCAAAAGAAATAGTTCTAAAAGAGCCACTCATCTAAAAGAACCGCGTTGGGGCTGCCGCAGGCTAAATCCGGTGGCAGCTCGCTCGCGAACAAGCGCCTAAAAGAAAAGCTGCGATGACCTGACAGCTGGGGCGCCAACGCGTTAAAATGTATGGCTACGCTTGAAACCCCCTTCTTCAGGACGCCATCAAACTGTCGCACTTTATCGAAACCGCACCCGCACTCACGCAGTTTGCGCAAGAACTGTCGCCCGAACAAGAAAATTTTAGTGAGCTTGTTAAGCATGCTGAACGGCTGACCCTCAAAATCAAAGGGTTACGTAAGCTGGTCGAGCAGCATCGCGCCGTGCATCAAACCACCCTGAAACCACTGCATCGGCGCCAAGAAACGCTGCGCAAGAGTATGGCCATCTGGTTGGATCAGCGCCTAGAAAAAGGCGGCCTGCCCACCCGTCATCAAAAGCTGATGCGTCGGCAGATTTGCAGAATCGCCATAGACTTCGCCTTACAAGGTGATCATGACATGCGGGTGCTGCACGACGCGCATAGCGACCAAGCCTTGGCCGACATTGAACTCTCGCAAGCTCGCGAGGCGCAAGCCTACTTTGAACAAACCATGGGTCGCGCTCTCGAAGAAGACGAACCCTTCGAAACCGTTGACGACGTGCTGCATGCAAAGTTTGAACAGCTGCGCAAGCAAGCCGAACAGCGCGAGCGCCAAAAAGAAAAACGCAAAAATCAACGCACCAAGACACCTAGTCAGTTGCAGGCCGAACAGCTACTCAATGATGCACAAGGCGCCCTGCGTAGCATCTATCGACAACTTGCCAGTGCCGTGCACCCCGATCGCGAGAGTGATCCGCTTGAACGCGCCCGCAAAACTCAATTAATGAGCGATGCAAACACCGCCTACAGCCGCGGTGATCTGCTGACCCTGTTACATCTGCAGCTTGAATCAAACTTGACCGAAGCCCAAATTGCCAGCAATCTTGCTCATGACAAAATCGCAGCACTCACCGGCCTGATTACCCAACGCACACAAGGCATTCAGCGCGAGCTGCGCGATGTTGAACTTGATGCCATCGGTGAGTTTGGCATGTCACCTGCTGCCACTGTCAGCGAGGCCTCTTTAAGCCGCCACTTAGCCACCTTGCAGCGCCGTCTGCATTCTGAAATCACTGCGATCAAAAGCGACCTGCTCACCGTACGTGACGATCCCGGGCTCAAACGCTGGCTGAAAGAACAGGATGCTGACTAGCGCTCTGTTGCCGCACGCGTCAGACGGTCTCGATTCCCTAAAGCTCGCTCGATGCGTTGACGCGCCACAGTCGTGCGGGGCACTTTAAAGTCAAACCAGCTACGCACATCTTCTTCTAAACCAAGGCCGTGCATAAAGTTATAAATGGCTTTTCTGAGTCCCACGCCCAGCGCAGCGTGATCGACTCCGGTAGGGTCCACAAACAACACATCGTTTTTTGCAAAGCTTACCGGTGGTAAGGGTTTGAGCGTCACGCCATACTCTTGCGGATTGAGTCCGACGGGTGAATGGACCGTGCACGTAAAGCGATGAAAGAACCCACTTTGAATGCAACCATTGGCAAACAACTGCCTAACGAATTCAAGTGCGTCGACCGTGTCTTGCACAGTTTGAGTCGGAAAGCCATACATTAAATAGGCATGCACCAAAATACCGGAATCGGTAAACGCACGCGTCACCCGCGCAACTTGATCAACCGACACACCTTTTTTCATGAGGGTTAATAACCGATCCGAGGCAACCTCAAGACCGCCAGACACCGCAATGCAACCACTCTGCGCCAGCAACTCGCATAGCTCAGGTGTAAAGGTTTTTTCAAACCGAATATTGCCCCACCACGATATTGCCGTGTCGCGTTTGATCAGTTCAGTTGCAAGCGCTTTAAGCGATTTGGGAGGAGCGGCTTCATCAACAAAATGAAAGCCCGTTTGACGAGTCTCTTGAATAATTGACTCTATACGATCCACTAAAACTGTCGCAGAAGCGCTTTCGTAGCGACCGATATAATCCAAACTCACGTCACAGAAACTGCATTTCTTCCAGTAACAGCCATGGGCCACGGTAAGCTTGTTCCAGCGACCATCGCTCCAGAGCCGATGCATCGGATTAAGCATGTCCAGTAACGACAGATAGCGGTCTAAAGGCAAGCCATCCCAAGTGGGCGTGCCAACCTCTTCGAATGGCACGTCGGGCTCAACCAGATTGATATATTGCACCTGTTGCGACGCTGCATCGCGTAAGTAGGTTCGTACCAGTCGTTGCCGTGAACGCTGCCCTTGCAGATAAGCGAGTAACGAAAGCAAGGGGCGCTCACCTGAATCTAGCGTCACGTAATCAAAATAATCAAACACTCGCGGCTCGGTCAGCTCGCGCAATTCGGTGTTGACAAAACCACCGCCTAACAAGGTGACGATTTTAGGGTTGTAGGCCTTGACCGTTTGGGCGATCCGAAAAGCCGCATAGACAGAGCCCGGAAACGGCACAGAAATTAGAACCACGGTCGGCTGGTGTGCGCTAAGAGCCTCTAAGGTCAGCCGCGCGAGCGTTGCATCAATCATATTATCTGGCGCAGCCAAGGCTTTAGCCAAGGGTTCAAAGCTCGCCTGACTCGCTGCCAGCGACTCGGCATAACGCACAAATTCAAACCGCGGATCAATCGCATCGCGAAGCACGTCGGCCAGATCGTTCAAATAAAGCGTGGCCAAGTGCTTGGCTTTGTCATTCAGGCCAAGCGCACCAAAGGCCCACGACAGCGGATCACCACCCTCGTCATCCACAAAAACATCGAGGCTTGCAAAGCGCGGGCCTTCAGGCAAATACTGCCGACTGACAATACGATGTGCCAAGGTTGAATCACGCCCCTGCAAAAACGCAATGACGGGCTCAACCGTTGCAAAATATTGGGCACGCTGCGCACTAAACGCTTCAATGGTTTGGGTGTGTTCGGCAGCGGGCAAGCGCGCAATCACCTCGGCGACTTCAGCCAAGCCCTGACGCGAAAGCAGCCTTAGCACAAGCGCCAGTGCCAAATCCTCTTGCACCGCGCAAAAATCACGCGAACGCAAAAATCCCGTCAGATACGCCGTCGAAGGGTACGGCGTGTTGAGCTGTGTCATCGGAGGGATGAGGGACAGTACCCTGACTGAAAACGCTGCGGTAGCAGAAGTCAAAACGAAGAGCCCACAGATGAGAATCAAGCCCGAAGGCGCTAGCAGAAGTATAGTCTTTGAAAAACCTGCCCTTGGCTAGGTTCTGAAGGCATTCTCAACGTGTTTGGTCATCAGACTCTGGGATTTTTTCAGCTAGACTCTGAAATATCAACAAAAACGACAATGTTTATGACTGAAGAGACCAAACTATCTCAAGCTGACGTGGATCAACTGCTTGGCTTTGTCAGCGATGATGACCAGCCTATTCGCTATATGCAGCGCACTCGCGATTGGTATTTAGGTTTGGGCTACGGCAACCCGTACCGCTGGGCACACTTTGCCGACGCGCCTTTTACGCCCTTGCGCAAGCCTCTTAAAGACACTTGCGTCACGATTATTACAACCGCAGCGCCTTATCACCCTGACAAAGGCAATCAAGGCCCAGGGTCAACTTACAACTCGGCTGCGAAATTTTTTACCGTTTACTCAGGCGCTACAAATATTGACCACGACTTGCGCGTGTCGCATGTGGCAGTCGACCGCAAGCACACCAGTATGCAAGACTCAAACACTTGGTTTGCTTTGCCCATGCTGCGTGAACTTGCGCGCGATAAAATCATTGGCAGCATTGCACCGTTCTTTTATGGTGCCCCCACCAACCGCAGCCAACGCCATACGATCGAAGTTGATGCGCCTGAGGTCTTAAAGCGTTGTCGCGCGGATGGCGTCGAGGCAGTGGTCTTGACCCCAAACTGCCCGGTTTGCCATCAAACCCTTAGCTTGATTGCCCGTTACCTTGAGGCCAACGGTATCCCCACGGTATTAATGGGCTGTGCAAAGGATATTGTTGAACACTGCGGCGTACCCAGATTTATGTTCAGCGACTTTCCGCTCGGTAACTCAGCCGGAAAACCCCATGATCTGGCATCGCAGCGGCAAACTTTAGAGCTGGCCTTCAAGGTTTTAGAAACCGCTGTAGTCGCCCGTACAACCGTGCAGTCCCCTCAACGGTGGAGTCAGTCGCACGAGTGGAAGCTCGACTACGCAAATATTGAACGTGTCAGCCCTGAAGAACTCATCAGGCTCAAACAAGAGTTTGATAAAGGCAAAGAGGTCGCCCAAAACCTGCGTGACAAACAGTTGGGCGTTGCTGAAAAACAGTCGGCTGTTACTCACACACAGGTAGTCGATGTTTTTAAAGACTTAGCAAATAATCCTGCGGCGATTAAAAGAATCCTAAGCAACTTAAACCTTGCTCAAGACGACGAAACCGTGACGATTACAGCGCTAGCCGGTGGCGTGTCATCAAATATTTTTCAGATCACCACACAGCAAGCACAGTACTGCCTCAAGCAAGCGTTGCCACAACTCAAAGTGGCTAAGCAGTGGTTGGCGCCCGTTGATCGTGTCTTTGCCGAAATTGCTTGGTTACAAACGGCTGCAAAAATCGCACCTCAAGCTGTGCCACAAGTGTTGGGCATCGATCAAGAAAGCAAAAGTTTTGTCATGCAATACCTTGGCGAAGAATACCTAAACTGGAAGACAGAGCTTCTGGCCGGCAGGCTCGCAGCGAAGGTGGCAACCCAGCTTGGCCATATCGTTGGACAAATCCATTCGCAAACAGCGCTCAAAGAAGACCTTGCCAAACAGTTCGCGAACTACGCAACGTTTTATGCCATCCGACTTGAACCTTATCTTGAAGAGGCCGCGCGTCAACATCCTGAGCTAAGCGCACGATTAAAAGCGCTGATCGTGCGCACACAACACAACCCTAAAGTGTTGGTGCACGGGGACGTCAGCCCTAAAAATATTTTGCTTGGACCTGAGGGCCCGATTTTATTGGATGCCGAATGTGCCTGGTACGGCGACCCAGCGTTTGATATCGCGTTTTGCCTGAATCATTTTTTCTTAAAAGCAGCGCATTTGCCTCAAGCTCATGCGGGGCTCATGCAGAATGCTCAAGACTTTTTGAACGCTTATTTGCAAGAAATCACTTGGGAGCCTGTGCCAGCACTTGAGTACAGAATCGCCTCTCTGCTGCCTGGCCTAATGCTCGCACGCGTTGATGGCAAATCGCCCGCCGAATACTTAACCGCTACGTGCGGCGCACGGGTACGCAAGCTCGCGAGCGAATTTTTAAAGCAGGACGATATTTCTTTTTCAACCATCCATACGCGTTGGGGTCAGGAGTTTGCACAATGAGTCGGATTAAACAGGTTCACGCACGACGCATTTGGGATTCGCGTGGGCGCCCAACTGTTGAAGTCGATATCGTCACCGACTCTGGTGCACTGGGGCGCGGTATGGCTCCAGCAGGCGCCTCGCGTGGCAGCCGTGAAGCGCTTGAACGACGCGATGGGGGCACACGCTTTGGCGGGCTGGATGTCATGCAGGCTGTGGCG
>JABMMM010000336.1 GCA_013205565.1 Alcaligenaceae bacterium | reverse complement strand
ATGTAAAGCAAGCCACGCGCATCCATCTTGCCTAAATCGCCGGTGTGAAACCAGCCACCGCGTAGCGCTTTTTCAGTGGCCTCGGGGTTGCCGTGATAGCCGGCAAAGACGCCCGGACCACGACAGCAGATTTCGCCAATTTCGCCGGTCGCCAGGCGTTCGTGTTTGGCGTTCAGGATGGCGACTTCCATGCCAACACGTGGGCGACCACAGGAACCGATATTTGCGTTTGGATCTTGATCGTCAGCGCTATGCATGTCAGGGGGCAGCACAGTGATGTTGCCTGTCACTTCGCCTAAACCAAAATATTGCACAAGGACTTTACCCAGTTTCTCGAGAGCTCGCTTTTGATCGGCACGATACATCGGAGCGCCAGCATAAAGCATGTAGCGCAACGAGCTGTGATCGTACTGATCGACCGCAGGGTGCTCGACCAGCATTTTGACAATCGTTGGAACGGTAAAGAGGTTTGTCACACGATGCCGCTCAACCAATTGCCAAAACAATTCTGGATCAAACTTCTCGCTTGACATGAGAATAGCGGCGGCGCCGCGCGCCACGTTGAGCAGCGCATGAATACCCGCGCCGTGCGACAGCGGTGCAACGACAATTGAGCAGTCGCGTTCAGTGGTGCCTGGGATAATCTCGGCAAGGTGATTGGTGACCACAAAGGCCATCTGCCCGTGAGTCAGAATGCCGGCCTTCGGCTTGCCGGTGGTGCCCGAGGTATAAAAAAACCAAAGTGGATCGTCGTAGTGAACGGTTTCTTCTTCGCTGACCGCGCCTAAGTGCTGCGCGATCATAGCTTCATAAGATAACTCGCCCGCACGTGGCTGGCCGATCACAATGATGTGCTTAAGCGTTTTAGATTCGGCCTTGACTGCGTCGGTGTGCCCCGCAAAGATGTCTTCAACAATCATTGCCACGGCGCCACTTGACGCCCCTAGATACGCGACTTCGGGTGGTGTCAGGCGAAAATTAGTCGGTACCCAGACACACCCTAGCTTGAAAGCAGTCCAGCTATTCTCAAAGGTCTGCAGATTGTTGCGCGACTGCAGAAGGATGCGGTCGCCCTTTTTGAGGCCCAGTGCGCGCAAGGCCGCCACCATGGCGTCAACGCGTGCGTTAATGGCAGACCATGTCCAGCTTTGTTCGCCTTGAATGAGCGCGGTGTGCTCGGGGTAGAGCGCAGCGGTGTGCGTGAGCAACCGCCCTAGGTTCATGGCTTGCGCTGCGTTCACGTTGCTTCCAGCACGCTCAGATAGTTGGCAACCGCTGCGCCGCCCATGTTAAAGACTGCACCGGTATGCGCGCCCTTGATTTGCATATCACCGGCTTGGCCCGAGAGTTGCATCGCGGCCATGACATGTTGCGATACGCCGGTGGCGCCAATCGGATGCCCACGCGACTTTAGGCCGCCCGAGGGATTGACGGGGAGTTTGCCATCTTTGCAGGTGACGCCATCCAGAATCACCCGTGCACCCTGGCCGTGTGGCGCCAAACCCATTGCTTCGTACTCAAGCATTTCAGCAATGGTGAAGCAATCATGTGTTTCGATAAATTGCAGATCGTCTAGTGAGCGTTGCGCGCTTGACAGGCCTTTTTGCCAGGCCAGTGCAGCGCCTTCAAAACGTGTTGGATCGCGGCGCGAAAGTGGTAAAAATTCGTTGACGTGTGTGCGTGAGCGCCAGCGTATTGCAGGCACCTTGGCGCCGGGTAGGGGCTCGCTAGAGAGCACAAGAGCTGCCGCACCATCAGAGACAAGTGAACAGTCTGAGCGTTTTAAAGGCCCTGCAACAAAAGGATTTTTTTCAGAAGGGTTGCGACAGAAATCAAACCCTAAATCGCGGCGCATGTGGGCGTAAGGATTGTGTACGCCATTTGAATGATTTTTTGCCGAGATGGCGGCGAGTGCATCAGACTGGTCGCCGAAGCGCTCGAAGTAGCCGCTGGCGATTTGGCCAAACACGCCAGCAAAGCCACCTTCGGTGT
Source organism: Alcaligenaceae bacterium (assembly GCA_013205565.1). GTDB lineage: Bacteria > Pseudomonadota > Gammaproteobacteria > Burkholderiales > Burkholderiaceae_B > Zwartia. The sequence continues at coordinate 10,862 of JABMMM010000336.1, read as the reverse complement.
GTGCTTCTTCTTTAACAAAGGATGCCTTCAGTAAGATGTCACCGATTTCTTTGTTCGGCAAACCATTCATTTTTTCGATGCCAAGCACCAAGACACGCTTGAAACGACCCGCGGCCAGCGCATCAAGCGCAGACCAGATCGCAGCTGACCCCGTGGCACAGGCGTTTTCCATCCGCACGGCCGGGGTATGGCGAAACTCGGGGATTGCCACGCCCATCAGCGAGGCGGTGAAGTCTTGTTGTACAAAACCGGCATTGAAGTGACCCACGAAAATGCCGTCGATGTCGCTGGGTTCAAGACCTGCGCTAGCGATGGCTGGCAAGGCCGCATCACGAATCAATTGCACAAAATCTATGTTGTCGAGTTTGCCAAAGGGTGTGTGGCCCCAGCCGACGATATAAGGTTGATTCATAAGTGCTTCCTGTTTGAAAAAAATAAAAAATTTAGACCGAGCCGTCTTGATGTTTACGCAAGGTTGCAATCCCGACCCCCGACGCATCAAAGCCACCATCTACCGCGAGAACTTGCCCATTGATAAAAGCGGCTTCAGGGCTGCATAAAAATCCAATAGCATTCGCGATTTCTTCGGGCGTGCCATAACGATTCATGGGGATGGTGTCATAGTAGTCAGAACGAATTGCGACGCTGTGCACGAGCTTTGACATTTCTGTATCAACCGGGCCCGGTGCGACCACGTTGGCGCGAATGCCGATCGTGCCCAGTTCGACAGCTTGCTGTTTAGTCAGGTGAATGATGGCGGCCTTGCTGGTGCCATAGGCCACACGCAAGGTGCTGGCGCGTAAGCCTGAGATCGAGGCGATGTTTACGATCGAGCCACTACGATTTTTCTTCATGACCTCAATGCAAGCCTGCGAGCATAAAAATGCGCCATCGAGGTTGGTGCCTAGCACGTAACGAAATTCTTCAAAGGTGGTTTCGCCGATGGGCTTGAACACTGCGACCCCAGCGTTGTTCACGAGTGCGTCGATACGGCCAAATTTTTGTTCCACCTGGTCAATCGCCGTTTGCACTTGAGTCGGGATCGAGACATCGCAATGGAGAGCCAACACGCGAGCAGAGTCGTTTAACGCCAGTTCGGTCTGCTCCAGAGTGGCGACTTCAGTATCCAAAATAGCGACCTGATAGCCGTGAGCAAGAAACCATTTTGCTGCTGCCAAGCCAATACCGCGTGCGCCGCCCGTGACAACAGCCACAGGGGTATAGGGCAGCGCTTGTGTGGGCGCGGTGGTATTGGTCGTGGCAGAGGTCAAAGCAGACTCCAGATAAAAGGTGTTGAGAGCAGGCGTGCGCTACGCTAGAGCAGGCGGTTTGGCAGGCAAGTTTGCTCTAAAAAGTAAGCGTGTAAGAGCCCAGATCAAACTGTAACAAAATGTAGGTGTCACTGGGATTGTTGCACAAATGCTAAGTATTTATTTGAACTTTTGAGTGAATCGATCGATGCGAAAAAGAGCCGCGCCCAAGCTCGCAGCAAGCGTCGCTTACCAAGGGGGGCTTTATCCAAGAGTCGCTTCGGGTTAAGGTGACATCAGCTCTATTCAACCCGTCACGCTCCAAACCGCACAGGAATTCATCATGGCTCTTAAATTATTCGAACTCGTCGGCGCTGAAAGCAACCGACCTTTTAGCCCCTATTGTTGGAGGATTCGGATGGCGCTTGCCCATAAAGGGCTTGACGCAGAGTTGGTGCCTTGGCGCTTTATCGAGAAAGCTGCGCTCGAGCCCACTGGGCAGGGCAAGGTGCCAGTATTGGTGCATGGCGGCAAGTGGGTGTTTGAATCCTGGGAAATTGCAAAGTACCTCGAGGCGCAATTTCCAGACCGCCCCTCTTTGTTTGGCGGGCCCCAGGGACAGGCCTTAAGCTTGGTGTATTCAAACTTGGGAGATGTGCATGCGGGGCAAATCGTACGCTTTGTTTTGCTAGACATTTACAAACATCTTGATGCCGCCAACCAAGCGTATTTTCGTGAAAATCGCGAAAAGCGTTTTGGTACAACACTTGAACAAGTGGTACTCGACCGAGACGCCAAACGACAAGCGTTTCGGGATAGCTTAGGGCCTTTAAGAAACGTACTCAAGGTGCAACCATTTTTTGGTGGTGAAAGTCCCTTGTACGCGGATTACGCCATTTTTGGGCAATTTCAGTGGTCGCGTGCGATCAGTGATTTTGAACTTTTAGCGGCGGATGACCCGGTTTCACAGTGGCGCACGCGCTTGCTGAACGCCTTTGACGGCATGGCGCTTGCCGCGCCGTCTTACGGTTAACTCGTGCTGTTGGCGTTCGGCCGTTCTGAGCGGTGACGCTCAAGTGGTCACGTCTACGCTGCTCAATTACTACACAGAACTCAACTTAATGAAGTAAATTCAAACTTAAGCAACATCGATTGCCAGATTGTCAGAAAGACAGCGAAGTTTAAAACAGAGAGACAAACATGCAGATAAGCGCGAGAGTGAGTCGTTGGGTAGCCACCGCAATGGTGCTGCTTGCTTCAGGAGGGGTCTTGTCTCAAGAGATCCAACGAGGCGGAACATTGTCGTATGGAATCGTGGCGGAGCCACCTTCATACGATTGCCACGCCATGCAAACGTTTGCAGTGATCCAGCGCGTGGGGCCGCACTATTCGACGTTGCTAAAGTATGAACCGCACAACTATCCAAAGGTAATTGGCGATTTAGCAGAATCATGGTCGACTTCGCCAGATGCGATGACCTACACTTTTGTTCTCAGGCCAAACGTAAAGTTTCACGATGGCACGCTTTTGACTTCAGAAGATGTGAAGGCCACGTACGGGAGAATTATGTCGCCGCCCGCTGGGGTGGTTTCTGCGCGCAGAGACCTTTTTGAGACCGTCGCAAGTATTGAGACTCCAGACCCTAGAACCATTATTTTTAAAATGAAACGGGTCGATTCTTCAATCGTGGAGAGCGGTTTTGCCTCACCGTGGAACTGTATTTATAGTGCAGCGAAACTCAAACTTGACCCGAGTTTTCCGACTCGCAACGTCATGGGCACTGGCCCTTTTAAATTCGTTGAGCATGTCGCGGGCTCTCACTGGGTTGGCGCTAAATTCGATGATTATTTTATAAAAGGTAAGCCTTACCTCGATGGTTTTCGAGCCATTACTCTGGGTACGTCTGCCATGTTGAATGCGATGGAAGGTGAGCATATTCTGGCCGAGTTTCGCGGTTTTGCCCCACCCGAGCGCGATCGTCTGGTGCGAACCATGGGCGATAAGGTCAAAGTCTATGAAAGCGATTGGTTGTTTCATATGTTGATGAGTGTCAACACCAAGAAGAAGCCTTTTGATGATGAGCGCGTTCGCCGCGCTTTGTCTTTAGCGATTGATCGCTGGGGGGGGTCAACCGCTTTGCGTAAAGTGTCGTCGCTTGGACCCGTTGGTGGTGCGTTAATGCCAGGCGGAAAATGGGCCGCAACTGAGGCTGAAGTCGTTCAGTGGCCGGGGTTTGGTAAAAATATCGAGGCCAATCGTGCCGAGGCGCGTCGTTTGCTCAAAGAGGCGGGCGTCGAGAACTTGACCTTCACCTTGAGTAATCGCAATATTGCACCCTTTGTGACGGTCGGGATTTATATGATTGATCAGTGGCGCCAGGTTGGTGTCAAGGTGCTGCATAAACAGCATGAAACGGCAGGGTGGTTTGCTGCAAGAAGTAGTGGAGATTTTGATATCTTGGTCGATTCGTTTGTCGATGTGAGTACAGATCCTACAACGGGTTTGTCAAAGTACTTGTCAGCCGCGCGAGGTAGCCAAGTCGCGACGTTTGCAGTCGACCCCACGCTTGACTCTTTGTTTGATCAGCAAGGCCGAGAGCTCGATCCCGTGAAGCGCCGTCAACTTGTGCGCGAGTTTGAAACGCGAGCGATGGCCCAAGCGTATGCCGTACCCTTTCTTCATATGAGTCGTAACGTCGTGCTAAGCAGTCGTGTCCAGGGCTGGACGATATCTCCGTCTCAGATGATCTACCAAGATCTGGGCGATCTGTGGCTGAGTCCAGCCAAAAAATGACGTCAAAGCGCTGCACTGACTTATTGTCGGTACGCGACTTGTCGGTTGAGTTTCGTACCGAGCGTGGTGCCATTGAGGCGGTACGACGTGTCAGTTGGGCGATTGCGCCAGGCGAGATGCTGGCAATCGTGGGTGAGTCTGGCAGCGGCAAATCTGTCAGTGCGTTGGCTATCATGGGCTTGTTGGCCAAACCCGCTGGCCGCATTTCAAATGGCCAGATCGTTTTTGATGGTCAGACATTGACGGGCATGGCTGAGCGCGACTTACGCGCTTTGCGTGGCCGCGATATTGCGATGATCTTCCAAGAGCCGATGAGTAGCCTGAATCCGATCCTGACGATTGGACGACAGATTATGGAACCATTACGGCTGCACTTAAAAATGAGTGTCGAGCAGGCGCAAGCGCGAGCGATCGAGTTATTGACGCTTGTGGGCATCTCAGATCCAGAGCAGCGCTTAAAACAGTATCCGCATAATTTCTCTGGCGGCATGCGACAGCGCGTCATGATTGCGATTGGCCTGTCCTGTAATCCTAAACTGCTGATTGCGGATGAACCGACTACGGCACTTGATGTGACCATTCAGGCTCAGATTTTAGAGTTGATGAAATCTCTGACTGAACGCTTGGGCATCGCGCTCGTGTTGATTACGCACAACCTCGGCATTGTTGCCCGTTATGCGCAACGGGTCGTTGTCATGTACGCTGGGTCTGCCGTCGAACAAGGAACAGCAACGCAGATATTCGCCAATTCACGTCACCCCTACACAAGGGGCCTGCTTCGTTCAGTCCCCCGCTTAGATTTACCTCGCGCACGACAACTGGAGACGATTGAGGGTCAACCGCCTGATATGCGTCAATTAGGCGATGGTTGTGCCTTTGCCCCGCGTTGCGCGTACCGAACAGAGATTTGTGCAGTGGCTCCGCAGTTGGTCGCGTTGCCGGAGAATCGTTTCTCTGCTTGTCATCACGAAGCTCAGCTTAAGGTTCCTGAAGGACAAAGCGTTGCTGCGCTAGCAGAGTTTCAGTCAGACGCTGCATGTGTGCAAAGCGGTGACCAAGCTGAAAGTGCAAAAGATGACCGAGCTGAAATTGCGTGCGACGCAACGGTAGAAATAGCAACGGATAGCAGTACGGCGGCTTTGTTAACTGTTGATTCTTTAACTAAGCACTTTAAGGTGAAAGCGGGTATGTTTAGCCAGCCCGCCGTTGTGCGAGCGGTTCAAGATGTCTCTTTTTCAATTCAAGCGGGTCGCACCCTGGGCCTAGTCGGTGAGTCTGGCTGTGGCAAAACAACGATTGGACGCATGATTTTGCAGTTAGAGCAAATGAGTGCGGGCAGGGTGCTGTTTGAAGGCGAAGACTTGGCCCACGCTTCTGGTGCGCAGATACAAGCGTTGCGCACACAGATTCAAGTGATTTTTCAAGACCCCTATAGTTCGCTTAACCCAAGAATTAAAGTGGGCGATCTGATTGCCGAGCCGCTAAACGTTTATAAAAAAACCACCACCCCTCAAGCAACCCGAGAGCGTGTTGACCAACTGCTCGTACAAGTGGGTCTCTTACCTGAGATGGCGCAGCGCTATGCACATCAACTGTCTGGTGGGCAACGTCAGCGGGTTGGCATCGCACGTGCCCTAGCGTTTGAGCCTAAGTTGATTGTGTGTGACGAGCCCGTTTCTGCCCTTGATGTTTCTATACAAGGGCAGATTATTAATTTGCTTGATGAGCTTCAACGTCAAAAAAATATTGCGTATTTATTTATTGCGCATGATTTGGCCGTCGTCAGGCATTTGGCTCATCGAGTCGTCGTCATGTATCTCGGGCGTGTCATGGAGGTCGCTGACCGTGACGACCTGTACGGTCACGCCTTGCACCCTTATACGATGTCTTTGCTTGAGGCGGTGCCCGTTCCTGATCCGAATCTCGAACGCCAACGTTTGCGCAAAACGATTGTCGGTGAAATTCCTTCGCCCTTGCGACGCGTGGCGGGCTGCGTGTTTCATACGCGTTGTCCGCGTGCAAGCGCTGAGTGTCAAGAAAGTGTTCCTGAATTGCGTGAAATCAGGCCCGGGCATTTTGCAGCCTGCATCAAACTTTAGGCGAGCGAAAATATGGGCGCTTATCTTCTAAAACGTTTGTTGTTAGTGATTCCGACTTTGCTTGGGGTGGCGGTACTTGTATTTTTTATGTTGCGCGTCGTGCCCGGTGATGTCATCGAACTGAAATTACGAGGGGATGGCGGAAACGTATCCGCCCAAGTTGTCGCACAAGAGCGAGAGCGTTTAGGTTTGAATCGACCGCTCTACGTTCAGCTGGGTTATTGGCTAAAAGGTCTTGTCACACTGGATTTTGGTATTTCTTATTGGACGAATCGTCCGGTTGTAGAAGAAATCGGTATCCGTGTGGGCTTGACCTTGCAAGTTGCAATCATGTCGGCGGTGATTGCGGTGCTCTTTGCGATTCCCTTGGGCGTCTTGGCGGGGTTGTATCGCAATTCGTGGATTGATTATTGTTTGCGTGTCGTGACCATTGCGGGCTTAGCCGTACCGTCATTTTGGTTAGGGATGATGATCGTTTTAGGCTTGTTGTCGTTATTCTCTTGGTCACCTCCGGTGACCTATACGCCCTTCTATGTTGACCCGATTGCGAATTTGTCTCAACTAATTTGGCCGGCACTTGCGGTGGGCTATCGTTATTCAGCCGTCGTGGCTAGATTAGTGCGCTCTTCGGTGATTGAGGTGATGTCTGAAGACTATATTCGTACGGCGCGCGCAAAAGGTTTGTTTGAACGTACAGTGGTTATTCGTCATGCGCTGGGTAACGCGCTGTTGCCCGCCCTCACGGTGGTCGGCTTAGAGTTCGCGTTTTTGCTTGGTGGGCTTGTGGTAACTGAACAGGTGTTTAATTTAAACGGCATCGGGCGGTTATTTGTAGACGCCGTCGCGCATCATGATTTCAATCTGCTTCAAGCTTTAGTCATGTTGATTGCCGTGATGTTCATTGCCATCAATTTGCTGGTGGATTTGCTCTATGGCGTGTTGGATCCTCGGATTTTGTACAAGTGAGGCGCAAAAAATGAATAGTATGGTGCGCTTTGCAAAAACGCAGCCTTTAGGGGCGGTGGGTTTTTTAATTATCTTGCTGATACTAATTGCCGCTTGTGCACCACAGTGGCTTGCGCCCTATGATCCTGTTGAAATAGATTTCACAGCCATGTTGACAGGCCCGAGTGCGTCCCACTGGTTAGGCGCAGATCAATTCGGACGTGATATTTTTTCGCGATTGGTATACGGCGCACGCACCGCGCTCTCAATTGGCTTTTGGTCGTCATTTTTAGGTTGTACTCTAGGTGCTGCAATTGGAGTCGCCTCAGCGTACTTTGGCGGTAAAACAGATTTACTGGTGCAACGGTTGATTGATATCTTGTTGTCGTTTCCAGTGATCGTGTTGGCAGTTGTGGTGGTGGCGATGTTAAGTTCTAAGGTCGTGGCTGGGGTTGATCTGAATTTAATTTTAGCGATTGCGTTGCCGATTGTTCCGCGTGCTGCACGGGTTGTGCGCGCTGCCACGCTGTCGGTTCGCGAGATGCTTTATGTTGATGCCGCTCGGGCTGCAGGGTATTCAAATTGGCGAATCATGTTTGTTCACATCGCACCTAACGTGATGGCCCCTTATTTGATTGTTTTAACCTCTTACATTGCTCAGGCAATTTTGCTTGAAGCCTCTTTGTCCTTCCTGGGGCTTGGCGTGACCGAGCCGACTCCAGCTTGGGGTTTAATGTTGTCAGGTAGTGCAACAGATTTTTATCGCGAGGCACCCTGGATGATTATTTTTCCGGGAGTGGCAATTTCTCTTTCAGTCTTTGCTTTCAATTTGTTTGGCGATTCGTTGCGTGATTGGTTTGATCCAAAATTTAGAGGTTAATTACCGTATGACTCCTTTTTTGACCGATGCATCATGTCCTCTTGACGGTTTAATGGTTCTTGACTTGACCCGCTTGGTGGCCGGAAACATGTTAAGCCTTCAGCTCGCAGATTTTGGCGCCGAGGTGATCAAAATCGAGCAGCCTGGCAAGGGCGATCCTTTGCGCGATTGGCGGATAAAAGGTTTTAGCGTGCACTGGAAAGTGTATGGGCGTAACAAAAAAAGCTTAACGCTTGATTTGCGCGCGAACGAAGGTAAAGAGTTACTGCTTAAGCTGGTTGAAACGGCCGATGTATTAATTGAAAACTTTAGGCCGGGTACGCTTGAAACAATGGGCTTTGGGCCAGATGTGCTCTTAAAAAGAAATGCAGGGATTGTGGTGGTACGCATTTCAGGATGGGGGCAAGATGGCCCTTATCGCTTGCGCCCAGGGTTTGGAACGCTCGTTGAAGGGGTGTCGGGTTTTGCGGCTAAAAATGGTTTCGAAGACCGTGAGCCTGTGTTACCACCCTTGGCAATGGCCGACATGATTACCGGTTTATATGGTTCGTTTGCAGTCATGACTGCGCTCAGGCATCGTGATCAAACAGGGCGTGGTCAGGTGATTGATTTGCCCTTGCTAGACCCGATGTACTCGGTGTTGGGCCCTTCAGCAGCCGTATATAAATTGACCCAAAAGATCGATCCGCGCATGGGGAGTCGCTCAAATACGGCCGGCCCCCGTAACGTATTTCCGACCAAAGACGGGCGTTGGATTTCGATGTCGGCGTCGATGCAAGTGATGGTGAATCGCTTGTACACCGCCTTGGGTGTGCCCGAGATGTTGACCGACCCGCGCTTTCGCACCAACGCTGATCGCGTCGCGCATGCGGATGAGGCCGAGGCGCCAATTCGGGCTTTTATCTCAACACATACGCTTGACGAGGGGATGGCCTTTTTTGAAAAAAATGAGATCACTGCAGCCCCCGTATATTCAGTTGATCAATTCATTAAAGACCCACATGTGGTCGCTCGGCAGATCGTGGTTGAGATGCCAGACAAAGAGATGGGCTCGGTACCGATGCATGCGGTTGTACCGCGCTTGTCTGAATCGCCTGGCGCGATTCGTCGGCCCGCGCCTGAACTTGGCGAACATACGGCCGAGTTACTTGGGCGGATTGGAGTTGATGCTCAGACACAGTCGAGCTTAAAAGAACGAAAGATCATTTAAAGGTGGCAACAATGCTGACAAAGAAAAATTCAAGGCGCTCCTGGTTGATTGTGCCGGCCGATCAGGCTGAGGCACTGACGTCCGTTCAACCGCAAGGTGCTGACGTGATCGTGCTTGATCTTGAGTACACCGTAGCACCTAAAAACAAAGACAGCGCGCGCGCGGGCTTAAGCGCCCAGATTGCGAAATTCGCTGCAGCGTCAGCGCAAGTGTTTGTTCGTGTCGATCGAGCAACCCGTTGGGCAGATGTGCGGGCCGCGATCAGCCGTGGCTTGACCGGTATTGTGTTGCCCTCACCCGAAGAGCCTGCCGATATCGTGGAAATTGATGCCTTAATCACTGAGCTTGAAAAAGCGCGCGGCGTTGAAGTTGGCTCCACCGAAATTGTCTTAATGCTTGAGTCTGCAAAAAGCTTTTGGAATGCCGATACTTTAGGTCGAGCCAGCAGCCGAATTACGGCGATAGGTGTGGGTCGGATCGATTTGTCGATGCTGCTGGGTACGGTGCCGCACAACGAATTTCGCTTGTATCGGTTTTTAATGACCCGCACACTCTTGGCGGCGCGAATGCTAGGCAAGCAACCCCTTGGGGCTTTTTGACGACCTGGTTCACGCGGTGGGTTGGCTTCAGTGGCCGACACGCTTCGTGCAGCGCGTGAGGCACGGCTCTTGGGGTTTAGTGGCTGCGTGTGTGCCGTACCCGAGCAAGTGGCCCCTGTTCATGCGGGTTTTGTCTAGGTGGCCTTGAAGTGACCATGTGAACTTAGAAACCTAAATTTTTGCGCTTTATTTCTCTGGATACCTCGCGATGCCACCTTATATCCGTCGTTCATTGATCGCGTTATCGATTGATGACCCCAAACTTGCAGACAAAGCCTTTGATTCTTGGGCCGATGCCATTGTGTTGGACATTGTGAAACACTCTGCGCAAGACTGGCAGCAGACGCTGAAGGCGCAAATGCCAGCGGCGATCGCAGCAGCCTCGCGTGGGGGTGCTGAAGTGTTTGTTCGCTTGAATGCTCAAACTGCGTATGCTGAGCTTGACGCGACCGTGTTTGCGGGTTTGGCAGGGGTGGTGTTGGTTGGGGTGGCAGACGCAACCGAGCTTGTACTGGCCAGTGCCAAGCTTGATACGCTCGAACTTGAAAGAGGGATCCTTCAAGGTTCACTTGAAATTGATCTTGAAATCACCACCGCACAAGGTGTTTGGAATTCGCTAGAGATCGCACGGGCAAGTTCAAGAATCGGTACTTTGACGATCAGCGAACACGCCCTGTATCAAAACCTCGACATTCCTTTTGAAGACACACTTGAGGTCGAGCCCATTGAGTTTATTAAAGGTCAAATTATCACCGTGGCAACTTCGGTGAAGGGTCAGGCGCACGGCATGAGTTATCCGCTGTGCGTCACTCAAAAAGAAGTGGATGAAGCCACTCTGAAGAAAGCGATTCTTCGTGCGCGCGATACCGGTTTTAAGGGTGCGTTGTGCACGCATCCGTCGTGGGTTAAACACTGCAACGAGGGCTTTCGTCCAAGTGCTGATGAGGTCGAATACTACAAAGAGGTTCGCGTGGTGTTTGCTGAGGGTCTAAAACGGGGCCTGGCTTCAGTGCCACTGAATGGCAAGATGATTGATGTGCCGGTTGATTTGCGTGCCGAGGTTTATCTTGAATGGGCAGACCGAGT
>JABMMM010000335.1 GCA_013205565.1 Alcaligenaceae bacterium | reverse complement strand
TGGTGTGCAATCTTTTATCAATATTGGGGTCTGTTTGGGCCTGTTACCGACCAAGGGTTTAACGCTGCCATTGGTGAGTTACGGCGGCACAGGACTTGTGATGAATTTGTGTGCAATCGCAGTGGTTTTGCGCGTCGATTTTGAGAATCGCAACATGATGCGAGGGGTGCGCTCATGAGCGACCAGGCTCGCGTCGTGTTGATCATGGCTGGCGGCACTGGAGGGCACATCATGCCGGGCCTGGCTGTGGCCAAGGTATTGCAGGCGCGTGGCTGGACGATACGGTGGTTAGGTCATCCCGACAAAATGGAAGGCAAGCTCGTGCCTGCGGCGGGTTATGTTTTAGCCGCTCTGCGCTTCACAGGGTTTCGCGGTAAAGGGCTTTGGGCTAAGCTGCAGTCGCCCTTTTTGTTGCTACGTGCTTTCGCGCAGGCGTGGCAACAGTTTTCAAAAATTCGTCCTCAGGTCGTACTCGGGATGGGAGGCTATGTGGCGTTTCCGGGGGGCTTAGTGAGCGCCTTGCGCGCAACTCCCTTAGTCCTGCACGAACAAAATGCGATCGCAGGCATGACCAATCGCTGGCTGGCGTGTCTGGCGCAACGCGTGTTGGCGGGTTTTCCCGGCGCCTTGCCTAAAGCCGAGGTCGTGGGTAACCCAGTCAGACAAGAGGTCGTTGATCTCGTTTGTCCGAGTACGCGATATCAAACGCGCACAGGTCCGTTGCGGGTGTTGGTGCTCGGTGGCAGCTTGGGCGCCACAGCGCTTAACGCACTACTGCCAGTGGCTTTGGCTTTGATCCCCGTCCAACAACGCCCCGAGATCACGCATCAAGCCGGCGCTGCGCACTTAGAAACTTTGCTCGCGGCTTACAGGCAAGCGGGTGTTCAGGCGCAGTGCGTGCCCTTTATTGAAGACATTGCGCAGGCGCTCGGCCAAGCGGACTTGGTTATTTGCCGCGCTGGAGCGATGACTGTCGCTGAGGTTGCAGCAGCGGGCGTTGCGGCTCTGTTCATTCCCTATCCCTATGCGGTCGACGATCATCAGTCGGCCAATGCACGCTTTTTAAGTCACGACATGGCAGCCTGGTTAATGCAGCAAAAAGATTTGACACCCGAAAACGTGAGCCAGTGGCTTTTGGCGCGTACGCGTACCGAGCTCAGTGGCGTGGCGCAGCTTGCACGACAGCATGCCCGCGTGCATGCAGCGCAGCGTATCGCAGATGTTTGCGAAGAGCTCGCGGGGGTGCCCGCATGAAACATCGTATCGAGCACATTCACTTTGTCGGCATCGGTGGCTCGGGGATGAGCGGCATCGCCGAGGTGCTGATCAATTTAGGCTACCGGATCTCCGGCTCGGATTTAGCCGACTCTGCGGCAACGCAGCGCCTGACAAGCCTGGGCGCGACCATCGCGCTAGGCCATCAAGCCGAAAATATCGTTGGCGCCGACGCGCTTGTCACCTCGACTGCCGTGGCGAGTAATAATCCTGAGGTCATCGCCGCGCGTCAGGCACGCATACCCATCGTGCCGCGGGCTGTGATGTTGGCCGAACTGATGCGTCTGAAGCGCGGGATCGCCGTTGCAGGAACGCACGGCAAGACGACCACGACAAGTTTGGTCGCGAGCGTGTTGGCTGCAGGTGGACTCGATCCAACCTTCGTGATCGGCGGGCGCCTGACGGCGGCGGGCGCAAACGCGGGGCTGGGTCAGGGTGACTACATTGTGGTCGAAGCCGATGAGTCCGACGCCTCGTTTTTGAATCTGCTTCCTGTCATGGCGATCATCACAAACATCGATGCTGATCACATGGATACCTATGGGCACGATTTAGCGAAGTTAAAAGGTGCCTTTGTCGAATTTACGCAGCGCCTGCCGTTCTATGGCAGCGCGATTGTTTGCGCAGATGATGCCAACGTGCGCGAAATTATCCCCTTTATCTCGCGTCCTGTAACGACCTACGGTTTATCGCCCGACGCGCAAGTGGTCGCAACAAACGTCAGGGCAAGCGGCACTCGAATGCATTTTGAAGTGCGTCGTCAAACGCGCGAGGGGGCCTTGAAACCCATTGAGATTAGTTTAAATTTACCAGGTGTTCACAACGTCTTGAACGCCTTAGCCGCGATTGCTGTTGCGACTGAAATTGGTGTGAGCGACGCGGCGATTGCTCAAGGACTCGCAGAGTTTAGGGGCGTTGGACGGCGCTTTACTCAAATTGGAGACTTTACGGCAACCAAGGGTGGAGTCTTCAAGGTGGTGGACGATTACGGACATCACCCTGTTGAGATGGCGGCGACGTTAGCGGCGGCACGCGGGGCATGGCCAGATCGTCGTGTTGTTCTGGCGTTTCAGCCCCATCGTTACACGCGCACGCGCGATTGTTTTGAAGATTTTGTAAAAGTGCTAAGTTCTGCAGACGCGGTCCTTTTGACCGAGGTCTATGCGGCTGGTGAGCCGCCCTTGGTTGCCGCCGATGCACGCGCACTGCTGCGAGGCATCCGTATCGCGGGAAAGGTCGAACCCTTATTCGTCGAGGACGTTATGGCGATGCCAGAGGCGATCTTAGATTTTGCCCAAGATGGCGATATCGTGATTGTCATGGGCGCGGGTTCGATTAGTAAAGTGCCGCAACAGCTGGGGGTGCCAAAATGACCCAAAATTTCGGTAAAGTCGGCGTGTTGTACGGCGGTCAGTCGGCCGAGCGCGAGGTCTCTCTGATGTCTGGCGCAGGCGTTCACGCTGCTTTGTGCAGTCAAGGCGTTCAAGCCCAGTTGTTCGACACCGGCGTTTGCACGCTTGCCGAGTTGGCGGCACAACAGTTTGATCGCGTCTTTATCGCCTTGCACGGTCGCTATGGCGAGGACGGCAGCTTGCAGGGCGCGCTCGAGCTTTTGGGAATTCCGTACACAGGGAGCGGGCCGATGGCCTCTAGTCTTGCGATGGATAAGGTGATGACCAAGCGCGTCTGGTTAGAGGCCGGGCTGCCAACGCCGCGTTATTGCGCACTCACGGATGCTGCTGAGGTTGACAGCGCGACGCGGGCGTTAGGCCTGCCGCTGATAATGAAGGCTCCGCACGAAGGCTCAACGCTCGGGATTGTGAAAGCGACGCACGCCTCTGAGGTTTTAAAGGCTTACCAGCAGGCCGCGCAATACGACGACACGGTGCTGGCCGAGCAGTTTATTCAGGGCCGAGAAATGACTGTTGCACTTCTTGGCGCAGGCCAGACAGCGCGCGCGCTGCCTTTGATTGAAATCATCGCTCCCCAAGGTAACTACGACTACCAGCATAAATATTTTTCTGACGATACGCAGTATTTATGTCCTGCGCCGCTAGACGAGACGCTTGCGCGTCACATTGCAGAGCTCAGTGTCAAGGCGTATCGCGCACTGGGTTGTGAAGGTTGGGGGCGCGCAGACTTAATGTTAGATCAGAACAATCAGCCCTGGCTGCTTGAGATGAATACCTCACCGGGCATGACCACCCACTCGCTGGTGCCGATGGCGGCCAAGGCTGTCGGGATGAGCTACCCCGAATTGTGTGTGCATATTTTGGCCGATGCCCGCTGCAAGATTGGGCAATTGCAAGACAAAAAAATATAACGAGGCCGACTGTGTGGAACGAAGCGCGTACGATCAACAGACTTGCCAACACCTTAGCGGTGCTGGCAGTGTTGGCCGTGCTCGCGGGTTGTTTATATTGGGTCATGCAGCGTCCGATGTTCAATTTGCAGGCGATCGAGCTCGAACCGACACGCAACGGCAGTTTGCGTTACGTGACGCCCGAGAACGTGCAAGCCTCGATTGCGACAAAGTTAACCGGCAATTTTTTTACGATTCGTTTGTCCGACGCGCAGACGGTCTTCGAGGACGTGCCTTGGGTCAGAACCGCCACGGTGCGTCGCATTTGGCCAAACATGTTGCGGGTTGCGATAGAAGAGCACCAGCCACTTGCGCTCTGGAACGAAAACCAGATGATCGACACGTGGGCGCATGTTTTTACAGCCAATCAGGGCGAACTCGACGACGACTTGCAGTTGCCGCGCTTCGAAGGCCCCGAGGGCAAAGAAAGCCTGGTGGTGTCGCGTTATGCCGAACTCGAACGTTGGTTCGCGCCGCTTGGCTTAACCGTCAGAGAATTATCCCTGAACAATCGGCTGGCCTGGCAAGTCAAGCTATCGAATGGCTTGACGCTAGCGCTGGCGCGCGACCCCGGCGCAGAAGAGCCCGGAACCCAAGGTGGGATACCCGGAGCACTACCATTTTCAGAGGGGATCGAACGCTTCGTGCAAGCGTTGCCCCAGATTCAACAACGAACTGGCGGACGCACGCTGACGCATGCCGACCTGCGTTACCCCAACGGCTTTGCGGTCACGCTAGCCGCCCTCCCCGAAACCACTCAACCAAAAAAGAAACGATAACGCCATGACTCGTGACATCAAGGATCTGATCGTCGCTCTAGATATCGGCACCAGCAAAGTCGTTGCTGTGGTGGCCGAAATCCTGCCAGAGGGCCGCTTTGAAGTGCTTGGCTTGGGCCAACATGAATCAAGCGGGATGCGCAAAGGCGTTGTAGTCAACATCGAAGCGACGGTCACTGCGATTCAGCGGGCGCTCGAAGAGGCCGAGTTAATGGCCGATTGCAAGATTCGCGATGTCTACACCGGTATTGCGGGTAGTCATATACGCAGCTTTAACTCAAGCGGAATGGTCGCAGTCAAAGATAAAGAGGTCACCGCGACCGATGTTGCGCGCGTGATTGAAACCGCCAAGGCGGTGAATATCCCAACCGATCAGCAAGTACTGCACATTTTGACGCAAGAATTTATCGTCGATGGGCAAGAAGACATCCGCGAACCCATTGGCATGAGTGGCCTGAGGCTTGAGGTCAAGGTGCATATCGTTACCGGCTCAGTCAGTGCGGCGCAAAACATCGTGAAATGCGTGCGACGCTGCGGGCTTGAGGTGCAGGACTTGATCCTGCAGCCCCTGGCCTCAAGTCAAACCTGCCTGACGCCCGATGAAAAAGATCTTGGTGTCGTTTTAATCGACATCGGAGGGGGTACCACCGACGTTGCAATTTACACCGGTGGTGCGATTCGTCACACCGCGGTCTTGCCGATCGCGGGCGATCAGATCACCAACGATATTGCCCAGGGTTTACGCACGCCCACCCCAGATGCTGAAGAAATTAAATTGCGCTATGGCGTTGCCAAAGAAGTGTTGGCCAGCCCTGACGACACCGTTGAAGTGCCTGGTCTGGGTGACCGCGGGCCACGTCTGGTCAAGCGCCAGACGTTGGGTGCGATCATCGAGCCGCGAGTGGCCGAGTTATTTGATTTGGTTCAGGGCGTGGTGCGCGAGTCGGGCTATGAAGACTTACTGTCCTCGGGGGTCGTCTTGACGGGCGGCACGGCGTTGTTGCCCGGAATTGTTGAACTAGCCGAAGATATCTTTCTAAAGCCCGTGCGTGTCGCGGTACCGGATTATCAGGGCAGTCTTGCCGACGTGATGCGTAACCCTCGCTTTTCAACTGTGATGGGTTTGTTAAGCGAGGCACGTATGCAACGCCTGCGAGGGCGTAAGGCAACGCAGCAGTCCGGAAGTTTCAAGGCCGTTTTGTTCAAAATGAAAGAGTGGTTTATGCATTGAATTGGCGTCATCCGACGCCAAACAGAGCGGCAGGGTGTTTTGCTCTGCCGGTCTGCAAGAGAGGCGTTTCAAACTCGGTGCGGACATAGTCGGCTTCGTGTTTGAAACGATTTCTAAAACTGTAGTTGGGGAAGTTTAGAAACGTTTGTAGTTACGACTTGAGGGAGTCAATTATGATGTTTGAAATGTTAGATAATGCCAAAAAATCCACTGTGATTAAAGTGGTGGGTGTCGGTGGTGCGGGCGGTAATGCGGTCTCGCACATGATCCGTGCGGGTGTGAAAGGGTTGGACTTCATTTGTTGCAATACCGATGCGCAAGCTTTGGCTGCAACCAATGCACCCGTGCAGATTCGTCTGGGCAGCTCTGGGCTAGGAGCAGGTGCCAAGCCCGATCAAGGTCGTGCTGCAGCCGAATCGGCGCGCGAAGAAATTCGTGCGGCGCTGGCCGGTGCACACATGGTCTTTATTACCGCAGGGATGGGTGGAGGCACAGGCACTGGGGCAGGGCCGATTGTGGCTGAAGTCGCAAAAGATCTTGGTATTTTGACCGTGGGTGTGGTCACCAAGCCTTTTTCGTTCGAAGGCAGTCGGCGTATGAAAATGTCTGAAGAAGGCATTGAAGAGCTGTCCAAACACGTACATTCTTTGATCGTGGTGCTAAACGAAAATCTGTATGAGTTGATGGACGAGGACGCGACACAGGCAGACTGCTTTAAAGCGGCAGACGATGTGTTGCATAATGCGTGCGCCGGAATTGCCGAGATCATTAACGTCGAAGGTAATGTCAACGTCGACTTCCAAGACGTTAAAACTATCATGGGCGAGCAAGGTCAGGCCATGATGGGTACGGCGATTGCAAGTGGACCAGA
Source organism: Alcaligenaceae bacterium (assembly GCA_013205565.1). Lineage (GTDB taxonomy): Bacteria > Pseudomonadota > Gammaproteobacteria > Burkholderiales > Burkholderiaceae_B > Zwartia. The sequence continues at coordinate 21,471 of JABMMM010000335.1, read as the reverse complement.
TCGCGCCAAGATTGCTGCTGAGCAAGCCGTTGCTTGCCCGCTGCTTGAAGGTGTGGATTTGAACGGCGTACGTGGGGTGCTAGTCAACATCACCGCAAGTAGCTCGTTAAAAATGAAAGAAACCCGCGCTGTTATGGATCATATCCAGAGCTTTGCGTCGGCCGACGCTACCGTCATTTTCGGTACGGCTTACGACGAGTCAATGGGTGACAATCTGCGCGTCACTGTTGTGGCGACTGGCCTGGGCCGTGCAAAGCCCAAGCTGGTACAGATGCAGGAAGCTGCCGTTGGATTGCGCACGGGAACTGACAATCTGACAGTTGCAAATGGTGCTGAGTTAAGCGCGCCAACGGTGATGCGTGGGCGGGGCTCAAACGCGCAAGCGCAGGTTCGGGCGCTTGAAACGTCGGGAATGGAGCATTACGACATTCCGGCCTTCTTGCGTCGCCAGGCTGATTAAGTCACTCGCGTGAGCTCGAGCGGGCTGCTAAACAGGCCTGCTTTGGGTTGCTTGAGCGGACTCCCTTAGCCCGTTACCTCTCCTGAGGTGACGGGAAGCTGCACTCGGGTGCCCCAACCCGGGTGCAGCGACGCCTGCGCTTTGCAGCGCATCAAGCATGAAACGCGTTACAATTAAACCCGTTCTCTAAAGATTTTCTAAGCCTTATGTTTCGTCAGCGCACCATTAAACTGCTCGTCAAAACCACCGGGGTCGGCCTACATTCAGGCCGTCGGGTCGAGCTGACTTTACGCCCGGCGGCACCCAATACCGGCATTGTGTTTCATCGCATCGACTTGCCCGAGGTCGTCGACCTCCCAGCACTGGCTGCGATGGTAAAAGACACGCGTATGGCCTCGGTGCTGTCTGACGGAAAAGTCAGAGTATCGACGGTCGAGCACTTGATGTCGGCGCTGGCCGGTCTGGGCATTGACAACCTGCACGTTGACCTGACCGCCGAAGAAGTGCCAATCATGGACGGCAGCGCAGCAACCTTTGTCTACTTGTTGCGTTCAGCCGGCATCCAAGAACAAGCGAGCCCGAAGCAGTTTTTGCGTGTTTTAAAAACCGTCGAAGTGCGTGAAGGTGAGGGTAACGATGCCAAATGGGCGCGTCTTGAGCCACACGAAGGCTTCGCGGTCGCGTTTTCGATCGATTTTCGCCATCCTGCAATTGATTCGACCGCAAGTTTCGCTGAAATCGATTTTGCAACTGACTCCTACGTTAAAGAAATTTCGCGGGCGCGTACCTTCGGCTTTGTAAACGAAGTCGAAGCCCTGCGTTCAGCGGGTTTAGCGCGCGGGGGTAGTTTTGATAATGCCATTGTGATGGATGAGTACCGAGTGCTCAATTCAGATGGCTTGCGATATGACGATGAGTTTGTCAAACACAAAATCCTCGATGCGGTAGGTGATCTTTATTTAATTGGTAGGCCTTTGGTGGCACGCTACGTTGCGTGCAAGTCAGGGCATGCCTTAAATAATCAGCTGGTACTTAAATTGTTGGCGCAGCCCGACGCTTTTGAAATTATGTCTTATGCGTCTGCGGCGCAGGCGCCTCAGGCGTTTCGCCATGAGTGGAAGCTAGCGTAGTCTGCGCGGCCGGTGCAGGCTCTTTGACCAACGTTGGCTGGTGGTGGGCTAACAGTCTGGCGACAGCATCGGCAAGTGGTCCGGGTCGTAGCTGACGATTTAAATCCTCAAAAGTTTGCAAGTCTCGTTTATCAAGCGCCCGCGCTTCTTTGACGGGCTTGGGTGCAACTGGGATTCTGAGCCCGCCTTGCACGCGCAGCTTGATGCCTGTGAGGTTCCAGCCAGCAGCTTGAGCATGAGCGATGACCCTCGGCGCGATTTGCCGAAATTTTGCAGCGAAGGCAGCGTTAGACGCCATCAAAGTGAGTGTATCTTGCTCGATTTTGAGAACTTCAAACGAGTCTCGCATGGTCGGTGGTAAGGCCTCGCTCACAACTGCCCGCAACTTAAGATAGCGCTGCGCCGTTGCCAGCACGCTAGCGGTTTGCGCATCGTGACCCAGCCATCCAAGCAAATGGGATCCTTTGGTTGGATGGCCCGTAGGCCGGCGTACAGTCGTTACCATCAATCAGTCAGGAGTTGTATGAAGGTAATCATTATGCCCCGCAATCGGGCCTCAAACCCCTTGTTTTCGCTCAGCGGTGGTCAATTTTTCTTGTGGCTCGCTGTGCTTCTGATGGTGGCCATACTTGGAGGTGCGGCCTTGCAGAGGCTAGCCTGGGGCCTCGCGCCCGGGTTATGGTCACTAGAAAACCGATTACACCCCGTTTTTGATTCCCCCATGCCAGGCGCTGACCGCGCACTCGAGGCGCTGGCAGTTAAAGTTGGCGTGTTGCAGGTCAAATTGCTGCACCTGGAGGTGTTAGGCGCGCGAGTCGCTGACTTGGCCGCGTTGCCGGTGGCCAGCCTGCGGGTCGCAAACCAGCCGTCAGAGCGCGCTGCGCCCCACGAGGTTGGCCAGTCTTTGAACGTGAGTCAGCTTGAAGCTAAGCTGTCCGCATTGCAAACCGCCGTGCGAAAAAAAAACGACTATTTTGTTTTACTCGATCTTGCCATGACGCAACGGGCGGCAGCTGCCGCGCAACTGCCAACGGCAATGCCCATTAGCTCGCGCGCGCAACTAAGCTCTTCTTATGGTTGGCGTAAGCATCCCTTTCATGGTGATCAAAGTACGCACGAGGGGCTCGACTTTGCGGCACCTGCGGGCACCCCCATTCTGGCGGCTGCGGGCGGGGTGGTACGCACTGCGACGCGACAAAACGGCTTTGGTAACTTGGTTGAACTTGACCATGGTGACGGCCTGATCACGCGTTATGCGCATGCCTTGGTTCTTTTGGTAAAGGCGGGCGAACTCGTTACGCGGGGCCAAATGATTGCGCGGGTGGGCTCAACTGGGTTGTCAACGGGGGCGCATCTGCACTTTGAAGTTCGTCACAATGACAGAGCTTTGGACCCCGCACAGTTTTTAACCGCCAGCCCGTTTGTGAGTCCCTCAACGAATTCCAGAGCGGCGCGGTGACGCATCCGCCTTGCCTGCGTTAAACTGCGTGGCTAATTGGCAGCAAGCTTCCTTAACTCTTTTTGGCGCAGATGGGTGTGCGGTTGGCACAGGTCTGTGTGGGTCTGACGCGTATGTTTTCACTACTTAAAAAAATCTTTGGTAGTAGCAATGATCGCCTGCTCAAGCAGCTGCGCCGCCATGTGGTGCAAATTAATGGGCTCGAACCACAAGCCCAAGCTCTGTCTGACGACGAGTTGCGTGCCAAAACCGACGTCTTTAAGGCGCGTCTGGCCGGCGGTGAAACCCTAGATCAATTGTTGCCTGAGGCGTTCGCGGTCGTGCGCGAGGCTGGAGTCCGCGTGTTTGGCATGCGGCACTTTGACGTGCAGCTTTTAGGCGGGATGGTCTTGCACCACGGCCAAATTGCCGAAATGCGCACGGGCGAGGGTAAAACCCTAATGGCAACGTTGCCCGTATACCTCAACGCCCTGATGGGGCGCGGCGTACACGTGGTAACAGTCAATGACTATTTAGCTCGGCGCGATGCCCAATGGATGGGCCGGTTATACAATTTTTTGGGCTTGACAGTTGGGGTGGTCGTGCCTCAGCAAGAGAACACCGAAAAAATTGAAGCTTACCGCGCTGACATTACCTACGGCACCAATAATGAGTTCGGTTTTGATTACTTGCGCGACAATATGGAACACCGCGCAGAAGACCGTCGTCAGCGCGCGTTAGTTTTTGCGATTGTCGACGAAGTTGACTCGATTTTGATCGATGAGGCGCGCACGCCTCTGATTATTTCTGGTCAGGCTGAAGATCATACCGAGCTATATGTTCGGATGAATGCGGTGCCTGCTCTATTGACGCGTATGACGGCAGAGCCAAAGCCCACCGAACCAGAACCCGAGGGTGACTATTGGGTCGATGAAAAAAATCACACCGTTTATATGTCAGAAGCCGGACACGAAAAAGCTGAGGGGATTCTGACACGACTGCAACTGTTACCCGAGGGGCAATCCTTATACGAAGCCCGCAATATTGCGTTGATGCATCACTTGATGGCAGCCTTGCGCGGCCATACTTTGTTTCATCGTGACCAGCACTACGTGGTGCAAGGTGACGAAGTCATTATTGTCGATGAGTTTACCGGTCGGATGATGGTGGGGCGTCGGTGGTCCGATGGCTTGCATCAGGCGGTCGAAGCCAAAGAAGGCGTCAAGATTCAACTCGAAAACCAAACGCTGGCGTCGATCACGTTTCAGAACTTTTTCAGAATGTATGAAAAGCTTGCTGGCATGACTGGCACTGCCGACACTGAGGCTTATGAGTTTCAAGAAATCTATGGCCTTCAGACGGTGATTGTGCCTACCAATCGGCCGATGGTTCGTGCCGATCAAAACGATCAAATTTTTAAATCGGCTCCTGAAAAATTTAATGCGATCTTGGACGATATTCGCGACTGCCAAGAGCGTGGCCAACCTGTTTTAGTCGGCACCACCAGTATCGAAAATTCTGAACTGCTGTCGGGCATGCTCAACGAAGCCAAGCTTGTGCACGAAGTGCTCAACGCCAAACAGCATGCGCGCGAGGCCGAAATCATTGCGCAGGCGGGCCAGCCTGGACACATCACGATCGCCACGAATATGGCGGGCCGTGGCACCGACATCGTGTTGGGTGGCAGTATTGAAAAGAAAATAGAACTGGCGCGCGCGCAGGCAGAACTGACTGAGGTCGACAAACTGGCGCATATCGCAAAAATTCGTCAGGATTGGCAACCGCTCAATGATGAGGTCAAAGCGGCTGGCGGCTTGCGTATTATCGGTACCGAGCGCCACGAGTCGCGCCGTATCGACAACCAGTTGCGCGGACGTGCAGGGCGTCAGGGCGACCCAGGCTCATCGCGGTTTTATCTGTCGCTCGAAGATCCGTTAATGCGTATCTTCGCCGGCGACCGTGTTCGTTCGATTATGGAAAGGCTCAAACTGCCCGAGGGTGAGCCGATCGAAGCCGGCATGGTTTCGCGCTCGATCGAGTCGGCACAACGCAAAGTGGAAGGCCGTAACTTTGATGTGCGTAAGCAACTGCTTGAGTATGACGATGTTGCCAACGATCAGCGCAAAGTGCTTTATGCGCAACGCAACGAGGTTCTAGAGGCACAGGCGATTACCGAGACGATTGACAATCTACGTCACGGCGCCTTTACTGAGTTGGTGTACAGATTTGTGCCGCAAAACTCGGTCGAAGAGCAATGGGATCTTGACGCCTTGCAGCGTACGCTTGAGGCCGACTGGCAGTTGAGCGTGCCTCTGGCCGAGTCGGCGGCTCAAGCCAAGAGTCTGACAGATGAAGACGTACTCGAACAGGTTTTAGCCGCCGCAACTCAGGCCTATCAGTACAAAGTACAGACCGTTGGGGCTGACTCCTGGTCGAGTTTCGAGCGTTCAATCATGCTGCAAGTGATTGATTCGCAATGGCGCGAGCACCTGTCAGCGCTTGAACATTTGCGGCAGGGCATTCATTTACGGGGCTATGCGCAAAAAAATCCTAAACAAGAATACAAACGTGAGGCTTTTGAGTTGTTTTCAGACATGCTTGATCGCGTGCGCGACGATTCAATCAAAGTGTTGATGACTGTACGGATCCAGAGTGCTGAAGACGTGCAGCTAGCCGAACAGGCCGCAACGTTGGCAGCGCAGAGGCAACAAATCGACTACCAGCACGCCGAGTATCAAGAGGGTGGCGAGCAGCAGGCGGCTGCGGTGCCAGCGCCGGCCTCAGAGCACCCGGGGACTGTGCGTAATATCATGCCCAAAGTGGGCCGTAATGAGCCGTGTCCGTGCGGAAGCGGCAAAAAGTACAAGCAGTGTCACGGCCAACTTAAATAGTCTTCCAGGAGGCCACAAGATGCCACACGATCTGACTCGCAATACGCTCGCTGTCTTTTGCATCGCTGGGTTGCTGGCTTTATCGCTCTGGGTGTTGCGCCCGTTTTTGGCGGCTACGGTGTGGTCGACCATGATTGTTGTCGCAACTTGGCCTTGGTTAATCGCGTTGCAGAAAACCTTTAGAGGGCGTCGTACGCCTGCTGTCTTGGTGATGTCGGTGGGGATGCTTTTGCTTTTGGTCGCTCCGCTTTGGTGGGCGATTAGTACCATCACGCAAAAATCGGATCAGTTTTTAGTGCTGGGTAAAAGCCTGGCAAGTAATGGCTTGCCAGCCTTACCCGAGTGGGTTGAACATATTCCGTTTGTAGGCGAAAAAATCACCACCGCCTGGACCGATCTGATTGCGGGTGGAGCCACCGGCTTCATGGATCACGTCGCTCCGTACGCCGCCTCGACCGGCACATGGGTGTTGTCGCAGTTTGGCGGTTTAGGCGGCATGCTTATTCAGTTTTTATTAGTGGTGACGATCTCGGCCATTTTGTATGCCTCGGGTGAGGATGCTGCCAAAATGATTCGTAGCTTCGGCCGTCGGTTGGCGGGCGAGCGTGGCGAAGGCGCCATGGTGCTGGCTGGGCAAGCGATTCGCGCAGTGGCACTTGGCGTGGGCGTAACCGCCGTTGTGCAAACGGTGCTTGGCGGAGTGGGCTTGGTGATTGCCGGAGTGCCCTTTGCAGCCGTGCTGTCTGCGGTGATGTTGATGCTTTGTATCGCACAGATTGGGCCAAGCTTGGTGTTGTTTCCCGCTGTGGGTTGGATGTTTTGGGAAGGCGATACTGGGTGGGCAATTTTCTTATTGGTCTGGAGCTTGATTGTCGTCAGTTTAGATAATTTCTTGCGTCCGATGCTGATAAAGCGGGGTGCAGATCTGCCCTTATTGCTGATCTTTGCCGGAGTTATCGGTGGCTTGCTGAGTTTTGGTCTGATTGGTATTTTTGTCGGCCCTGTCGCGTTGGCCGTGACGTATACCTTGGTGCAGTCTTGGGTGGCCGAGACCATTGTCAAAGACGCAAACAGCTAAGCGGCTGTTCGCTGTGGGCGAGGTGGTGCACGAGCAAGCTTATGCGACGTAATCCAAGGGCAGCGCAGTCGTACATTTAATGGTTTCCATGGCGAAAGCCGAGCTGACATCGAGCAAGTCAACGGCGCGGATCAGGCGCTTGTAGACGCTGTCATAGCGGCTGATGTCGGGCACCACAATCTTTAATAAGTAGTCTGCATCGCCGCTTAGGCGATAAACTTCAACGATCTCGGCAATACTCGTGGCGCCCGCCACAAAGCGTTGCATCCATTGTTCGTTGTGTTGACTGGTACGAATCGTGACAAACGTGGTGAGCCCAAGATTAAGCTTGTTCGCATCGCACAAAACGACTTGTTTTCGGATGACGCCCTCGGACTGTAGCTTTTGGATGCGGCGCCAGCAGGGTGTTTGCGTGAGATTGACGCGGGCCGCCACCTCGGCCAAGGATAGGCTCGCATCCTCTTGTAAGAGTTGCAAAATTTCTCTATCTTTTTTGTCAATAGCCATAAAATTCTAATTTATGTTAATAATCTAGAATATTTTACTTAAATAATTTTATTTTTGAGCATAAAAAGCAAATAAATTCTTGCGTACTGTCTTTACCATAGAAGGCATGGCACATACCCAACCCGCAATTTCCCCCGCCTTGCGCGCCCAAGCGCCGCGCTATGCCCGACAAACCGAGTCAAGGCTTGACCAACTGTTACCCGGCTGCGCGGACTTACTAGCGCAGGCCTGTCAAGAGTCACCTGATTTGGTGCCGTATCGCATTCGGCAGGCCTTAAACCGGTCGTTGACTCTTAGCTTAGTGCCGGTTGTCAGCACGGCGCTTTTGAATTTACCGCGCGCTGAATACACCTACACGCGCCAGATTTTGCATGCAGATCCGAAAGGTCGTTTTACTGTCGTTGCAATCATCTGGCCTGCGGGGCAATTTAGCCCCGTACATTCCCATTACACCTGGTGCGCCTATCGTGTTTTGAGCGGAGTCCTAACCGAAACCCACTACGCTTGGGATGCCGCGGCAGGCCACGCATATCCGTTCAATAGCATTGCACGTATCTCTGGGCAAAGTGCGTGTGGCCATGCGGGTCTCGAGATGATTCACCGTTTAGGTAACGCCGCACACGATGACGCAGAGCCTGCGGTGTCGCTGCATGTTTACGGGATTGACTCAGAGCGAGTCGCCAGCCACGTGAATCGTGTGTTGACCTCTGTTCAGCGTTTAGATCCCGACAAACCCGTCAAATAAAGCACAGCGAAGGCTCTCAAAGCAAAAATATTGTCGCCAAGCCTAAAAAGATAAAAAAACCGAGCGAATCAGTTGCAAAGGTAAGTAACACCGAAGAACCCATTGCCGGATCTTTGCCAAAGCGGGTTCGTACAACCGGTACCAAAACACCGATCGTGGCGCCAATCAGCATATTGCAGATCATTGCTGCCATCATCACCAGCGCAATCGGGATCGAGTTTGAAATCGCCCAGGCAAACAAGGCCGCGACCGCGCTGCCGACCAGACCGACTAAAAAGGTCACAAGCATTTCACGTTTGACCAACTGCCATACATTTTTTTCTGTGATGCGACCAACCGCCAGAGCACGGATAATCAAGGTCATGGTTTGGTTGCCCGAGTTACCGCCAATGCCCGCCACGATCGACATTAAAAAAGCCAGCATCACGATGGTGCTGACGGTATCTTCGAAGCGCGACGCGACAAACGAAGCAATGGACGCGGTGCACAAGTTAAGCAGTAGCCACGGGGCGCGGTTACGCAACGCCATCGTCACGGGCGCGAAGATGTCTTCTTCTTGCATACCCGCGCGCGACAAGGCCTGTTCGTCAGAGTCTTCGCGAATCACATCCACCACTTCGGCGATGGTGACGCGTCCAACGAGTCGGCCGAGGTCGTCTACGACGGGTGCTGACACCAAGTCGTAGCGTTCGAACGCACCGGCGGCATCGGCATCTGAGTCGAGTGGGCTCAGGGAGAGGTAATCGGGGCTCATTACAGAGGCTACGTCGACCTCTGGCTCGTTGACTAACAAGGCAGATAAAGTCAGCGTGCCGAGTAATTTGTCTTGACGATCAACCACAAAAATCTGGTCGGTATGATCAGGAAGCTCGGGCAAGCGCCTGAGGTAGCGCAGCACGACTTCGAGAGAGACATCTTCGCGCACGCGCACCATTTCAAAATCCATGATGCTGCCGACACTGTCGTCGGGGTAGCCCATGGCTGCGATCAGACGTGCACGCTCTTCGATGGTGAGGCCTTTTTGAACTTCGGCCACAACGTCGGGTGGCAAATCGGGCGCCAAATCCGCTAGTTCGTCGGCGTCCATCGTGCCGGTCGCTGCTACCAGATCTTGGCGATCCATCGCCTCGATGAGTGACTCGCGTAGCCAATCTGCCACTTCGAGCAGCACGTCGGCATCGTGCTCTGCGCCAACCAAACGCCAGATCAGCAGGCGATCATCGTTAGGGAGGGATTCGAGAATAAACGCGATGTCAGCCGGATGCAGACCGTTTACGAGCGCGGTGAGTTCGGCCTCGTGCTGGCGGTGCAGCAAGCCTTCGACTAACTCAGAGCGTGCATCATTTTGCTCTTGTCGATGGACCAGATTTTCAACTAACTTGTGCCGATGCAAGACCTCTTGCACAGTCGCCAGGGCCAGTTGTGCGTCTTCAGGGTCGAGACGACCAACCGGAGTGAGTAAGTCGGAGGCAGTTTGGGTCATGAGCAGTGGCCGGGAAAACGTGCGATTCAAACTAACGGGCACAGCGATTCAAACTAACGGGCGTAGCTTTAGTGCGAAAAAAAAGGCTTAGGTCACCAGCTTGACGAGTGTATAGCCGCCTAACGCCAACAGTATAAACAAGATCACGCCTAAGACCATGACGCGAGGCCCGGCCTGACGCATTTGCGCAAAGCGCGTCTCAATGCCTAAGGCGGTCATGGCCATGGTGAGGACAAAAATATCAAGCGTGCGTAAGGCCTGTAGCACTGACGGGGGGATGACCTGCGCTGAATGGATGAGTGCCAAGACTAAAAAGCCGATGGCAAACCACGGAATTGGCAGTTTGGCTTTGGCGCCGTTTACGCCAGCAGTGGCTGTGGCCGAGCGTTGTAGCCAAAGCCCCAGCACAAGCAGCACCGGCACGAGGAGTGCGACACGGGTCATTTTTACAATGGTGGCGACCTCGGTGGTGGCCGCGTCGATGTTGCTGGCAGCACCAACGACCTGTGCGACCTCGTGGACCGCTCCGCCTAAAAAGATTCCAAAGGCGCGCGTGTCTAGGTCAAGCCAGCCCGTTTGATACAAAAGGGGATATAGAAACATCGAGATTGTGCCAAACAACACAACGGTTGCAACTGCGACGGCGCTTTTGTGTGGCGCCGCTTTGAGAGTCGATTCAAAGGCAAGCACTGCGGCTGCTCCGCAAATTGCGCTACCGGCTGCAGTCAGCATTGCAGTATCGCGATCAAGTTTTAACAGGCGCGTACCAATCAAGGTGCCCACAACCAGAACAAAGAGAACGATTGCGCAAGAAACCAAAATGCCAGGCAAACCGACTTCAATGATTTGTTGAACGCTGATATTGAGCCCGTAAAAGGCGACCGCGACCCGCAGTATGCGCCGAGCCGTGAAGTGAACGCCTGCACCCCATTCTGCAGGCATCGTGCCACGTAAGAAGTTGCCATAAAGCATGCCGCAGACGATGCCAACGACCAGCGGACTAAATCCCAGTGCCTTGATTGCCGGAGTGGCGGCCAACTGCACCACCGCAGCCGCCAGTAAGCCAACAAAGAGTACGCCATTGAGTTTGTCGCGCCAGGGCGAGAGACTTGCAGGAAGAGGCTCAGACATGCTGTGAAGGAAAAAAGGGTGAAAAAGGGAAATCGGTGACCGTACGCCAAGATTGACCGAGCGTTCGCCTGTGGGGGTGCCGCGCTTACGCTTAGGCGGGTTGACCGTGATACTACCCTGAATTGGGGGACAAAAAGCCGTTTTTAGCCTTTCGCTGGCGCTCACCTCTGACCGTGCCGCACATCCCGTTAAAATCAAGCCCATCCGTTGCTTAACGAAAAGACGCAAAACATGACTACAGTTTTCGCGCGTGTGGGCCTGCATGTACGCGCTCGCCACCTTTGATGGATGACCCCCAACGCCACCAAGTGCTCAGGCTCTTAGCGTTACCACAGGCTTGGTCGACTCAAGCGTCGTACACCATTTTGGATTTAGACGATCCATGCGGCTTGCGCTTTGTGACCCTTTGGGCGCTTTGGAGGCACGACCCTAAGCGTTGCACGAGACTGCATGTGGTCTTGGTGCTGGCTACGCTGCCTTGCGTCCAAGCTTTGCGTGCGCGCTTGTGCGCGGTCTTGCCACCCGAGACGCATCGTCTGGTCGAACAACTGGCTTTGCAGTGGCCGTTAAATCTGCCGGGCTTACACCGACTCGAGTTCGAGTCGCTCAGCGTCACCCTGACCTTAGCGGTAGGCGGTACAAGCGTGCTGTTAGCACGACTGAGTCTTGCTGCTGATGTGGTGCTTCTGTCGCCTCAGGTGTTGGCGATGTCAGAGCACGAGCAACGGGCGGTGGCAAGTGCCTTGGTTGGGCTGATTCAAAACGACGCTGTGCTGCTGGCACCATCAGAAGCGCGTAGCTGGCCACACTCTTTTGAAAAAATATTAGGCCTGTCTGAGCAAGCCTCGTACGCTGGTGACCATGCTCGCCCTGTTGTGCGTCAAGCGCAGAATCAAGCGTTAGCCACTACGCAAAAACATTCGTTTTTTTTGCGGGCGCGGGCCTCAGCTCAAGCGGTTGCGGTTAGTTATCCTAACGCGTGGCGGGGCCTGGCAACAGCCTCGCGGCAAATGATTGTTGTAGGGGGCGGACTCGCTGGGTTACATGTTGCCCACGCGTTATGCCTGCGGGGCTGGCAAGTGACGGTGCTCGATGCCCCACGGGCCTGCGTCGGGCAGCAAACTACCCACCTAGCCGCAGCGCTGACCCCGGTGGTCTCGCGTGACGATGACTCCTATGCGCGTTTGTCGCGCGCCGGGTGTTTACGCGCCTTGGCACGCTGGAGAGCGTTGTCTGACGCAGGCGTGACGGGTTGCGGTGCCCTTCAGCTACAACGTGCTACCGGGCGCATTGTCGACTTAAAAAAAAATCGCAGCTGAGCTGGATTTTCCAGAACAATGGTTGCGGTTTGTCGATGCGGCGCAGGCCAGCGAGTTAGCTGGGATGACGCTTGCGCGCGGCGGCTTGTATTTTTCAAAGGCGCAACGGGTGCAGCCCCACCGTCTGCTCAAGGCGCTGGCCCAAACTGAAGGGCTCACCATCAGACGCGCTTACGCTGCGCGCTTAGAATCCCACGCGCAGCAATGGTGTGTGCGGGATCGTGCCGGACACGTGGTGGCACAGGCGCCTCAGATCGTTTTGGCTGGCGGACTGGGGACGCAATCCCTGCTTGAGGCGAGTGGTTTGCGGAGAATGGGCTCGCGTTTGTCTTCTATGTACGCAGTCGCGGGCGAACTGACCTATGTTGACCAAGCGCTGCTGGCGGGTGGCCCGCGTTGTATCGTGTCGGGCGACGGCTATGTGTTGCCAGCGCTCGAAGGGCTTTGTGTGGTCGGCGGCAGCTACCTGAACGAGCCTCACCCCGCGGGCCCCACCTGCGCAGGCAGGCAAGAAAACCTTAAGAGGCTTGAGCGTCTGTTCAATGATCCTTTGTCGCTCGGGCCGCGCGAAACCGGTGCGTTTAAAGGCTGGGTCGGTCAAAGGGCTGTCGTGCCAGACCGGTTTCCGGTGGTGGGGCCTTTGCTGCATGCGCCGGGGCTTTGGGTGGCGACTGGTTTTGCTTCGCGGGGATTGACCTGGGCGAGCTTGGCGGGTGATCTGATCGCCGCGGCCCTAAATAGCGAGCCCTTACCCCTAGAAAACGATATAATGATGAAAATTAGTCAAATCTAACAGTTTTTTGATGAAAAAAAAGAAAGTTTAATGGTTCATCAATCGTGTAAGCACCTTGCAGTGCCAGCCAGTTCTAGCCTTATTCGCCCACGCAAAAATATATTTAGGTCGCTTGTTTGCGGCTTGGGTTTATTAAAGTGGCTAAATCCGTCAGAATAGCGCCTTTGGTCGCTTAAAGCTCCGCGCTAAACAATGTATCTAGACACCCTCAAGCTAGTCGATACGCTTCCTACGAAGGCAAGTTTCGACGTCGGTGCTGGGCTTAGGCTCGCAGTAGAACCACACGCGCCTGGTGTTTACCGAATTCGTTGCGGTCGCCCCGAGGCGCTGAGCGCTGATATTTTGCCTGGCAGTCGGGGTCGCGCTCACGCAGAGGTGCTGTTGGCTCGCCCAGAGGCGATCGGTGAGGCCGTGCTTGAGCCTTTGACGGGCGAGCTTAAAGGCTGGCAACTGACCCAAGGTGAGGCGACCCTTGAACTGCAGGCAAACCCCTTTCATTTGCTTTTAAAGCGTCAAGGTCTGCCCGTCCTGGCGCTGTCCTTGGCCGGCATACAAGGCGCAGAAAATTTTTGGACCCTCGGCTTTGAACTCGGTCCACAAGAAAAAATCTTCGGCTTAGGCGAAACCCATGGCGATCTTGATCGTCGGGGCGAAACCATCTTGTCGGACGACCCCGGCCATCGTGCCTTGCCCTTGGCCTGGAGCCCAAAGGGCTGGGGCGTTTATATCAATTCACTCGGTCGCGTCGAGCATGATCTTGGCGCTGAGAATCCAGCAGAATATGCGATTGCGCTTGAAGATGCGACGCTCGATTTTTTTCTGTTTGTTGGCGACCCCGCCGAAATCCTCAATCAATATACGCAACTGACTGGCCGGGCCGGTCAGCCCACTCTATGGTCGATGGGGGTATGGGTCGAGCAACCGCAGGGCCATAGCGCGACACAAACGGCTGAAATGATTGCTGATTTTCGTGAGCAGCGCGTCGCAGTTGACGGCGTCCTGATGCTGCCCCCCGCGGCCTGGACCTATCAGGATTCAAAGCTGTTACCCGAATGGGATAGCGCTCGCTTTCCTGATCCTAAACAAGTGCTTGGTGTGTTTGGCAAGCATGCTGTACATCTTTGCCTGCACACGATACCCGCCTCGCTTGCGGGCACGACCAATTTCTCTGAACTCGAGGATCGTGGTTGGTTGCTCGCCAACGAAAACGGCGACGCCCATGTGTTTGCTGGCGTTCAGGCGACTGGCGGCAAGCCCTTTGGGTTGTTAGATCTGACGCACCGTGACGTCTTAAACATGTGGTCAGAGCGGCACCGCCATCTGGCCGAAGACGGCGTGGGCGCAACGGCCTGCGATGTGCAATTTGATATTCCTGATACGGTCGTGGCGCGGGGTGGTGAAACCGGCGCGGTTCTGCGGTCAATCTATCCGGCGCTGGCAAGACGTGCGTTGTTCGAAGCGGTTGCGGGTCATCGCGTGCCGCCCGAAGGGATTGTATTCAGCTCAGATTTATTTGTGGGCGCGCAACGCCTGCTCTGGCAAAGTGCACCTCGCGTACCGAACACCTGGGCGGGGCTGCAGCACACGTTGCGCACGGCTTTGTCGATTGGCGCAAGTGGCGTACCCGTGCAAATGCACGCCTTGGGTAACGCTCAGGCGCCGGCAGACGCGATGACGCCAGAGTTGTATTTGCGCTGGTTGGGGATGGCGGTGTTCTCGGCGAACTTTGCCTTCCAGTCCAATCCAAAACTGATCCCGACAGGGTTCGATGAGACCACGCGTGCGCATATCCAGACTTGGTTGCAGTGGCGCTATCGCTTGATTCCTTATGTTTTAGGCGCGATCGAAGATGCGGCGCGCACAGGGTTGCCGGTGCAGCGTTCGATGGCCATGTCGTTTCCGGCAGACGCTGAGGCGCAGCGCTGGGATACTCAGTACATGCTAGGACCTGCGGTGCTGGTGGCGCCCGCCATGCAGCCCGGGACTGAGCTTAAAGTTTATTTGCCCAAGGGCGAGGCGTGGTGGGATTTGAACACTGGCTGGCGTTACGAGGGGGGCACGGTCTGGACTAGTTCCTGTGGGTTAGGCACGATTCCGGCTTTTGGCCGCGAGGGGCATATGTTGTGCCTGGGGCCCACCGCTAAACACACTGGCGAATTTAATTCTGCGCGCATTCTTGACGAAGTCTGGATGTTCGGGATGCCAGTGCACAACCCTGTAGTCATGCGCAATAAGATTCGTGTCATGCAAATGCAGGGGTCAAGCTACATCAAAGGGCTTGAGGGTTTGCGTATCTCACCAAGCGAAGGGCTTGAGGTCAAGCGCCGCGGCGCCGAAGTTCGTATTTCGCGCGCACGCTAAGCCTCACGGCCAAGCCCTTGGTTCGCGTGCGGTAGGCCTGACTCCAAACCACTGCACTGGTATAGCAACCAAGTCTTACGCAATATCCCTCAGTTCGCGCCGCAAAATTTTGCCGACATTTGATTTGGGCAACTCTGTTTTGAAGACGATTTGCTTTGGGCGTTTGTAATTCGTTAACTGTTCTTTGCAGTAGGCCACAATCTGCTCTTCGGTTAAGGATGCATCTTTTTTAACTACAAACAGTTTGACGGCTTCGCCAGTATGTTCATCGGGCACGCCAATCACAGCGCATTCTAAAACACCGGGTAAGCGCGCGATTACCTCTTCAAGTTCGTTTGGAAACACCTTGAAGCCCGAGATCACGATCATGTCTTTTTTGCGATCAATGATTTTGACGTAGCCCCCCTGATCCATAAAACCGATGTCGCCACTTTTAAAGAACCCATCGGCGGTCATCACTGCTGCAGTGTCTTGCGGTTTGTTCCAATAACCCGCCATCACTTGCGGACCACGAATCGCAATTTCCCCGGGCAAACCGAGCGCGACTTCGCTGCCGTCGTCAGCCAGGATTCGAACCTCTGTGCTTGGAACCGGTAAGCCGATGTTGCCCGTGTAGTGCTCGATGATGGTCGTGTTGACGCAAGCCACAGGAGATGTCTCTGACAAACCATAGCCTTCAACAATCGGTGTGCCGGTTAACTCTTGCCAGCGGTCTGCCACGATCTTTTGAACGGCCATGCCACCACCAATCGTGACAAGCAAGTTGGGCAGCTTGACCTTGGCAAAGTCGGCGCGATGAATTAAAGCGTTGAACAGGGTGTTGACCCCCGGGAAAATATTGATCTCTGGGTGCTGCGTTAAAAGTTTGATGAAGCCTGTGATGTCTTTGGGGTTAGGGACCAAAATATTCATGCCGCCTTCGCGCAGCCCGACCATGGCGCACGAGGTCAGCGCAAAGATGTGATAAAGCGGAAGTGCGCACAGAAAAACGAGCTGCTCAATTGGGCGACGGTTCAGTGCAGGCGCCAGCCACGCATCAACCTGTTCAAGATTTGCCAGAATGTTTCTGTGTAGCAGTACAGCGCCTTTTGATACGCCCGTGGTGCCCCCGGTGTACTGTAAAAATGCGATGCTGTCGGGGGTCAGCGTGACGCTCTGCGCCGGGTGCAACTTGCCTGCAGAGAGGGCTTGCGCAAAGCTGACGTGATTAGGAATCTCCCAGTTAGGTACGAGTTTCTTGATATGGCGCACCACAAAATCAACGATTTTTCCTTTGAATCCGATGTACTCGCCTAGGCTCGTCACTACGACATGCTTAACTTGCGTTTGGCCCTGCAGACTTTGAAAGATATGCGCAAAGTTTTCTAAAACAATCAACACGCTGGCACCGCTGTCATTCAGCTGGTGTTCAAGTTCGCGGGCAGTATAGAGAGGGTTGGTGTTGACGACGACGCAGCCGGCTCGCAGGGCCCCAATCATGGCAATCGGAAACTGCAAGACGTTTGGCAGCATGATGGCGACTCTTGCGCCAGGCTCTAGCCCGAGTGTTTGCAGGTAATTGGCAAAGCTGCGAGATTGAACGTCTAACTGGGCGAAGGTGAGCGCCTGACCCATGTACAGATAAGCATTGCGCTCGGCAAAGCGTCGAAACGAGTCTTCAAACAAGGCGGCTAGAGAGGTGTACGCTGAAAGGTCAACATTTTCAGGGACGCCCTTTGGGTAGTTTTTGAGCCAAGGCTTGCTGCTCTGAGTCGCTTCTGTCATGGTTGTCCTTTAGCCTTGCCCGGCCTTTTAAAAGTTTGTGACTTGACCAATATAGCCTTGAGTATTCGGTAAGCACCATTGGCGTTTTAACTAGTTGACGAAATCCAAATATCATAAAAAAACGAACGATCGTGCTATTATGGATTGAAATCTTGAAATCTTGAAATCTTGAAATCTTGAAATCTTGAAATCTTATCTTTGATTGACTTCATTGGTGACCATTTTGACTCAGCCTTCCATGACCGATCTTGCAAGCGCGACCGCGGCGCAGCCCGTCGTGACGGCGCGGTCAAAGGGCGCGCTGACCAAGGCGATGATCGTTGACCAAGCCTTAAAAATCGCGAGCCGTCAGGGGCTTGAGGGCTTGACCGTCGGCCACTTGGCCGAAGCCCTCGCCATGAGTAAAAGTGGCGTGTTTGCACACTTTGGCTCGCGTGAAGAACTTCAACTCGTAGTGGTCCGAGAGTACTACGACCGCTTTGAAGCCTCGGTGTTTCAGCCTGCGCTTCAAGAGCCCAAAGGGCTTGCACGCTTGCAAAAGATGATCGACCTTTGGATGCAATCCAGTATCCATGAACTTAGCGCGGGCTGCATTTTTATTTCGGGTGCCGTTGAGTTTGACGACCGGCCAGGCCCCGTGCGTGATGAATTGGTGCGCAGTGTTCAAATTTGGCGTGCGGCACTTAAGCGTGCGATCGAGCAGGCCGTCGAGGTGGGTGATCTTAAAAAAGACTGTGCTCCCGAAGCCATGCTGTTTCAAATTTACAGCTACGTGCAGGGCCTGCACCACGACGCGCGCTTTCTACAAATTTCTCGAAGCGTTGATATCGCAACGCAATCGATCCAACAGACCATCGACCAAAACAGGAGTCCCCGTGCCTAGTTACACCGCACCGCTACGAGATATGCAGTTTGTTCTGCACGAAGTCTTGGGCGCTCAAGAGGTCTTTAAAACCTTGCCCGCCCACAAAGAGATCGATCAAGATACGATCAATCAGATCCTTGAGCAGGCCGCCAAGTTTGCAAAAGAGGTGATTCAACCCCTCAATCAAAACGGCGACAAGCAAGGTTGCACCCGTCACTCTGATGGCTCAGTCACGACGCCAGACGGGTTCAAGCAAGCCTATGAGCAGTATGTCGAAGCGGGTTGGCCCTCGTTAGCGTGCAACCCCGAATACGAGGGTCAGGGCCTGCCGGTACTATTGAACACAGCGCTTTACGAAATGCTGAACTCAGCCAATCAGGCTTGGACCATGTACCCCGGGCTCTCGCACGGCGCGTACGAGTGTTTGCAAGCCCACGGCACACCCGAGCAAAAGGCGTTGTACCTAGCAAAACTCGTGTCAGGCGAATGGCTTGGCACCATGTGCCTGACCGAACCCCAATGCGGTACAGACCTCGGCATATTAAAAACCAAAGCCGAGCCGCAAGCCGATGGTAGCTATACCATCACCGGCACCAAAATATTTATCTCAAGCGGTGAACATGACTTGGGTAAAAATATTATCCACCTTGTGTTGGCGCGTTTGCCCGACGCGCCGGCCGGCACCAAAGGGATCTCGCTCTTTGTGGTGCCCAAGTATTTGCCCAATGCTGGTGGTGAGATCAGTGACAAAAATAAAAACACGCTGAGTTGCGGTTCGCTTGAAAATAAAATGGGTATTCACGGCAACGCGACCTGCGTCATGAACTTTGACGCCGCACGTGGCACTTTGGTCGGAGAGTCCCACAAAGGCTTGCGTGCAATGTTCATCATGATGAACGCCGCGCGGCTTGGCGTCGGTATGCAAAGCGTAGGCTTGACCGAGGTCGCCTACCAAAACTCAGCAGCGTATGCGAAAGAGCGTTTACAGATGCGGAGCCTGAAGGGCGCCCAAGCCCCCGGCAAGGTGGCAGATCCCATCATTGTGCATCCAGATGTGCGTCGAATGCTCTTGACGCAGCGCGCCTATGCCGAGGGCGCACGCGCCTTTGCCTACTGGATTGCGTTAATGATTGATGTCGAGCAAAACCATCCCGATCAGGAGGAGCGCGAAGCGCACGCAGACTTGGTGACCTTGTTGACTCCGATCGTCAAGGCCTTTATCACGGACAACGCCTTTGAAGCCACCAGCGAAGGCTTACAAGTCTTTGGCGGACACGGTTATATCGCTGACTGGGGGATGGAGCAGTTCGTGCGCGACTCGCGGATCAATATGATTTACGAGGGGACCAACACCATCCAGTCGCTTGATTTACTAGGGCGTAAGGTTTTGTCGGACATGGGCGCCAAGCTCAAAAAGTTTGGCAAGATCATTGAGGATTTCATTGAAGCTGAAGGCGTACGCAAAGAGATGGCAGAGTTCATTGATCCGTTAGCCGAGTTGGCCAAGCAGGCCGAGAAATTGACAAAAGAAATCGGCGTGAAGGCGATGTTTAATCACAATGAGGTGGGGGCTGCTGCCGTGCCGTATTTGCGAGTGATGGGACACCTTGTGTATGCCTATCTGTTTGCACGCATGGCGAAAGTCGCGCTGGCGAACAAAAAAACTAGCGATACGTTTTACGAAGCCAAGCTGGCGACAGCACGTTTTTATTTCGCGCGACTGTTGCCCGAAGCTGCGTATCAAATGCAGCTAGCGCGTTCGGGTGAGGCTAGCTTAATGAGTCTGGATGCGGCACTGTTTTAACGAAACGACAGCTCGTAGGCAGTAAAGTAGTGATAAACGCGTCAACTTAATAAACTCGCGCAGCAAAGAGGATTTTAGCCATGCAAGTGAATCGACCAATCCGTAAAGTGGCAGTTTTGGGTGCCGGTGTAATGGGGGCGCAAATTGCTGCCCATTGCGTCAATGTAGGCGTGCCCGTAATTTTGTTTGATTTGGCAGCACCGCTAACAAAAGACGGTAAGCCGCAACATAACAATACGATTGCGCTAAGGGCGATCGACAATTTAAAAAAATTAAGTCCTGCGCCCTTGGCGGTTTCTACCAACGCTGATTTGATTCAGGCCGCTAATTACGACGATGACTTGGCACAATTAGCCGATTGCGATTTGGTGATTGAGGCCATCGCCGAGCGCCTCGACTGGAAACACGCCCTCTATGAAAAAGTTGCGCCACACATTGCCGCGCATACGATATTTGCGACCAATACCTCGGGCTTATCCATTACTGAATTGTCGGCAGGCTTCTCTGGAGATCTGAAAAAACGTTTTTGCGGCGTGCATTTTTTTAACCCACCACGCTACATGCACTTACTTGAATTAATCCCCTTGCCTGCGACCGATCCTTTGATTCTGGATCAGCTCGAAACCTTTATGACTTCGACCATGGGCAAGGGCGTTGTGCGTGCCAAAGATACGCCTAACTTTGTCGGTAATCGCGTCGGCGTCTTTGCGATCTTGGCTGTCTTTGCCGAGGCTGAAAAATACAAGTTAGGTTTTGATGTTGTGGATGCCCTCACAGGCAGCAAGCTTGGTCGTGCAAAATCAGCGACCTTTCGCACCAGCGATGTGGTCGGGCTAGATACCTTAGCGAATGTGATCCGCACAATGGAAAACGGCCTGAAGCAAGATCCCTTTGCTGCGTTGTTCAAAGTACCAGAGGTGCTGGCGTCTTTAATTTCGCTAGGGCGCTTGGGCCAAAAGACTAAAGCAGGCTTTTTTAAAAAAGAAGGCAAAGCCGTCTTGGTATTGAACCCAGACACCAAAGAGTACGAGCCCTCCACCGCAACCATTGCGCCAATCGTCGATCGCATCCTCAAAAAGCCAGTGACCGAGCGTTTCGCCTTGTTACGCGAAACCGACGAGCCGCAGGCGCAGTTTTTATGGGCGATTTTTCGGGATATCTTTCATTACATTGCCGTGCATCTTGACTCAATCGCAGATTCAGCGCGCGAAATCGATTTTGCGATGCGTTGGGGCTATGGCTGGGAGCGCGGCCCGTTTGAAGATTGGCAGGCCGCTGGCTGGAGTCAAATTGCGCAGTGGGTGCAAGAGGATATCGAGCAAGGCAAGGCGCTTAGCTCGGCACCTTTACCTCAATGGGTTTTTGTGGGACCCGTGGCTGACCGGCAGGCTGTTCATACCCCCGAAGGTTCTTGGTCTGCCGAACAAAAAAAATATTTGCCACGCTCAGGCTTACCGGTCTATCAAAAGCAGGTCTTTAGAGCGCCCTTGCTGGGCGACGGTTCACCTGATCCGCGCAAGGCAGGTCAAACCATTTTTGAAAATACTGACTTACGCGCCTGGGTCGATGCTGGTCAACCTGAAGTGTTGGTGGTGTCGTTTCGCTCAAAAATGAATACCTTCAGTTCAGATGTTTTAAACGGAATCCAGCAAGCGATTGATTTGGCTGAACAGCAATATGCGGGTGTCGTTATTTGGCAGAC
>JABMMM010000334.1 GCA_013205565.1 Alcaligenaceae bacterium | reverse complement strand
GATTAAAAAGAAAGGATTGCGTGACATGGGCGCAACCTTGTCTGCCGACGCAGCGCATCGTATCGCGGTGGGCGCCGAGACCCTGGCCTTGCGCCTCGATAAAATTTGCAGCAATGCGCTGGCACTAGCTCAGTTTTTAGCGGCGCATCCAGGGGTGCAACGGGTAGCTTACCCGGGGCTGACAAATCATCCGCAACATGCGCGAGCCGCACGCTTATTTGGCGGCAAGTTTAGTATGTTGATTGCAGTCGAATTGATTCCTAGTATTGATTGCCTCGATTTTTTAAATCATTTACAAGTTGCAATTTTGGCCACGCACGTGGGTGACACACGTACCCTTGCACTCCCAGCAGCGCATACGATTTATCACGAGATGGGGCCAGCGCTACGCGCTAAAATGGGCATCATAGATGGGTTGATTCGTTTATCTGTTGGCATTGAAGATCAAGCCGATTTGCTCGCTGATTTTGAACAAGCCTTCGCCGCATGTTTGCACAGAAAGTAGACCAGACAAACAATTCGCTGACAGCTGTCACGATTGCAAGCACCTGAGCGGGAGTTTATAGGGTTTGCACTAGTTTTGCGGTTTTGTTTTGTCTCGCGTGTTTGTCTCGTTTCGTTGCACGATTTGGCTCGTGCCTAACAAACACATATCAATCAAACAAACGTATCTCAATAAAAATGCGGCTCTCAGGTGATTTTTCTTGACAGACTTTTGCGCGAGTGGCCTAATCACCGTACATCCTTTAAGTGGTTTTTGAAGGTATAGGACATTTAATTTTTAATTTCTTCTCGGCGCAATTATTCTAAAAAAGTCAAATGCATTTTGATTTTATTTAAGGCGATTGCGTTCTTTACTTAGGAAACCAACAGCATGAACAAAACTGAATTGATTGACCACATCGCCACTAAAGCTGATATTTCTAAAGCAGCAGCAGGCCGCTCACTTGACGCGATGATCGCAGCAATCAAGGCAACGCTTAAAAAAGGTAACTCAGTCACCTTGGTCGGATTTGGCACGTTCGCTGTGTCACAACGTGCAGGCCGTATGGGTCGTAATCCACGTACGGGCGAACCTATTAAAATTAAAAAAGCAAAAGTACCAAAATTCCGTCCAGGCAAAGCGCTAAAAGACGCATTGAATTAAGTCGACAGTATTTGCTAAAAAAATGCGTTTCGCTATAATGCGTGACGCAGCTTTTACTATGCGCGCATTAGCCCTTTGAGCAGGTCAAATCTTAGGGTGCTTAGCTCAGCTGGCAGAGCGGCGCCTTTACACGGCGTAGGTCACAGGTTCGACCCCTGTAGCACCCACCAGTATCTCCTAAGATGTAAACTCCCCCCATGAGAGTGCTCGTAATCGAAGACGACGCCACGCTTGGGCGCGCCTTACAAGAATTTTTAACCGATCAGGGTTATGCAACCGATTGGTTAGCAGATGGCAGGCGTGCACTTGCAGCACTATCGAGCCATCCCTACGACCTCTTGGTGCTCGATCTGAGCTTGCCCTTGGTTGATGGCTTGCAGGTGCTCGCGACCTTACGAGGCGAGGGCAGAGATATTCCAGTCTTGGTCCTGACCGCGCGCGATGGCCTTCAAGACCGAGTCGCTGGCTTGGACGCCGGCGCAGATGATTACCTGACCAAGCCCTTTGAACTTGCCGAACTCGCTGCACGGGTGCGCGCCCTGGCCCGACGTCATCTCGGGGTAGCACGGTCACTTCTTGAGTTTGGCACTTTGTCGCTCGATACGGCTCATCGCGAATGTCGTATTCACGGTCAGCGTCTGGCCCTGTCGGTACGCGAACTCTCGGTACTCGAGATGCTGTTAGTGAGGGCCGGCAAAGTCGTCACTAAGCAGCAGATTGTTCAAGGTTTGTCGGCGCTCGATTCAGACTTTAGCGAAAACGCGGTCGAGGTCTATATTTATCGCTTGCGCAAGCGCCTTGAAGGCAAAGGGTTCGCCATCCAGACGGTGCGGGGGTTTGGCTACCTGCTCGCGACCGAAGCGTCTTAAGAAAGGTTCTTCATGCTTAAACTCTCGCTCTTGGCGCGCGGGACTCTCGCACGTAACTTAACGCTCAAATTGTTACCGCCACTCGTCTTGTTGGTCGGTTTAGACTTGTTGGCCACCTGGATCATCACTCACAAAATTGAGATGGCTGATTGGCAACTTGAAGATATCTTCTGGTTGATGGTTTTGGGTCAGGTTGGCCTCATCGCGCTTTGTGTCTGGGTAGTCGTGCGTGGCGTGCGTTCGGGAATGCGTGCCGTGAATCAGTTGTCTGACGAAATCGCACAACGTTCAGTCGACGACTTAGGGCAGCTAAGAATTGACGGCTTACCCCAAGAGTTGAATGGCTTAGTCCGGCATACAAATGAACTCTTGGCGCGCCTACGCGACACGCTTGAGGCGCAGCGCCGTTTTGTCGGGCATGCGGCGCATCAACTTAGAACGCCTTTGGCAGGGTTAAAGCTTGAGTCTGAGTTGATGTTGGCTAAAGAGCTTTCACCTGACTTGCGCGAACGTGCCGAGCGCATTAAGCAGGTGAGCGATCGGATGATTCGCTTAGGGCGTCAGCTTTTGGTGTTGGCGCGTGTCGACCCAGAGGCGCGACCACAAGATCATTTTTTGCGTCTCGATTTGTGTGAGTGGGTGCGCACCTGTGGGGTTGAATGGTTGGCCCGCGCGCAAGAGGCCGGGGTTGTCTTACAACTTGAGGCACCCGACCACCCCGTGTGGGTTGAGGGTGATCCGATTTTGCTGGATGAACTGCTAGGCAATCTCATCGATAATGCTCTGAAATATGCTGCG
>JABMMM010000033.1 GCA_013205565.1 Alcaligenaceae bacterium | reverse complement strand
GTGTGGGTTGAGGGTGATCCGATTTTGCTGGATGAACTGCTAGGCAATCTCATCGATAATGCTCTGAAATATGCTGCGAGTGCGCAGGGCCTCAGGCTGTTGGTGACATCAACGCCGCCGACGCTCGCTGTTGAAGACGACGGCCCGGGCATCAGTACGCAAGAGCAGGGCCGCGTATTTGAAGCCTTTTATCGCTCGCCTGATGCGCCCGCAGGAGGGTCGGGCTTAGGCTTGGCAATTGTGCGCGAGATTGCCCGCGCGCACGGCGCCTGGTGGAACTTGGTGAGTCGTCCACAATTTGCAGGCACACGATTAACAGTCGTATTTCCGGGCACACGCAAGGGCGCTCAGTTAACGCGCCTTGAGCGTTTTAATCAGATGCGTTGAGCCCAGCACCCGCTCAGAATTTTCGTCCGGCGCGTGACTCGATGCGCATTCGTAACGCATTGAGCTTAATGAAGCCCGCAGCATCTGCCTGGTTGTACGCGCCGCCATCATCATCAAAGGTCGCAATCGTTTGATCAAAAAGTGTGTCTTTTGAGTCGCGCGATACGGTGTAAACGTTGCCTTTATAGAGCTTTAGACGGACCCAGCCATTGACCTCGGCCTGCGTGGTATCGATCAACGCTTGAATCGCCCGACGCTCGGGTGACCACCAGTAGCCGTTATAAATCAGACTGGCATAACGCGGCATCAAATCATCTTTAAGATGCGCCACTTCGCGGTCAAGCGTAATCGATTCAATGGCGCGGTGAGCCTTGAGCAAAATCGTACCACCCGGGGTTTCGTAGCAACCGCGTGATTTCATGCCCACGTAGCGGTTTTCGACCAAGTCGAGGCGGCCGATACCGTGTTTGCCACCAAGGTCGTTGAGTTTTGTGAGCAACTGAGCGGGTGAGAGTCGCAGGCCGTTCAGGCCAACGACATCGCCGTGTTCAAACTCAAGATCCAGATATTCTGCCTTGTCAGGAGCGGCCTCGGGCGAGACTGTCCAGCGCCACATGGCTTCTTCCGCTTCTGCCTTAGGGTCCTCAAGGTGACGACCCTCAAAACTAATGTGCAACAAGTTGGCATCCATCGAATAGGGCGCACCGCCTTGCT
The DNA here is from genome assembly GCA_013205565.1 of Alcaligenaceae bacterium. Lineage (GTDB taxonomy): Bacteria > Pseudomonadota > Gammaproteobacteria > Burkholderiales > Burkholderiaceae_B > Zwartia. Next base: position 11,856 of record JABMMM010000033.1, on the reverse strand, counting down.
TGTGTTTCATGTCAACTGCGATGCCAGCGGCTTCTGCGTATTGCAAAAGTTTTTCGCGCGAGACTAAATCCCATTCGCGCCACGGGGCAATTACCTTAATGCCGGGCTCAAGCGCGTAATAACCGAGTTCAAAACGGACCTGATCGTTACCTTTGCCGGTTGCGCCATGCGAGACCGCATCGGCGCCAACTTGTCGGGCGATTTCAATTTGACGTTTGGCAATCAGAGGGCGCGCAATCGAGGTGCCAAGCAAGTATTCGCCTTCGTAGACGGTATTGCAGCGAAACATCGGAAACACAAAGTCGCGTACGAACTCTTCGCGCAGGTCGTCAATAAAGATCTGTTCGGTTTGATGCCAAATTTGATTGCTTTCGCGCGCGCGGGTTCGAGTTCTTCGCCCTGACCGATATCAGCCGTAAAGGTAACGACTTCGCATTGGTAGGTGTCTTGCAGCCATTTAAGAATGACTGAAGTATCGAGTCCACCTGAATAGGCCAACACGACTTTTTTGATATCGCTCATAAGATGCTCTGGATTGACTCAAGGATTAACAGAAGAACTCATTTTAGCGGAATGCACGGCAATCCTCCCCGCTCAGGGGGAGATAGCAACGCAAGCCTGTGCGGGCTAGCTTAGACGTCCGAGCAGTAAAAACTCCATTAAAGCTTTTTGCACATGCAAACGGTTTTCAACCTCGTCCCAGACCACACTTTGCGGCCCGTCAATCACCGCTGCAGCGACTTCTTCGCCTCGATGTGCGGGCAGGCAGTGCATGAAGAGTGCCTCGGGAGTCGCTTGCGCCATCATGTCCTGATCGACACACCAGTCGGCAAAGGCGGTCCGACGCTCTTCGTTTTCTGACTCGTAGCCCATGCTGGTCCAGACATCGGTCGTGACGAGATGAGCGCCTTTGCAAGCTTCGTGCGGATCAGCAAACTCTTTGACGACGCCCGTTTTGACCGAACTCAGACGCTTTTGCTGTAAGACATAACCGGTTGGCGTCGACACGTGCAGTGTAAAACCGAGTAACTCTGCGGCCTGAATCCAGGTGTAGGCCATGTTGTTGGCATCCCCCACCCAGGCGACGATCTTGCCCGTCAGGCTGCCGCGCGCCTCAATATAGGTAAAGACATCGGCCAGAATCTGGCAGGGGTGAAACTCGTTGGTTAAGCCATTGATGACCGGCACGCGTGAGTGCGCGGCAAAGGTCTCGAGACGCGTTTGCTCAAAGGTTCGGATCATCACAATGTCAACCATGCGCGACACAACGCGGGCGGTGTCTTCGATGGGCTCAGAGCGACCTAATTGCGAGTCGGTGGTGGTGAGATGAATGACTGAACCACCCATCTGATACATGCCCGCTTCGAAAGAGACTCGCGTCCGGGTACTTGCTTTTTCAAACACCATCGCCAAGGTGCGGTCGTGCAGAGGGCGATGAGGTTCGTAGCGCTTGAATTTGTCTTTGATCAATTTGGCGCGCTCAAGCACATAGAGAAGCTCGTCTGTGCTGAGGTCTTGCAATTGTAGAAAATGCCGAAGCGAGTCGGCGGTAGGTACGGCGTTTGACATGATGCACTCGATAAAGTTGTCAGTCCCGAGCCACACGGCCCGACCCTCTGTTTGAGTGTCGGCCATGGCAGTGCGGGTTAGGCGGTTTCGGCGTTAAACGCCTTGATCAGAGGCACCAGAATCTTGACGATTTCGTCGGCCTCTTGGGTGGTGAGGATGAGTGGGGGTAACAGACGCACCACGCGGTCACGCGTGACGTTGATCAGTAAGCCCGCCTCAAGCGCACGCGCGGTCAACACGCCGCAGGGTTTTTCGAGCTCAATGCCTAACATCAAGCCCTGGCCACGCACCTCGCGCACGCCTAGTGTACCTAACAAGACTTTACCAAGTTCGGCCTTCAGGTACGCGCCAACCGTTGCAGCATTTTCTAGAAGGTTCTCTTCTTCGAGTGCGCGCAAGGTTGCAATAGCTGCAGCGCTTACCAAGGGGCTGCCGCCGAAGGTTGTGCCATGGCTGCCGGGGCCTAAAACGCCCGCGGCAGGGCCGCACGCGCCGATCGCGCCTATTGGTACGCCACCACCCAAGCCTTTTGCAAAGACGACGACGTCGGGCAGAATCCCGGCCCATTGATGCGCGAGCCACTTGCCCGTGCGGCCAATTCCTGACTGCACTTCGTCAATCATCATGAGCCAGCCGCGCGCGTTGCATAGGGTACGCAAGTCTTTAAGGTTTTGCACATCGGTCGGGCGAATCCCGCCTTCACCTTGCAAGACTTCAAGCAGCACGGCAACCACGCGGGGCTCAGCGTCGCCCGCTGCTTTGATGGCGGCGAGATCGTTGTAGGCCACTTTGATAAAGCCGCCAGGCAACGGGCCAAAACCAGTGCGTGCTTTCTCGCTGTCTGTTGCAGCAAGCGTGCCAATGGTGCGACCGTGCCAAGAGGATTCCATGGTGATGATGGTGGGCAAGTCGTTGCCTTTTTTGTAGCCGTAATAGCGCGCAAGTTTGATGGCGGCTTCGTTAGCTTCAGCGCCGCTATTGCCAAACACGATCTCAGTCATGCCTGACATTTTTATCATGCGCTGAGCGAGTTCTTCTTGGTCGGGGACTTCGTACAAATTTGATGTGTGAATCACGCGTGCAGCCTGTTCGCTGATTGCAGCAACCAGTTTTGGGTGAGCATGCCCTAAGCATGACACGCCGATGCCAGCCATCGCGTCGAGGTAGCGTCGGCCCTTTGTATCCCAAAGCCAAACGCCTTTACCGTGGGTAAAGGCAACCGGAAGGCGGGAATACGTATTAGAAAGGGCTGAGGTCATGGCCGAGGCTCCGTAAAATACCCATGGTGCAGGATCGCACGTGCGGGTGTAAAACCTCAATCATATACAATCTAGGCGACAGAGGCGTGAATCAGAAGTTTGCGGGCTCTGAAGCGGCGACACAGGTTGTGCATGACAGCAGAAGTTCGTTATTTTGTTATCTATGGGGTGACAGAATCAGGTAGTGCTTTTAGGCCCAGCGACTGGGCCGAGCGTCTTGCTGGTGTTTTAGCGCCGTACCGTCCGCTGGGCACGCTAGGTGGCTATATCTCTTATTCACCCTATGCCGTGCCTTCAACGCTTGGAGGCCAACGCTGCGTCGTTGTGGACGCGCGCCTGCGCGACCTTGAACCCCTTGCCTGGCAATTTGTGCATGATTTCGCACGCGACAATCAGCTTAAAACTCAAGCTGATCTGCCAGGTGATCCCTTGGCGCGCGCTAAATAATCGGTGTGACGATCTTGCCCTGCGTAAAGAAACTGTGCAAATTTTCTAACACGCAGTCGGTCATCGCGCGGCGCGTTTCGTGCGTCGCGCTTGCGACGTGTGGCATTAACACGACACTGTTTAAGGTTTTAAGCTGATCGGGCACTTTTGGCTCGTCCTCAAACACATCAAGGCCAGCACCGCCAAGCTCGCCCGAGACTAATAGTCGCACCATTGCGGGTTCGTCAATGACGGAGCCGCGTGCAATGTTAATCAAGCGCCCTTCAGGGCCCAGAGCACGCATGATCTCTTCATTGATCAAGTGCTTGGTGCTCGCGCCACCAACGGTGGCAAGCACCATAAAATCGCTGTCGCGTGCCAGCTCTAGCAGCGAAGCTTGGTAGGTGTAGGGCACATCAGCACGTGCGTTGCGGTTGTGATAAGAGACTTGCATGTCAAAGCCCAGACCACGACGCGCGATGGCCTCGCCGATACGACCTAAGCCAACGATACCCAGTTTTTTACCGCTGACGCGTGCACCAAGCGGCAAATGACCGGTTTTGTTCTCCCAGTGGTTTTCGCGTACAAACCGATCACCCCAGCCGATGTCGCGCGCGCAGGCAAGCAGTAGGCCCCAGGCGATATCAGCGACACAGTCGTTTAAAACATCTGGGGTGTTGCTAACCAGAATCTTGCGCGTGGCAGCACTTTCTAGATCGATCTTGTCGTAGCCCACGCCCCAAGTGCAGATCGCACGCAGTTTGGGTAAGGCGGCAATCATTTCGGTGCCGCAGCCAAAGTTGGCGGTTGTGGCAACTACCTCAATGCGGTTTGCATGTTCGCGTAAAAACGCGACTTTGTCGGTGGCTTTCCAGTACTCGAGCACCTCATAGCGCTCGGCCAGTTCGCCATCAGCGGGCGCATGGCCATTAAAAGAGCCAATTTGTAAAATCAATGGTTTAGTCATCGTGTTAGACCCAGAGTGGTATGTGGCGTTCAAGTGCATCCTACACAGTAGAACAGTCCGAGCGCTGTCGTGTAAAGTGTTTTACTTTCAAAGCAGACGCATTAAAACCGAGAGAAAAAAATAGCCCGCGCGAGCTAAGCAAAGCTCGGTAGCTGGGTGGACGACAAGGTTTTGCTTGGCGGTGAACAAAATAAAAGCCGCGATAGGAGCGGCTTTTATTGAAGATTCAAAGCGACAACTGGTTAGCCAAAATTGGTAACTAAATTTGGTAACTAAATTTGGTAACTAGAGCTGGAAACTAAATTTGTTCGCTAAATCGCTGCTACGACGATCACCGTCAGTGCAGCTGTTCCCAGTCTGGGTTAAGCCAGCGCTTTAACTGCAGCGGACAAGCGGCTTTTATGGCGTGCAGCTTTGTTTTTATGGATGATGTTCTTGTCGGCAATCCGATCGATCACGCTCGTTGTTTTTTGTAAAACATCAGCCGCAACAGATTTGTCGCCGGTTTCAATTGCAGTACGAACGCGTTTGATCGCGGTGCGCAGCATTGAACGCAGGCTCGAGTTGTGCTTGTTCAGCGCAACCGATTGGCGTGCACGTTTGCGGGCTTGGGCGGTATTGGCCATGTTCTAAAGTCTTTGTAAAAGTGAAAGTGACGTGTTGACGAAATTGGGGGTGTGAGTGGCGTGGGTTTTATCCCAAAGCGCTTCACATAACGACAAAGTCCATGATCTTAGCACTAAGCCTCTGTTTTGCCAACTGTATTTTCAGCTGGGGCGCGTCTGAAGTGGCGCGGGCGCAACCCAACGGCGGCTAACACGCCTAGGTAGACCATTCCTGCGCTAAATAAGACTAGCGCCAGCAGGCTAACGCGCAGCATTGGGGTCATTTGTAGACCGAGCCAATTGATGGCGCTCGAGGCCCACCACAGCGGCGCCGCCATGACCGCCAATGCGAGGCCTTGTTGAAGTGTAAAACGGCCCCAGCCGGGCGAAGGCTGATAAATGCCTTTTCGGCGCAAGCCCACCAGCAAGGCGAGCGCGTTCAGGCACGCACCTATGCCAATTGCCAGCGCAAGCCCCGCGTGTGCCAGCCAAGGTACCAGTACAAGGTTGAGCAATTGCGTGCAAACCAGCACTAGGATGGCGATTTTGACTGGCGTGCGAATGTCTTGTTTGGCATAAAAGCCGGGCGCAAGAATTTTGATACTCAGCAAACCGACCAGCCCCACCGCGTAAGCCATCACCGCCAGTCGGGTGTGTTCGACATCGGCGGCGCTAAACGCCCCATAGTGAAAAAGCGTTGCCACCAGGGCGTTGGACAGCAAAAGCATGCAAAGGGCAGCGGGTAAACCCAGTAACAGCATCAGACGCAGACCCCAGTCGAGCAAGGCGCTGTAGCGTGCTGCCGCTTGCTCGGTATGCGCGCGCGTCAGGCTGGGTAGCAAAACCGTGCCCAGGGCGACGCCGATCAACGCGGTCGGGAACTCCATCAGCCGGTCGGCAAACGACAGCCAGGTCACGCTTCCGGCAGCCAGCCAAGTCGCGATATTTGTATTAATCAGCAAAGAGATTTGCGCGACCGACACCCCCAGTGTGGCTGGCAGCATTTGTCGCATGATTCGGCGCACAAGCGGATCTCGCACGGCGGGCAGCAGCGGCCCAAGCAACTTTGGACGAAGGCTCAGGCGCGATAATGCCCACCATTGCAATGCAAACTGAGCGAGCCCTCCGAGCATCACACCGGCGGCTAGCGCATAGATCGGTCGGCTGAATAGTTCAGATAAGTACAGGCTGGCGCCAATCATCGACAGGTTTAACAGCGCGGGCGTGAGGGCAGGTATCGCAAAGTGTCGCCAAGTATTTAAGACCCCCGAAGCAAAGGCAACCAATGACATGCAAATGATGTACGGAAACATCAGGCGGGTCATCCACACGGCTGCTTCGAAATCGGTCGCGCGCGACGCTTCAGTCAGGCCGCTCGCAATGACCATCACGACCAGAGGAGCCCCCAAGACGCCCAACAGGGTCACGACGCAGAGCGCGATAAACAGCGTTTGTGCAACGCGATCGAGCAGCTGCTTGACGACTTCGGGTTCGTGTTGGTTGCGGGCTTGCCCCAGAATTGGCACAAAGGCCTGAGCAAAGGCGCCCTCGGCAAATAGTCGCCGCAAGAGGTTGGGGATTCTGAAGGCGACCCAAAACGCATCGGTCAGCGCGCTCGCCCCGAACGCGCGCGCGATCATGACGTCGCGCACCAGGCCTGTCATGCGCGATAACAGGGTTAGGCCGCTGACGGTTGCGGCGGCCCGCAGTAAGCTCATTTTGGCGGCATGCGAATCGCGCCGTCCAAGCGGATCGTCTCGCCGTTTAACATCTCGTTGGTCACGATTTGGTGGACGAGCTTTGCATAATCTTCGGGCCGTCCGAGCCTGGATGGAAACGGAATACTCGCGGCTAAAGAGTCTTGGACAGTCTGAGGCAAGCCAAACATCATGGGCGTGCCGAAGATGCCGGGGGCGATGGTGACGCAGCGAATCCCCTGAGGGGCAAGGTCGCGGGCAATGGGCAAGGTCATGCCGACCACGCCCGCTTTAGAGGCTGCATAGGCCACTTGACCGATTTGCCCATCATAGGCGGCCACTGAGGCGGTGTTGATCAACACGCCACGCTCTCCGGTGGGCTCGGGTTCGTTATGACCCATTGCCTGGGCAGCAAGCCGAATCATATTAAAACTGCCGATCAGATTGATACTGATGACTTTTTGAAACATCTCAAGTGGGTGAGCCCCCTGTTTGCCGACAGTTCGGGCCGCAGGTGCGATCCCCGCGCAGTTAATTAGGCCAAACAAATGTCCTAAGCTCAGTGCCGCGGCCACTGCTGCGCGTGCGTCTGATTCTTGGGTGACGTCGCAATGAAGATAGTGTTGGCCGAGTTCAGAGGCAAGGCGATGACCGGCCTCATCTTGCACATCGGCCAGCACAACGCGCGCGCCGTGTTGTGTGAGCATTTTTGCGGTGCCCGCGCCCAAGCCCGAGGCACCGCCCGTGACGATGAAAACTTTATTTGCGATATCCATAAACTTTGACCGAGTGCGTTTGTGCTTGGCGAGCAGGCGGTGCCTGTCGGAGCGAAAAATTATTCAAGTGCTGCGGCGATGCGCGACTGAATGTCTTGCACTGTGCCCACACCTTGCACCTTACGGTAGCGAGGCGCGTCTGCGCCAGAGGCGGCCCAAAGCGAGTAATACTCGACCAGTGGACGCGTTTGGTTTTGATAGACCGTGAGTCGATGACGTACGGTGTCTTCTTTGTCATCATCGCGTTGCACCAGCGGCTCGCCGGTCAGGTCGTCGCAGTCGGCCACCTGGGGGGGCTTGAATTTGAGGTGGTAGCTGCGTCCGCTGGCTGGGTGTACGCGCCTGCCACTCATGCGTTCGATGATGTCTGCCTCGGGCACGGCGATTTCAATCACGAAATCAAGCGCAACACGGGCTAGTTTTAGCGCATCAGCCTGCGGAATCGTGCGTGGAAATCCGTCAAACAGATAGCCTTGGCGACAGTCAGGCTGTTGCAAGCGGTCTTTCACCAGGCCAATGATCAGCTCGTCTGAGACCAGGGCACCACTCGCCATAATTTTTTTAGCCTCAAGACCCAGAGGCGTCCCTGCTTTGACCGCGGCGCGCAGCATATCTCCGGTTGAGATCTGTGGAATCGCATAGTGCTGCGTGATGAAAGCCGCTTGTGTGCCTTTACCGGCGCCTGGTGGGCCAAGCAGAATAAGCCGCATAAGAGCTCCTGGTGTCGTAGATGAGTCATAAAACAGACAACATTATGCCGCAACGCCGTACAGAGTGCCCCACGGTTTGCTAAAGACTTACCCTGAGTTCGAGGCTCGAAGGCTCAAGAACTGCCTGACACGTTGCAGATCTTCAGGGGTATCAACGCCGGCCCCAGGGTGTGATTCGATTTGCAGAACCGAAATGGCAAAGCCGTGTTCGAGTGCTCGCAGTTGCTCAAGCGCCTCAAGGCGCTCTAGCACGCCGACGTTGAGGGTCGGAAAGCGTTTGAGAAAGGCGACGCGATAGGCATACAGACCGATGTGATGCAGGGCAGGAAAACCGGACTGCAGAGTTTTTTCTGCTGCTTGAAACGCCTCACGATCCCAGGGAATCGGTGCGCGAGAAAAATAAAGTGCCCGGCCTTGCTGATTACAAACAACTTTGACGACGTTGGGGTTAAAGAAGTTTGCCGCCTCAGTGAGAGGGGTTGCACAGGTGGCCATTACAACGAGGGGGTCTTGCTCTTGCGCCAATTGGTGCGCGACGCGATTAATAAGTTTGGGGTCAATCAGCGGCTCATCGCCTTGCACGTTGACCACAATGGTGTCTTCAGGCAGGCCGAGTTGCGCAGCCGCTTCGGCCAGGCGATCGGTACCAGAGGGGTGCTCCACGCGTGTCAGCAGCGTTTCAATGCCACCGGAGCGTGCCGCCTGGGCAATGGTGGCGTGGTCGGTTGCGATCACCACCCGAGAGGCGTTTGAAGCAAGCGCCTGCTCTGCAACCCTTAAAACCATGGGCTTACCGGCTAAGTCGGCTAGCATTTTGCCGGGCAGACGACTTGAGGCCTGTCGCGCTGGTATCACCACCACAAAGGCGGCGGGTGCGTCAGAAGGTGGGGTGGCGCGGGTGGTCATCTCGGGGCGGTCATCGCAACTCAGGCGTCTTCGTCGTCGCTTAGCACGCGTGCCTGCTCTTCAAGCATCACCGGCACGCCATCGCGAATCGGATAAGCAAGGCGATCAGCGCGGCAGACAAGCTCTGTTCGAGTCTCGTTAGGATGCAGACGCCCCTTGCAAAGGGGACACACCAAAATATCAAGTAAGCGAGTTTCCATCCGCGTATTGTAATCAGTCAGACAGCGTTTGCGCGCAGCCGTTAAACAACAGGCAGCTTCGAGATTGAGTGACTTTGCGTGGCCCTCAGGTGCTGTGACAGCTCGTTGACCCAGTCCGCTTCAGAAAATACGGCTTCTACCAAGACCACCCATATTCGGGGGTCGGTCAGGTCGCGGCATTTCACGGCGTCTTTAGTCGTCAGCAAAATCAAGTCAGCCGTTTGTTCGGCAAACAGTGAGGCGCCCAATGGATGGTGATCAGGCAGCCCTAAGGTTTGGTCGGGCTTTAGCTCAGCTTGCGCAAGAGTGTTAAAAAATCTATCCGGTTCGCTTATTGCGGCAATCGCTATTATGTTCTTTTTGAACCTAAATTGAGTAAATTCATCAACGGATATATTTATTTTTTTATCTAAAGACTGTAGCCCAGTGACTTTGAGCCACATCCTCAGGCCGACCGGCTGGTGCTGGGTCGCTTCAGGGTCGCGCAGTGCAGCAGTGAGGCGGCTGGGCGCGTTTTCACGCGTGATGACAAGGTCGGCAGTGCTCAGCCTGAGGGCGGGCTCGCGCAAGGGGCCGGCAGGCAGTAGCCAGCCGTTGCCAAGCCCGCGCGCGTCTTGAACGACAATTTCAAAGTCGCGCGCAAGCGCTAAATGCTGCAAGCCATCATCAGCCACGATAATATCGACTTGGGGGTAGGCCTGTAGCAGCGCTTGGCAGGCCAGACGACGTTTGGGATGCACGCCAAGCGGCGCGCCAGTTTGTTCGGCGAGCAAAGCGGGTTCATCGCCCACGACGCTAGCTTGCAAGACGCCTCGGCCACTGTGCGCCTGTGGCCCAAGACGGACGCCATAACCGCGACTAATAATGCCTGGGTGCCACCCTAGCGCCTCAAGCTGCTTGACCAGGGCGATGACAACGGGTGTTTTGCCGGTCCCCCCAACATACACGTTACCGACCACAACCACGGGGACTGGCGCGCGGTACACCTGGCCCAAGCCACTGGTGTACCAAATCTTTTTAGCCACGACATAACAGGCGGTGATGCCAGCGAAAGGCAATAGCAACCCGGCCGCGAGGCCACGTCTTTGCCATTGCTGATGGAGCCAGTGCGCCGCCCCCGCCAAGAGCCGTGCGCCGTTCAATCGCCGGCCTGTGTGGCGAAATACACTTTGACAATCGCAGCCTGACGCGCAGCTTGCATGGCGGTAATGACGAGTTGGTGCGACGCATTCGCAGCGGCTCGAATCAACACGGCGGGCTCTTGCTGCCCCTGGCTTGCTTGGCGCAGCGCCTGAGTCAACGAGGCGAGGTCGGGATTGTTAAGCAACGTGCCGTTCAGAGCATAGCGCCCCGATTCGTGGATGCTTAATTCGATGCCCTGAAAGGCCTGCGCCTCAACGGTGGCCTGTGGTAGCGTGATTTTCAGGGCGTGTTGACGCGTAAAGGTTGTGGTGGCCGCCAAAAAAATCAACATCACCAGCAAAACGTCGATGAGTGGAATTAAGTTGATTTCGAGCGGGGCGTGGTCTGGCGTACGAAAGCGCATGGTGTCTTAGCCCCTCAGGCTTTCGCGCACATAGCGGGTTGACTGCTCAAGTCGCAACAGCAGGTCGTCGACCCGTGATTTAAAATAGCGGTGGGCGATTAAGGCGGGTACCGCAATCAAAATGCCAAAACCGGTGTTGTAAAGGGCGATCGAGATGCCGCGCGCCAACTCGGTTGGGTCAGAGCCGTCAGGGCGATAGGCGGCAAAAATTTCGATCATGCCGATCACCGTGCCAAACAGACCCATCAAGGGTGCCACCGTTGCAATCAGGGCTAAACCAGCCAAATAGCGGTTTAACGCGAAGGCGACATCGTGGCCCACGTCTTCGACGCTGCGTCTGAGCTCTGCATCGGGTAGTGTTCGGTGTAGCAACAGCTGCGTCAAAATTCGACCCAAGGGCGAAGACACCTTCAGCTTGTCGAGCGCCTGTGCATCATCTGCCTGCGCGCGCACCAATTGCAGCACTTGTGCCGTGAGTTCAGGCGGAATAATCCGTTTAGTTTGCAAACTGAGCAGGCGTTCGAAGATAATAGCCAAAGCGGCGACAGAAAGGGCCAGCAGCGGCCAGATCGGCCAGCCGGCCTGAGAAACGATTGAAAACACAACAAACCTCGCGAGTGGAGGGCGCAGAATACACGATGACTGAGCGGTCGGTGCTGCTGCCGGTGCTTGTATCGTACGGGGCATTCGCGGCGCTTGGCAAGTTGAATTACGCTAGATAAAACTATCCACAGAACTTGTGGATAATTGTGTGAATATCTTTGTAGAGCATCGAAAAGACTAGCTTTCAGCGCAATGCTCAAAAAAAGGTCAAAAATTTGAAATATTTTAATAAAGTTATTTAAAACAATGCGTTAGATAATTTTTTTAAGTCAAAATACATGAATGCAAGTAATTTGTTATGTCACAATGACTTACACGTTATTTGTTTGTTCTGTGGATAGAAAATGCCTCGGAAGCCATATGACAATTGAAAGTCAAGACACAAACGCTGTAACGACGCCAGAGATTTTGACTGTTGCGCAGTTAAACCAAGCCGTTAACCACCTGCTCGAAGACAGTTTTGCTATGTGCTGGGTTCGGGGCGAAATTTCAAATTTCACCAACGCCTCTTCTGGGCATTGGTATTTCACCTTAAAAGACGAGGCGGCCTCGGTGCGTGCCGTGATGTTTCGCGGGCGCGCGGTGACAACAG
>JABMMM010000333.1 GCA_013205565.1 Alcaligenaceae bacterium | reverse complement strand
CGCACGCAGGTCAGCATCACTTCCAGTGGATAGTGAAGTCGATGGAGCACCTTGTTCAAGGTGCTGTTGATCAAACTTTTGCGGAAATCAAGCATGCGTTGGATTGTCGGTTACGCTTATTGCGACAGAACCTTATTTTGCTTGGAAGCCGCATAAACACTAGAGCAGGCATCAAATCTGTTACCAAACAGCCCAGTTACTGCAAAGTGGCTGGGCTTTTTTGTCTCCTCAGACTACAAAGTTTGCAAGCTGGCGTAGGAGTCAAGGTTGCAAAAGCCCACTCACCTTTTTAATCACCCCAATGAAGTACCCCCAGGTGGGGTTGTTAGCCAGTCAGAAATTGTTGTACCTGCCCAGATACAAAGTAGTATGGATTGCGTTGTCAGTCTATGTGAGCTTGAAACCAGTGCCAACTCAGGCTAACATTGCGCCCCTTACAAGGCTACTTTAGCCTTGACTCTTTTTCTCGCAGAAACTCAATGGCCAACCGGAGTTCTTCCTTGGATAGATGCTGCGTTTTAATAGTTAACGCTACATTTTCGGTTGAGAAAGCATGTGGTCGCTCCTCCGCGTCGAAGGTCTGCACCTCGTAGGCCGTCACCTGGTTGTGGAGTCCTTTTAAGTTGTAACTTCGACCTATGTCGTAATTAACTACATCCTGAGTAAGCTTGTAAGTCTCGTTTGAGACCAATATTGCCCCGGGGCGTGCAGCGCTCTCCAAGCGAGAAGCCAGATTAACGACGCCTCCTAAAACTGTGTAATCCAGCCTATCCTCGCTGCCGAAGTTACCAACGGTGCAATAGCCGCTGCTGATGCCAATCCGTATCTCTAATACTCTATTGAAGGAGTGCCGTTTGGCCCACTTCGGAGCGTTTTCGCGGACATAACGCTGCATATCTAAAGCCATGTCCACGCTCTTCTTCGCATCCACTTCTGGTCCATGCGACTCAGGGTCGCCAAAAAAAATCATCACTGCGTCACCAATGTACTTGTCTATGGTGGCGCCATGGCGAACCGCAATCGTTGCCATGTTATTCAAGTAGTCATTCAAGAAGTCTGTGAGGTCTTCAGACTCCAACTCGTCTGTTAACTGTGTGAACCCAACAATGTCTGAAAAAAAGATGGTCAACTTTTTCCGTTGGCTGCTGAGTTCAACCTTGTCTTTCCTATCAAATAACTTTTTGTAAACTTGGGGCGAGACATATCGTGACAAGTTTTTCGAAAGGTCTTGTAGGATTTGAGCCGATTCTTGCGCTTGTGTTGTGGCCTCCTCTGAGATCTTTTTTTGTTTGGCAAGCTCAGCAGACAGGGCCTTACGCAACCCCGCCTGCAGGCGCAACTTTCCAATTTCTTTTTTGAGAAGGCTCAGTTCATCGGAGACATTTTCTTTTTCAGTCAATCAGTTCTCCAATAAGTCGACTAACCTGATTGGCGCAGGGCTATCTATTCTCTAGAGCTTCGATTAAAGCTGACAGGCGCTCCGCTACCGCAGAGTCGTCAAAGCGGTCTTCCATGCACTCACTCGATGCTAAGAATGGTAGGCGCTCGCTGTTCCACATTTCCATTTTTGGCGTGAGGCTCTTGGCGTTGTCGAACATCCCAATGGGTACGCCCAGCATCCCTTCAAATATTTCAGGCCTTACAGCGACCTTTGTCATGCAGTTCGTGCAGTGCGAGGCAGTCATCTTGTGCCCGCTGCCGCCTGTGTATTCGTAAGTCTTTGTTGGTCCTTCAATTTGAATTTCGCTCTCTGCATAAAATGTGTGCAGCGTGAAAGACCCTGAGTGTTTGCGGCATGACGTGCAGTTACATTGCATCGTGAGCATGGGGTCGAGATCCGTCGCTAACTTGACCTGTCCGCAGTGGCAACTTCCTGTGTGCTTAGGCATAACTTCTGTCCTTTTTGATAAGTTGATCCTGCATGATAGCTACTAATCTTAGTAATGGACGTCACCCGCTTTGTTATTCCAAAATTAGAAAAGCTTGGCATCAAGAGATTTGATATTCTTAAAAAATTATTATTTCGTTTAAGCGCAACCTCCACAATCAAGTACCAATGTTTTAGAAATAAATTCATGATATAAATTTTTAGTAACTTATTCAAACGTCACAGACTCGAAATTTATCAGGAGCTCAAATGTACTTATTCAATCGGGCAATCTATACCAACGGGGATATGGAGGCACTGATGCCCTTGTTCCAAGAGTCTATAGTCCTTATGAAATCGGCAGGCGTATCTATGAACGTGTGGGCTGGTGGTAACGGCTTTCAATTCGGAACCATTGGTTTTTCCGTCGCCTATGAATCGCTGGCTGCACGGGCCGTAGTCAACGCAAAACTGGGGACCAATAAATCATGGTGGGCTTTAGCCCGAAAGATGACTGAGTATGCGCGCAGCTGGGAGCCAGATACCATCTATCAGTACGTCCGTGGCGGAACGATTGGCACCGATATTCCATTAGGCACCGTAGTGAACCAAAACCAAATTCAGACCAAAGGGCCCAATGAGTGGAAGGCCGCGATCCAATGGGCCAATGAGCATGCCGAGTTGTGCAAGCAAATTACTGGTATTGATACCAATGTCCTTCACACTATTTACGGCAAGCTTGGCGATGTCACCATGCTGACGGGTATGGCAAATGCAGCGGCTGTGGACGAGTACCGCGCCAAGTTAATGGCCAGCGCTGAATTCATGCCTAAGTTCCTGGAGGGTGCTCAATACGCTATTCCAGAAACCATTGTGCAGCGTCAACTTGTAAAAATTGCTTGATTGTGGCGGGCCTAATGGACAATGAGGTCAAGCGATTCTGACTCTCTATCCAGATCATTTATTGCTGAGAAAGCCAGCGGATAGAAGAGCACGCTTGGAGGCACTGAAAGGTTGGGTTTGGGACTTGAAGAATGCCTAACCTCACATGCTATCTCTCCGGCTGGGCAGGCCGCCTCAGCACAGGTCTTGGGCAAGCACTTATGGACAGAGGCTTTGACGTAACAGGCAGAGAGACCAGAGGTGATTTCAAAGCCCTCTCCCTCACCGACCAAGTTGAAACAGTCAAGGTGGACCTGCTCAATCACTTTTACAGGCGCTGCACGGGTTGGTCGCCCACCTAATCAGCAGCTGCGTGGAGTTCTAGTGGTGGCTAATTAGCCCTCCACGACCTCATACATGAGCTGCGTGGGTCAATTTTCACTAAAACCTGAGTTCTCCCCAAAACTCGCTGATTGCCGCATTCACAAGTTCGGGATGTGTCATGTTGACCGCGTGAGGGCCGCCGAGGATTTCGACCGTGGGCGTGTGGCTTCGGAGCCCCTTCGCAAGGTTTCGACCCTTTTCGATCCCAACGCCCTCATCAGCTGTGCCATGAATCACGAGACTGGGGCAAGCAATGTCCACCAAGGCTGTAGAAATATCATCGCGATTGATCAACGCATCTGCTGGAAAGTAAATTTGGCTTCTGTCCGCCTGTTCCCATTTAGAACGCCAATCATCAGCAATGGGACTCGGACCGAACAGCATTTGACTAACAGCGTCTCGTACACCTGTAGGCAAAGGTGTCTCTTGCCACTGCCTCACCCAATCAGAAAATCCAGTTTTCTCCTCTTCGGTAAAAACACCCGATTCACTGCCAATCAAAACGAGTGCAGCCACCCGCTCGGGACTTCCCATCGCTGCACGCAGGGCGATATAGCCACCTTTGCTCATACCAACAAATACCGCACGTGCAATCGAGAGGTGATCAAGTATGGCGATAGCATCGTCCGCAGAGTCCCAGTAAGTGAAGGACTTGGTTGCTGACGAGCGCCCAAATCCACGCTCATCCCAAGTGATGCATCGATAGCGATCTGACAGCGAGGCTACTTGGGCATCAAACATCGAGCCATCTAAAAAGAAACCGTGGCAAAAGATCACTGCAGGGTTATCGCCGCCAGAGTCTTGCATCCAGATCGTTTCACCTTGTACATCAACATATGGCATGGTGCACCTCGAAAATTTGAGAGTGATATCAGTATGAGTCACCTACAAAATATATTTCATCCTCTCCCTTTATAGGGACGTTGTAGAGGCAGGGCGAGCAAAATATTACCCAAGTCTTGTCCAAGTTATGCTTCCGGAGGAAGCATTTTTTCGCCTCCAATTTTCTTCATCTTTCAATACTTAATTAAGAAAAAGACAAATATCTTTTGATTACTAAAGAGACTATGAACCTGGTCACTACGGAATGACTTAAACCAAATAGCCTTTACAAAACCCGGGGCGATTCAGACCTAGGGGTTGTTATTAGATTGATTTCAGATTCAACATACTCAGCAAACGGTCGTTACCACGCATCCCGTTTTCGTCTTGTGCGTACTCTGGCTTCAATCTATCTAACCAGTACATCTTTAGCATGCCTTTGTTCTTGGCCTCAATTTCACCGCGTGGACTGCAATCAAAGTACGCTTTGACTCGATGGTGTGTTGCTTCTGATATGTTGATGCGACCCTCTTCGCAAGCTTGTTCAAAGCGCGCTGCGGTGTTCACTGTGTCACCCCATATGTCATAGCTAAATTTGTTTTTCCCAACGATTCCAGCCATCACAGCTCCGCTGTGCAAACCAACCCGCATACCCCACGGTTCGAGACCTTGAGATTTTCTCTGCTCATTGATCTCAGCGACGGTCTGCACGAACGCCAATGACCCAAGGCAGGCAGAAACAGCGTGATGGCGAGCACTTTCTGGGAGTCCTGAGCAAAACATATAGGCGTCGCCTATAGTTTTGAGTTTTTCAAGTTTGAATTGAGGGCATAGTTCATCAAAGGCTGAAAAATACTTGTTGAGCGTCGAAACCAATAGCGCTGGTTCAGTGGCACTTGTGTTAGCTGTAAAGCCCACAAAATCCGTAAACCCGACGGTAACGTTGTCGCAATATTTCGGTAGGACTTCTTGGTTCAACAGCCACTCATGTGCTACTTTTTCTGGGAGAATATTTCTAAGGAATTCCTCCGAGCGCACTTTAGCTTTGTTAGCGATTTCTAGGGCTTGCGTTAATTTCTGCTGCGAATCTTCAGCCTCGATCACCTTTTTTCGCAATTCCAAATGTGCCACGACCTGTCGCGCGAGCACCTTGATAGCCTCGACCTTGTCATATTCAAGGGTTCTTGGCTCGAAGTCTACGATACACAATGTGCCCAGGGCGAAGCCTTTGCTATTGATCAGCGGTGCACCAGCATAAAACCGAAGGTGTGGTGCATTGCACACGCAGCTGATGCTCGCGTACCTGCTGTCTGCCAATGTATCGGGTATCACAACCACATCGTTTTGGCGTATGACTAAGTTGCAGATACTGTCTTCTCTGTCACATTGAGAAGCTTCTCGTGGAATGCCGCTCGCGGCGAAGGCCCACTGCCGATGGGCATCTATTAAATTAATGAAAACAGTCGGACATCCCGTTATTTCTGCAGCAAAGTCTACGATGTCATCAAACGCAAATTCTTGCGGCGCGTCTATCACCTCGTAAGTTAAAAGCTCCTTCACGCGCAACTCATCATTTGCCGTGTCAATTGTGTTCATATTCATGATAATGTTTATAACACGAAAGACTTGCGTGCGGCTAAATTCTGTTCTGGGCAACCTGTCGCCCGGCGTCTTTGAACGGAACATGGCAGCAAAATATCCTATTGTTGTGTCCGAAATTAGTTGACCACTACACAGGTACAAAAAAGAGTAATT
>JABMMM010000332.1 GCA_013205565.1 Alcaligenaceae bacterium | reverse complement strand
GTGGGTTGTTGCTTAAAAATGGCGACAAACTCATCCCCGAGCCTGTGCTGTTAGGCCGTAATGCCGACAAACTGAAGGCCTTGGCTGAACCCCACGGAGTCGCTTGGTCAACCGACCGGGCCGCTTGTCTTGCCGACACAAACAATGAAATCTATTTTGATGCAAGCGTGACCGCTGGCCGCTTTGAGCGTGCGCAAACTGCGATGCAGGCGGGCAAACATATCTATCTAGAAAAACCGATCGCCGAGTCGCTTGACGAGGCCCTTGAATTAGCGCGTATGGCCGAGCGTTTGAAACTCAAGAACGGTACGGTACAAGACAAATTATTTTTGCCTAGCTTGCATAAGCTACGCAAAGTCAAAGAGGCTGGGTTCTTTGGTGAGATTATTCAAGCCAAAATCGATTTTGGTTGGTGGGTATTTGATGGCGAGATCCATCCTGCGCAGCGCTCAAGCTGGAACTATCGCAAGCGCGATGGTGGTGGCTTAGTCCTAGATATGTTTCCACACTGGCGCTACATCGTCGATACCTTGCTTGGCGAGGTGAAAGCCGTGTCTTGCCGCACAAAAACTGCCATTGCCAAGCGTCGCGACGAGCAAGGCCAACCTTATGACGTAGACGTTGAAGATGTCGTCTTAGCCACCCTCGAGCTCGCCAATGGTGCGTTGGTTGAAATCAATGCCTCGTGGGCCGCTCGCATCAAGCGCGATGATATTTTGACGTTGCAAGTCGATGGCACGCAAGGCTCGGCCTCGTGCGGACTGTATCGCTGCTTTATTCAACCGATGGCCGCTACGCCCAAGCCAGTATGGAGCATTGAAGTGCCCACAAGCGAAGACTTTGACGCGCAGTGGCTTGAGGTGCCTGACGTTGCGCCGTACACAAATTCGTATCGTGCAGGTTGGGAATCGTTTTTAAGACATGTGCTTGACGACACCCACTTTGCTTCGCCCTTGAAAGCGGGCGCAAAAGGGATTCAGTTAGTCGACGCTTGCTATCGCAGCAACGCAGAACGGCGCTGGGTTGATTTGCCAGAGCTCACGCTTTAGATTGCTGAACTGACTCACCAAGCCGACTCTAAAATCTCAAGAACCTGACTGGTTTGCGTGACCGGCCTTGGGTTATTCTTAATGCCAAAGTCATGCATCACCTTATCGGCGATGACTTGAAAGTCTTCACGCTTGACGCCAACATCGCGTATACGCGTGGGTAGGTTCAAGCTAATCACCAACTGCTCGATGGCATCGGCCGCCTCCATCCCAGCGCAACCCATGGCCTGCGCAATCATTTGTTGCTTCGGCGCATTGACAACTTTGTTGTAACGCATGACAGCGGGCAGCAACACGCACGAGGTATAGCCATGCCCAACCCCTGCATGCGCGCCAAAGACGTGACCGATCGCGTGGCTAGCGCCCACGCGTGCACCGAACTCAAGAATACGAATCGACATCGCCATGCCGCGCTGACAGTCGAAACGCGCGTCTAAATCCTTGGGGTCAGCCAATACTCGCGGCAACCCTTTAGTTAACAGCGCTAACGCGGCGGTACCAAACGCATCCACGCAAGGGTCGACGTTTACCATCGCCATAAATTCAGCCGCATGATCAACCGCTTTAATACCACTTGATAAAAACAAAGACATAGGCGTGTCAAGCGTGACGATTGGGTCAACGATCACTGCGCGCGGCGCCGTCATGGGATAGCCGAAAATCTCTTTGACGCGCGCAGTCGTATCTGAGCACCCGGCAAACCAGGTGAACTCGGCCGCTGACAGCGTGGTGGGTACCGCGATCATCCGCAACCAATCTGCGGCATCGTTCGGGCGCGCACTGCCATCAGTGGCTGCAAAAACAGCAGCGTCATGCAACTCAGAGCGAGTTGTCAACCCCAACTTAAGCGCAACCAACATTACCTTAGTGGCGTCAATGACTGATCCACCACCAATCGCCAACAACACGTCCGCGCGGGCGGCTAGGGCGGCGCGCGCGCCCGCCAGCACACAGTCTTGGGGTACATGCGCCGTAATGCCGCTGAATTGTCCCACACAGCGGTGGCCCAGCGCTCGAATGATGGCTTGATATGACGGCGTTGCCTCGGTCGACTTGCTACCCAGTACAAAGACGCGCTGACTGCCAGTGCGCTCGACTTCTTTAAGCACTGCTTTAACGGCAGGCTCGCCAAAGCTGATCCGCTCGGTGGCGTTAAAAAAATGAAACGAGGGTGTCATGATTGTGGTCTCCACAGGGTGTCTCGGTAGCAGGGTATTAGGACAATCCAGCCGCACAGGTTAACCTATCAAGGTATTTAGTTTCTCGCGGGCGAAGCGGCAAATACGACTCTGAGGCCATTGTGAACCTACAAAGTGCATTGATTCCCCTTGTACCTACTGACGACACGCGCCTGGTTTTAGCACTTGATCTCGCGGATCGCATCATTGATCACTCAAGCGATGCAATTTTAATCAGCGCAGCCGAGCCCATTGATCAACCCGGCCCGCTCATCGTTTTTGCGAACCACACATTTAAGACACGGACGGGTTACAGCGACGAAGACTTAATTGGTAAAACCCCCAGGATACTGCAAGGTCCCAAGACCGACCAGCACACCTTGCGGCGAATCAGAACTGCCTTAGAGACGTGGAAACCCATTCGAGAAGAAGTGCTCAACTATAAAAAAAGTGGCGAAGAGTTTTGGCAAGAGTTGAATATTTTCCCAGTACCAAACGCTGCCGGAGCATTTACCCATTGGGTGTCAATTCAGCGCGACATCACTGCAAGAAAGATTATTGAACAGCAGAATTTTGATCTTGCGTTTCTAGATCCACTCACTAACCTACCCAATCGTCGACTTTTTTTTGATCGCTTATTTCAAACGATTGTGAAGAATACACGATCGAATCACTACGCAGCACTTCTGTATATTGATCTAGACCATTTCAAACTAGTCAATGACCGCGAAGGCCATGCGGCGGGCGACAGGCTTTTACAAGCTGTCGCCAAACGTCTTGAAGCTTGCCTACGCGCAGGCGATACGCTTTCTCGCCTCGGTGGCGATGAATATATCGTCTTACTCGATCAGTTAGGAGGCGACTTTGAGGTGGCATCTTCCATCACAGAAGGTGTGGCGCACCGAATGCTGTCTTCACCAGACAGACTGTTGAAGGAAAATACCTCTACATGGATTGGCACCTTCAGCATCGGAATCACTATTTTTTCAGGGAATCACACTCACACACTTGAAGAATTAGTCGAGCAGTCTGATTCGGCTATGTATCAAGCGAAAGCCCTGGGTCGCAATCGCTTGCAAGTCTATGACCAAGCCATGCGACAGGCGAATAGCGAGAAAAGTGCGCAAATTGAAAATCTACGCCACGCACTCGACCGTGACTGGTTCAAACTCTACTTTCAACCGCAATGTGATAAGCATGGCAACATCCTTGGATATGAAGCGCTGCTGCGCCTCCAACATCCGACTCACGGCTTAATTCTACCTGGCGCCTTTATTGCGCTTGCAGAATCAACCCATTTGATTGTGCCAATCGGACGGTGGGTGCTTGCACAAGCCTGCCAACAATTAGCACGTTGGGCAACGCAACCTCAAACAGCCGCCTATTTTCTATCTGTCAACGTCAGCCTGAGACAACTACATCACGCCGAGTTTGTCGACGACTTAATGGCAGAACTCAAAAGGACCGGGGTCAACCCCGAACGACTCACCCTTGAGATCACGGAATCCCTCTCGCGGACGCACTCTGAAGAAATTGTAGAAAAAATTCGACGCCTGAAACAATTTGGCATTCGTCTTTCGTTAGACGATTTTGGAACCGGTTTTTCTTCGCTCACCTATCTAAAAAACCTACCGTTTGATGAGCTAAAAATCGATCGGTCTTTCATATCAGATTTAATCACAAACAGCACGAGTGCAAGCATCGTTCGAGCGACACTCAATTTGAGCGAGGCGCTCGGGCTTGCTGTGATCGCAGAAGGGGTTGAAACCCAGGCACAACTCGATTTTTTGTTTGACGCAGGCTGTCGTATTTTTCAAGGATATTTCTTTGATCAGCCGATGCCCATCGAGGTGCTCGAGGCAAAGCGACTCTCCGTGAACGGCCTAGCCCCTTAGCATTAGCCTCTTGAGATCACGCATCACAAAGC
>JABMMM010000331.1 GCA_013205565.1 Alcaligenaceae bacterium | reverse complement strand
TAATAACTCGTTATCGCTGAATGTGTTTGAGGATTTGCTCTCAACCGATGAGTTTCAAAATATTAAGCCTGGTCTGGCCGAAAGCTGGCGTAATCTTGATCCCTTGACGTATGAGTTTAAGCTTCGAAAAGGAGTGAAGTGGCATGATGGCTCGCCCTTTGTAGCCGCCGATGTCTTAGCCTCGCTCAAGCGCGTTCCCAATGTGCCGAACAGCCCGGCTTCGTTCGCGGTGTTTGTGCGGTCAATTGTTGAGGCGACTGCACCCGACGAGCACACACTTATCTTGAAAACTGCAGCGCCTAACCCAGGCTTGGCAAGCGACATGACTTCGGTGCGCATTTTGCCGAAGGCGATTGCAGAGTCAGCCACCACAGAGGATTTCAACAGCGGTAAGGCAATGATTGGTACGGGGCCTTTTAAATTTTCTGAATACAAACCTGGTGATCGAGTCGTTTTGGTACGCAACGATCAGTACTGGGGTGAAAAGCCCGACTGGACGCGCGTGCAGATGCGCATGGTGGCGAATAATGCCACCCGAGTCGCGGCCTTGCTTGCGGGCGATCTGCAGATGATCGAAAACGTGCCAACCTCGGACGTTAAACGTCTCATGGGCGACAAAAATTTAGCGGTGGCGCAAGTGGTGTCGAACCGCATGATTTATCTGCATATGGATTCAAATCGTACGCAAAACTCGCCCTTTGTGCGCACCGCCGATGGCAAGCCGATGGATAACGCTAATCCCTTGACCGATCCTCGCGTTCGACGTGCCATGTCTATGGCGATTAATCGAGATGCGATCGTTGATCGCATCATGGAAACAGTAGCCGTGCCCGCAGGTCAGTTATTAGCAGAGCAGTTTTTTGGCACGAGTAAGAATCTGCCTGTCGATAAATATGATCCTGAGGGCGCAAAAAAATTATTGGCACAAGCCGGTTATCCGAATGGTTTTCAGCTGACCTTGCATTCTCCTAATAATCGCTACATCAACGACGAAAAGATTGCCCAGGCGATTGCTCAATTTTTGACGCGAGTCGGGATCGTGACGAAGCTCGAGACGATGCCCTCAAATATTTTTTTCACGCGCGCTTCCAAACTTGAGTTTTCAACCATATTAGCGGGTTGGGGCGCCTCGAGCGGCGACACGAGCTCTCCTTTGCGTTCTTTGTTGGGCACGTTTGATGCAAAAACGGGTTTTGGAGCCGCCAACCGTGGACGCTTCTCGAACGCCGAACTTGACGTCATGATTGCCGCTGCGGCTGTTGAGATCGACACAGAAAAACGTCGGGCAAAACTTGCGCAGGCAAGCGAAAAAGCGATTGAGCAGATGGGGCTGATCCCTCTGCACTACGAGGTTTCAGTCTGGGCAACCAAGTCGAATGTGACGTATGTGGCTCGCGCCGACCAGTACACCCTGGCTCAAGAAGCGAAACTTAAAAAATAATGTTGGTATTCATCTTGCGACGTTTGTCGCAGACAGCGTTAGTGTTGCTGGTCACATCCTTACTGGTTTTTGCCGGCTTGTTCGTGATTGGGGATCCGGTTGAGATTTTGATTAGCCCAGAGGCTGATCAGATCGAGCGTGAGCGTGCGCGCGTCGCGCTAGGTCTAGACAAGCCTGGCTGGATGCAATACTTGTTGTTTGTAAAAAATGCAGCGAGTGGCGATCTAGGCAAGAGTTTTGTCTATGGTCGTCCGGCACTTGACGTCATCTTTGAACGCATGCCCGCCACGTTAGAGCTCGCCACGGTGGCGATGTTCATCTCAATTTTTGTGGGTATCCCTCTCGGTTTGTATGCGGGCTTAAAGCCCGACAGTAGAATCGCCAAGGGGATCATGGCCATCTCGATTGTCGGCTTTTCTTTACCGACCTTTTGGGTTGGGTTGATGTTGATCATGCTTTTTGCTGTTCAGTTAGGCTGGTTACCCTCGACAGGTCGCGGCCCAACCATAGAGTTTTTGGGAATGCAGCTATCAATCGTGCACTGGGATGGTCTGAAGTACGCTTTGCTGCCTGGTATTAATCTGGCTTTATTCAAACTCAGTCTGATCATTCGCTTAACGCGCGCGCAGGTCCGCGAAAATGTATTACTGGATTACATGCGTTTTGCCCGCGCCAAAGGCTTACGTAAGTCTCGTGTGTTGGGCGTGCATTTGCTAAAAAACATCATGATCCCCTTGGTCACGGTAATCGGCCTTGAGCTAGGCTCTGTGATTGCCTTTGCGATCGTGACTGAGTCGATTTTTGCCTGGCCAGGGATGGGTAAGCTCGTGATTGATTCGATCTTTCAACTCGATCGTCCTGTTGTCGTGGCCTATTTAATGATTACGGTCCTGATGTTCGTTTTTATCAATCTGGTGATTGATATTTTGTATTCGATACTCGATCCCCGAGTGCGCTTAACCGCTGCTAAGAACTAACTAACAGGCTTTTGTGACGACTTCCCCCCTATCTGCCCAACTTGTCGAAGAGACGCCCTGGCGCCAGTTCGTTCGCGACTTTATGGAGTCACGCCTCGCGTTGTTTGGTTTAGTGCTGTTAGTGTTGGTGCTTTTTCTGGCATTGTTTGCGCCTTGGATTGCCCCACAGAATCCCTATGACTTAGCAAAACTTGATTTGATGGATTCGAAGTTAGCGCCAGGCTCTGAGTCAATGACGGGTTCGCTATTTTTGCTGGGCACGGATGGCATGGGTCGCGATATGCTGTCGGCGATTTTGTATGGTCTGCGGGTGTCATTGCTTGTGGGCGTGGTGAGCGGCGTGATTGCCTTGGCAATCGGTGCAAGTTTAGGTGTCAGCGCCGCTTTTTTTGGCGGCCGCTATGAACAAATCTTGATGCGCATCGTTGACATACAGCTGGGGTTTCCGGCCATTTTGGTGGCTTTGATTTTGATCGCGGTGCTGGGCTCTGGTGTTGAAAAGGTGATCATTGCGCTCATCACCGTTCAGTGGGCCTATTACGCACGTACCGCCCGTTCAGCAGCGTTGGTCGAACGCAACAAAGAATATATGGAAGCCGCCCGAGGGCTAGGTTTACCCACTTGGCGCGTGCTGCTCAAACATTTGATCCCAAACACCCTACCACCCTTGATCGTGGTGGGTACGGTGCAAGTGGCTCACGCCATTGCGCTCGAAGCGACCTTATCCTTCTTGGGTTTAGGCTTACCAATTACAGAGCCTTCGTTGGGCTTGTTAATCGCCAATGGCTATGAATACATGTTATCGGGTAAGTATTGGATTTCAGTCTATCCAGGCGTCGCGCTCTTACTCACGATTATGGCGATTAATCTGGTTGGCGATCAACTGCGAGACGTTCTAAATCCACGCTTAGCACGATGAGCCCTATGCCACTTTTAGAAATCACCTCGCTTCGCACTGAGTTTTCAACCCGCCAAGGCTTGTTGCCCGCTGTTGATGACGTCAGTCTGCGAGTGCAACCAGGCGAGATCTTAGGCTTGGTCGGCGAGTCTGGCTCGGGTAAATCTGTCACTGGATTTTCAATCTTGGGTCTGATCGATGCGCCCGGCAAGATTACGCAAGGAAGCATTTTGTTTGAGGGGACTGAGCTGGTCGGCGCAAGCGACGAGACGCTTAGGCAGCTACGCGGTGATCGTTTAGCGATGATTTTTCAGGATCCGATGATGACGTTGAATCCCGTCTTGCGCGTCGATACGCAAATGATCGAGACCATTCAAGCGCACCGGTCAATGTCGTCTGAGCAGGCGCGCGCTCGGTGTCGCGAAGTTCTTGTGCAAGTGGGGATCGCCTCGCCAGACGAACGACTCAAACAATATCCGCATCAGTTTTCTGGAGGGATGCGACAACGCGTGGCGATCGCGATCGCGCTCTTATTGCGCCCAGCGTTGATTATTGCTGACGAACCAACGACAGCGCTAGATGTCACTGTGCAGGGCCAGATTTTATTTGAAATGCAACGCTTAACCCGTGAGACCGGCACAGCGTTAATTTGGATCACGCACGACTTAGCTGTGGTGGCGGGCTTGGCCCAGCGCGTGGCGGTCATGTATGCAGGGCGAATCGTTGAAAGCGGGTCGGTTCAACAAGTGCTCAATACCCCCTTACATCCTTACACTCGCGGATTGCTGGATTCTGTGCCCGCCAATAGCGAACGCGGCCAACGTCTGCATCAGATTCCAGGCATGACACCTTCTTTGGTGAATCGTCCCAAGGGTTGCGCGTTTCGCAATCGCTGCAGCTATGCGCAGGCTGACTGTGCAATTGATCCACCCGTACAACACTTTGAGCAAGAGCACATGGTGCGTTGTGTGCGACCGTTGACAGAGGTTAAACGATGAGTGCTAGCGTGCCTCTGCTAGATTTACGAAAAGTGAGTAAGCGATTTACCACGTCGCCTGACTTGATTGAACGTATGGCCGCTAAGTTTGGGTTTGCTGCTGCTGCGCAAACGGTTCATGCAGTCGATCAGGTGTCGTTTTCAATCGCGGCTGGTGAGGTCATTGGTTTGGTGGGTGAGTCGGGCTGTGGCAAATCTACGTTGGGCCGTGTGATCGCGGGCCTGCACAAAGCGACCGAAGGCGAGGTGTTGTTTGAAGGCCAACCGCTTCACTATTCGCCGGGTGTGCGTCCCGCGATTCAGATGATTTTTCAAGACCCCTTCGCCTCGCTCAATCCACGTAAGCGCGTGGGCGACGCCATTGTCGAAGCACCCATCGCACATGGCTTGATTGCGGCAAGTCAAGCGAAAGAGCAGGCCGCACAACTGCTTGAGCAAGTCGGTCTTGACGCCTCTTATGTCAGACGCTTTCCGCATCAGTTTTCGGGCGGACAACGCGCACGGATTGGCATTGCGCGCGCGTTGGCAGTCCAGCCCACGCTGTTGGTTTGCGACGAGGCGGTCGCTG
>JABMMM010000330.1 GCA_013205565.1 Alcaligenaceae bacterium | reverse complement strand
CCAAAAAAGCGGGCAAAACGCTTGTGCTTTTATGCGCTGAACCGCTCGAGGCGCAACGCCTTGCCGACGAGATTGCCTTATTTGCCCCAGAACTCAGAGTCCGTCCGCTACCCGACTGGGAGACCCTGCCCTACGACGGCTTCTCGCCCCATCAAGACCTGATTTCAGAACGCTTGCGCACCCTGCACGCCCTGATGCAGCATGAGGTAGATGTGCTGACCGTGCCGATTACCACCGCACTGTATCGCCTGTCCCCACCTAGTTTTTTAGCGGCTTACACCTTTTCGTTTAAACAAAAAGACCGACTCGACGAGGCTGCCTTGCGCGCGCAATTGATGCTGGCGAATTACGCTCATGTGTCGCAAGTGACGGTGCCTGGCGAGTTCTGCGTGCGCGGCAGCCTGATTGACTTGTTTCCGATGGGCTCTGTCGTGCCGTATCGCATTGACTTGTTCGATGACGAAATCGAATCGATTCGTGCCTTTGACATCGATACACAACGCAGCTTATATCCAGTGGGTTCGGTGCAATTACTGCCCGGACGAGAGTTTCCGATGGATGAGGCCGCACGTAATCATTTTCGCTCGGGCTTTCGCGATGTGTTTGAAGGTGACCCGTCACGCGCGCTGCCCTATCGCGACATTGGCAACGGCATCGCCTTTGCAGGTGTCGAATACTATCTGCCTTTATTTTTTGAAAGTACCGCCACTTTATTTGACTATCTCACCCAAGATACCTTGATGGTGACCCTGGGCGATATTGATGATGCTATGCGTCGTTTTGCGCAAGACACTGCTACCCGATATAACTTTTTAAAGAGTGATCGCGAGCGTCCTGTGCTTGCGCCTGACGCCTTATTCTTGCGCGCAGAGTCGTTGTTTGAACAACTCAAAGCCTTTGGGCGTATTGCCCTGACCACAGAAGCCGAACACCTCGAGTTCTTACCTGCACCTGAGGTTGGGATTTCGCGGCGCGCTGAAGACCCTGTACAAAAACTACGCTCACTTTTAGAGCAAAAACAACAACGCGTTGTACTTTGCACAGACTCTCATGGCCGGCGTGAAACCATCGTGCAAATGCTGGCCGAACACGGGTTAAGCCCAGACGCACAAACCGAATCGCTGGCGCACGTTTTAGAAAACGACTCACATTTTGCCATTACGGTCGCACAGATCAATACCGGTTTCCAGTTGCCTGCAGAGCGACTGATTTTTATTACCGAAAACGATCTGTATCCCGGACACGGCACCACCGCCAGACGAGGCAAGCGCCAGCAAGAACAGGCCAGCAACGTCGAGGCGATGGTGCGCGATTTATCCGAATTGCGACTCGGCGACCCCGTGGTGCATGCCCAACACGGTATCGGCCGCTATCACGGCTTAATCAATATGAATATGGGTGAAGGCGAGATGGAATTTCTTCACCTCGAGTACGCCAACAAAACAACTCTCTATGTTCCAGTGGCGCAACTGCACGTGATTGCTCGCTACAGCGGAAATGATCCGGACACCGCTCCTTTGCATCAGCTGGGCTCCGGGCAGTGGGAAAAAGCCCGCCGTAAAGCCGCACAGCAAGTGCGCGATACCGCAGCCGAGTTATTAGACATCTATGCCAAGCGCGCCGCGCGCCAAGGCTTCGCCTTTAAGTTGCCTTTGGGCGATTACGAATTATTTTCTGAAGGCTTTGGTTTTGAAGAGACCGTCGATCAAGCTGCTGCGATTCAGTGTGTCTTGGCCGATATGACTTCAGGGCGGCCGATGGATCGACTCGTCTGCGGTGACGTAGGATTTGGCAAAACCGAAGTCGCTTTGCGTGCCACGTTTTTAGCTATCGCAAACGGCAAGCAAGTGGCGATTTTATGCCCTACCACCCTCTTGGCCGAACAGCACGCGCAAACGTTTTCGGATCGCTTTGCCGACTGGCCCGTCAAAGTGGTCGAGCTGTCACGGTTTCGTTCGGCCAAAGAGGTGGCAAGCGCGATCGTAGGGATCAACGACGGCACGATCGATATTGTGATCGGTACCCACAAAATCTTATCGAAAGACGTTAACTTCATGCGCCTGGGGCTCGTGATCATTGATGAAGAACACCGCTTTGGCGTGCGGCAAAAAGAACTGCTTAAGTCGTTGCGCGCCGAGGTCGATGTCTTGACCCTGACCGCAACGCCCATTCCACGTACGCTCGGGATGTCACTCGAAGGGATCAGAGATTTTTCTGTGATCGCGACGGCACCACAAAAGCGCTTAGCGATCAAAACATTTGTGCGTCGCGAAGATAACAGCACCATTCGCGAAGCACTGCTGCGCGAACTCAAGCGTGGTGGACAGGCTTACTTTTTGCATAACGAAGTTGAAACGATTCATAATCGACGCGCCCGCCTCGAAGAGCTCGTGCCCGAGGCGCGTATCGCAGTGGCCCACGGTCAAATGGGCGAGCGCGATCTTGAACAAGTCATGAAGGGCTTTTATCAGCAGCGCTTCAACGTCTTGCTGTGCACCACGATTATCGAAACCGGCATCGATGTGTCTAGCGCGAACACCATCATCATTCACCGTGCGGATCGCTTTGGTCTGGCTCAGTTACATCAACTCAGGGGGCGAGTCGGGCGCTCGCACCATCAAGCCTACGCCTACCTGATGACGCCGGGCGAAGATTCAATCACCAAGAACGCTAAAAAGCGTCTCGAGGCGATTCAGGCGATGGAAGAACTCGGCTCAGGCTTCTTTTTAGCCATGCACGATCTTGAAATCCGAGGCACCGGTGAAGTGCTCGGCGAATCGCAATCAGGCAATATTCAAGAGATTGGCTTCTCGATGTACAACGACATGCTCAATGAGGCTGTACGTGCGCTGAAAGCCGGAGTTGAACCCGATCTTGACGCACCCTTTAGTGCAGGTTGTGAGGTCAATTTGCACGCCCCTGCCTTGCTGCCGGCCGATTTTTGCGGCGACGTGCCGGCGCGACTTTCACTGTATAAGCGGCTGTCGAGTTGCAAAAATGAAGACGATTTGATCGTGATCCAAGAAGAGCTGATCGATCGTTTTGGCAAACTCCCCGAACCCGCCCGCACTCTGCTTTCCACCCATAAAATACGCCTCTTAGGCTTGCCTTTGGGTCTGCAAAAAATTGATGCCAGCGAAACACAAATCATGCTGCACTTTAAACAAAGCACTAGCGTTGATCCCCTACGTTTGATTGAGCTTGTGCAAAAGCAAAAGAATATTCGCTTTGCCGGGCCAGATAAACTACGGATAGAAACCAAAGCGCAAGACGTCACTGCTCGCTACGACACGGTTCGCACGCTACTGCGTACGCTCGCCTGAGCCAATCCAGACCCGACTAAAATTCAAACCTAAGCGTTCCCTACTCACCAGACCGATTCCTATGACTACCTTCAATCTCGTTGTGCAATCTCCAGCGCTCGCAAGCGATCTGATCGAACAGGCGGCCGCGCTCAGCGAAGCCTCGGGTGTTCAGCGCTTGAGCACCACTGCTGCGCGCTTGTTGCAGGTCAATGCGAGCTCCGCTGCGCGAGCCGAACTTCTGGCCTGGGGCGAGAGCCGGTCAGTGGACACGGCCTTTATCGCTACGGGCAGCCGTCTGGCTGACTGCAAAATTCTAGCAATGGATATGGACTCAACCCTCATCAATATTGAATGCATCGACGAAATCGCGGCCTTCGGCGGCGTGAAAGAACAAGTGGCCTCGATCACCGAGGCAGCGATGCGTGGCGAAATTAAAGATTTTTCTGACAGTCTGACCCGCCGGGTCGCGTTCTTAAAAGGCCTGCCACTTGAGGTGTTGCAGCAGGTATACGACCAAAAGCTCAAACTCAATCCAGGTGCCGAACAACTGGTCAACACCGCACAACAGGCAGGGCTTAAGGTGCTGCTAGTGTCGGGGGGCTTTACCTTTTTTACCGAAAAGCTTAAAGCCCGCCTGAAGCTTGATGCGGCACACGCTAACGTTTTGGCCCACGAGCAAGGTGTTCTAACGGGAAAAGTGAACGGCCAAATTCTAGACGCGCAAGGCAAGGCCGACACCTTAAAGGCCTTTGCACAGAGCTTAGGCGCGCAAGCGCAGCAGATCATTGCGATCGGTGATGGTGCGAACGATCTAAAAATGCTGGGCTTAGCGGGCTATTCAGTGGCTTACCGGGCAAAGCCCGTGGTGCGCGCACAGGCAAGCCATGCACTGAATTTCGCCGGACTTGACGGTGTACTGAACTGGTTTGAAGACTAGGCGCGACGCAACAAGTATCTAAAGACAAAGCCCGGAAACGCCATCACCACAAACAAACTAAGCGTAATGGTATAGAACTCCCAGCGTTGCTTAAAGACGTTGCCAAGGAGTCCTTCAAAGGCAATGCCAACACCGCCCACAAGCAAATACAACACAAACAATTCGAGCATTCTGAGCCAAAAGCTTTTTTGTGATTGCAGGGCTTTAGCTTGCCAGACTGCAAAGACTCGGTCGTTTAAGAAGGGCAGATTCGCGGCCACAAAAGCCAGCGCAATCAAGAGCCAAACCGCTGCAGTTTGATTCATCGCTTTCTCGGTAGAGTCTGGCTATTGATCGCGAAAAAAAACATCGACAAGGCCCGCTGTGTCTGGTGTTTGCGCCAACGCGAACCACGGCTGTGTATCAAAGCCTAAAACGCCAAGGTCGCACGCATGGCCTGTAAACATAGCACCAACAAACCATTTGGCATGAGCCCAAGCACTAATACTGCCAGGCCATTGCCAATAATCAAACTGCGCGGCAGCCACGCCACCGGCGTTAACGCAGGAGTCGAGCCTTCTTCGGGTTCGTCAAAGTACATGACTTTGATCACCCGCAAATAATAGAAGGCCCCGATCAGCGAGAAAAAGACCGCCAGTACCGCCAGCCAAAGGTGCTCAGACTTCAGTAAGGTTTGCAGAATTAAAAGCTTGGCGTCAAAGCCCACCAAAGGCGGCAGGCCCGCTAACGAACACATCAATAACAGCAACAGCGCCGCCATCCAAGGGCTACGACGGTTCAAACCTTTGAGATCACTGATGTTTTCGCACTCGTGACCCTCGCGTGTCATTAACAGGATTAAACCGAACGACGCCAGGGTGGTCAATACATAGGTCAGCATATAGAACAGTGCCGATCCGTACGACTCAGTATCAAACTGTTTGTCGCCATCAAGCGAACCCGAGGCCAGACCTAACAAAATAAAACCCATATGCGAAATTGTTGAGAATGCCAGCATTCGCTTGAAGTTAGTTTGCATGATGGCCGTCAGGTTGCCGATTGCGAGCGACAAGAACGCCAAAATCAACAGCATGGGTTGCCAGTCTGCCGTTAAATCGCCCAGACCAACGACCAAAATACGTAAGGTAATTGCAAAAGCCGCCAACTTCGGTGCAGCTGCTAGCACGAGCGTGACCGCCGTCGGGGAACCCTGATAGACGTCAGGCACCCACATATGAAACGGCACCGCACCCAGCTTAAATGCCAGACCTGCCACTAAAAAGACTAAACCGAACGTGAGCGGCAAATAATCAATTTGACCCGAGCTCACCGCATCAGCGATATTACGTAAATCAAGCGCACCGGTTGCACCGTACATCATCGACATGCCGTACAACATAAAGCCTGAGGCCAACGCACCCAAGACAAAATACTTCATCGCCGCTTCAGTCGACTGAGCGTGATCACGCCGAATCGCAACCAGCGCGTAGAGCGCCAACGACATCAACTCCAGACCCAGATAAATGGTCAAGAAGTTGCCGGCTGAAATCATCACCATCTGACCCAGCAGGGCGAACAGCACCAACACATAGAACTCGCCGCCGCGCAGCATATCGCGCGAGTGCAGATATTCGCGACCATAGATCAGCGTCAGTGCCACAGCAAGATACGAGGCCACTTTTAGCAGATGCGCCAAGGGATCAGCGATATACAGGCCAAAGAAGGTTTCGCCCACTAACCCCATATTCCATTGCCAGATCGACACCAGCGCAAGCAGTGCCAGCGTGGCAAGCGACAAGCCATAAGCCAGGGTGCGCCGTACACCAGCGCTTAGCGCGTCGAGAATCAGAATAAGCATGCCCATCACCAGCAAGATAATTTCTGGTGCGGCCAGGCCGAAATCGAATTGAGATTGCATCATGGCGGGCTTACAGTTTTGAATTGGATACGTGTTGCAACAGGGCCTCGACTGACGTGTGCATCACATCAGTAAAGGGCTTGGGATGAACACCCATATAAAGGACAGCCAGAGCCATCACCCCAAGAATCAAGAACTCACGACTCGACAAATCTTGCAGTTCGCGCACGTGGTCGTTGGCGATATCGCCAAAGGCAACGCGCTTGACCATCCACAGCGAATACGAAGCCCCTAAGATCAACGCCGTCGCGGCTAACAGACCGATCCAGAAGTTATATTGGACAGCACCCAAAATCACCATGAACTCGCCCACAAATCCACTGGTGGCTGGCAAGCCTGCATTGGCCATCGAGAAAAATACAAAGAAGGTCACGAAGCGCGGCATCGTGTTGATGACGCCACCGTAATCGGCAATCTGACGGCTATGCATACGGTCATACAACACACCAATACACAAGAACATCGCTGCCGAAACAAAACCATGCGACAGCATCTGCACAATCGCACCCTCAACGCCTGCGGTATTGAAGATAAAGAGGCCTAAGGTCACAAAGCCCATATGCGCGACCGACGAATAGGCCACGAGCTTTTTCATGTCATCTTGCACAATCGCAACCATGCCGATATAAATCACGGCAATCAGCGACAAGGCAATAATGATGTCTGACATGCCCACCGAGGCATCAGGCACAATCGGCAGCGACAGCCTTAAAAAGCCATAGGCACCGAGCTTGAGCATGATGGCTGCTAACACCACTGAGCCGCCGGTAGGTGCCTCGACGTGCGCATCGGGCAACCAAGTGTGCACGGGCCACATTGGCACCTTGACAGCAAACGCGGCCAAGAAAGCAAAGAAGATTAAGACCTGCGGCGTGTAAGCTAAGGGCAGGTCGTGCCAAGTTTGGATATCAAACGAGCCGCCGGCTTCGTTCCAGAGGTATAAAAAAGCTACCAAGGTCAGCAGCGAACCCATCAGCGTGTACAAAAAGAACTTGAAGGCTGCATACACGCGATTGGGGCCACCCCAAACACCAACGATGATATACATCGGGATGAGTGTCGCTTCAAAAAAGATATAGAACAACAAGCCGTCCATCGCCACGAACACGCCGATCATCAAACCTGACAAAATCAAGAAGGCGGCCATGTATTGAGCGATACGCGAGGTGATCACTTCCCAACCCGCCAACACCACGATGATCGTAATGAAGGCCGTCAACAGCACAAACCACAACGAGATGCCATCAACACCCAAGTGATACATCACCGCAAAGGCTGGAATCCAGGGCGCTTTTTCAACAAACTGCATCGCAGCCGTTGCGCTGTCAAAGCCTGTGTAAAGAGGGATCGTGACAAAGAAACTTAGCAACGCGCCGATCAGCGAAAGATTGCGCGTCAAGGCTGGGCGCTCGTCGCTGCCCACCGCCAAAATTAACAAGCCGCAGACGATCGGAACAAAAATCGCAAGCGTGAGCCACGGAGTTGTAAAAGAAGCCATCTCGCTTGTCATTATTTAGTACCAAAGATAACGTAGGTGATCGCAACCAGCAGGCCGATAATCATCGCAAAGGCGTAGTGATAGATGTAGCCCGTCTGAAAACGACGGGTCACACCTGCTAGTGCACCCACTAATTTTGCCGAACCATTGACCAACACGCCATCGATTAAGCCACGATCGCCACGTTGCCAAAAGCTGGTACCAACTGCGCGCAAACCACGCGCCAACACCTGCTCGTTGAACCAGTCAAAGAAGTATTTATTCTCAAGGATCTTGTTCACAACGGTTAGATTCGCTTGAATCGCAGCCGGGACTTTAGGATTAATCAAGTAGCAATACCAAGCCACCGTTGCGCCTGCCACCACCAGCCAAAACGGCACCGTGGTGAACGCATGCAAGCCATAACCCACCCAGCCATGGACGTGATGCCATTCTTTGGCAAGCTCTGCCATCGCGGGATGCTGGGTCAGGATCACAATTGAGTTTTTAAAATAAGAACCAAACAACAAAGGATCAATCGCAAGCGCACCGATGAAGATCGAGGGAATCGCCAGCAAGACGAGAGGCAAGGTCACGACCCAAGGTGACTCATGGGGTTTGCCACCCTGATGACCGTGAGCGTCGTGAGCGTGGGCATGGGCATCGCCGTGAGCAGCATGAGCGTCGTGTCCATGCGCATCGCCGTGGGCATCCCCATGCGCACCGCCGTGCGTAGCAAAGCGCTCTTTGCCATGAAACACTAAAAAGTAAACGCGGAAAGAATACAGCGAGGTCACAAACACACCGATTAAGGTGGCGGTATGCGCAAAGCTCGCGCCCCACACATTGGCAGCACCAGCCGCTTCGATGATGTGTTCTTTAGAATAAAAGCCCGAGAAAAACGGCGTACCCACCAAGGCTAGCGTACCAATCAAGAAGGTAATCCACGTGATCGGCATGTACTTGCGCAAGCCGCCCATGTTGCGAATATCTTGATCGTGGTGCATGCCGATAATCACCGAGCCTGCACCCAAAAACAACAAAGCTTTAAAGAACGCGTGTGTCATTAAGTGAAAAATCGCCACTGAGTAGGCCGACGCACCCAAGGCAACCGTCATGTAACCCAATTGCGACAAGGTTGAGTAAGCCACGACGCGCTTGATGTCGTTTTGGATGATGCCCAAAATACCCAAGAACAGTGCGCCAATCGCACCGATCACAATAATGAACGAGAGCGCAGTATTTGACAGTTCAAAGAGCGGCGAAAAACGCGCCACCATAAAGATGCCCGCTGTCACCATGGTGGCTGCGTGGATCAGTGCCGAAATTGGCGTGGGGCCTTCCATTGAGTCAGGCAGCCAAGTATGCAAAGGCACTTGCGCTGATTTACCCATTGCACCAATAAACAAACAGATGCAAGCCACCGTCAAAAGCATCCAATCCGTGCCCGGCAGCGTTAGAGTAGCTAGCTTGTCGGCTTGCTTAAACACTTCGCCATAGTGCATTGTGCCCGCGTAGGCAAACAACAAACCGATACCCAACACAAAACCAAAATCACCCACGCGGTTGACTAAAAAGGCCTTCATGTTGGCAAAAATCGCAGTGGGCTTGGTGTACCAAAAGCCAATCAGCAAATACGACACCAGACCAACGGCCTCCCAGCCAAAGAACAACTGCACCATGTTGTTAGACATGACCAGCATCAGCATCGAGAAAGTAAACAAAGAGATGTAAGCAAAGAAGCGCTGGTAGCCTGGATCTTCAGCCATATAGCCGATCGTATAGATGTGCACCATCAACGACACAGACGTCACCACCACCATCATGAGTGCAGACAAGGGATCAATTAAGAAGCCAATTTCTAGTTTTGCCTCGCCTAATAAAGACCAGGTATACACCGCTCCGTCAAAGGTGTGGCCATTGAGCACATCTTTAAGCACCAGCACAGACCCGATCGCCGAGACGGCAACCAGCGCGATGGTCAAGATATGCGAGTTGCGACGACTAACCTGACGCCCTAAAAAACCGGTGCCAAACAGACCGGCAAGGATGGCGCCTAACAAGGGCGCAAGCGCGATGGTCAGATATAGAGAAGGTGAGCTAAACATATTATTCTGTGATCCGATCAGCCCTTCAGGCTATCAAGTTCGTCTACGTTAATGGTGTTGAGGTTGCGAAACAGCAGCACTAAAATCGCCAGGCCAATCGCAGCCTCGGCGGCCGCAACCGTCAGAATAAAGAACACGAACACCTGCCCCGCCGCATCACCCATCCAGGTCGAAAACGCAACAAAGTTCATATTCACGGCTAACAGCATTAACTCAACCGACATCAGCAACACAATCAGGTTGCGACGATTCAAAAATATCCCAAACACGCCAATCGCAAACAGGATGGCACCCAACACTAAAAAGTGCGGCAGAGTCAAGGTCATCATGTCTGATCTCCTTTGGCATTCACAGCCTCTTGGCTCGGCATCTTGACCAGACGGACCCGATCTTTGGCACGCACACGCACTGAGGCACTTGGGTCGTTATATTTCACGTCGCGGCGCTTGCGCAGCGTCAACGAAATTGCGGCGATCATGCCAACGAGCAAGAGCACGGCACCGACTTCAACCGCGTAGGCATATTCGGTGTACATCGACTCGCCCAGTGTGCGAGCGTTGTTGTAATCGTTACCCATATCGGCAGCCGGGCCAACCTGACCCCAAGAGGTCGCCAACACAAAAGACATTTCACCCACCATGATCAAACCAACGATCAGGCCCATTGGCAGATAGGTTTTGATGCCGGTGCGCAGTTCTTCCATCTTGACATCAAGCATCATCACGACAAACAAGAACAACACCATCACCGCACCCACGTAGACCAGCACGAGCAGCAAGGCCAAAAACTCAGCACCCAGCAGCATCCAGATCATGGCGGCATTTGCAAACGCTAGAATCAGATGCAGCACAGCGGTGACCGGACTTGAAGCGGTGATGACGCGAAACGCCGCCACCACCAACACCAGGGCCAACACGTAGAACAGGATAGTTGTAAACATCATTTCTTTTAGGCCCCAGCCCGATCAACGATAAGGCGCGTCAATGGCGCGGTTGCGGGCGATATCTTCTTCGTAGCGATCACCCACCGCCAACAACATGTCTTTTGTAAAATACAGATCACCGCGTTTTTCACCGTGGTACTCGTGAATGTGCGTTTCAACGATTGAATCGACTGGGCAGCTTTCTTCGCAAAACCCGCAAAAAATACATTTGGTCAGGTCGATGTCATAACGAGTCGTACGGCGCGAACCATCTTCACGTTGCTCGGATTCAATCGTGATGGCCAAGGCGGGACAAACGGCCTCGCAAAGTTTGCAGGCAATGCAACGCTCTTCGCCGTTTGGATAACGACGTAACGCATGCAAGCCACGAAAGCGTGGTGATTGCGGTGTTTTTTCAAGCGGATATCGCAAGGTGATCTTACGCTTGAAAAAATACTTACCTGTCAGCTTCATACCCTTGAGTAACTCAAGCAGCAGCAAACTGCCAAAAAAATCTTTAATCGCTTCCATACATGCCTTTTCTGTCTAGCCGAGCTTATTTCCAAATGTTCCAAGGCGTCTGCATCCAGATCGCCACTACCACCAGCCACACGCCGGTGAGCGGGATGAAAATCTTCCAGCCCAGACGCATGATCTGGTCATACCGATAGCGCGGAAACGACGCGCGAAACCAGATGAACAGAGAAACCACCACAAAGGTTTTAAGACCTAACCACAACCAACCTGGCACCCAGGTCAGCGGGGCAATCTCGATCGGTGCGGCCCAGCCGCCCAAGAACATAATCGCGGCCATACATGACAAGAAAATCATGTTGGCGTATTCACCCAAGAAAAAAAGCGCAAACGCCATGCCCGAATACTCGACCATGTGACCCGCCACGATTTCGGATTCGCCCTCAACCACGTCAAACGGATGGCGATTGGTTTCAGCAACCGCCGAAATCACATAAATGACAAACAGCGGCAACAACGGCAACCAATTCCAGGACATGAAATTGATACCGTGATCGGCAAACCAACCGCGGGTTTGTACGTTGACGATTTCGGTCATATTCAAACTACCCGACACCAGCAACACGGTGACCAGTACAAAGCCGATAGCAAGTTCGTAAGACAGCATTTGTGCCGAAGCACGCATAGCCGCCAAAAACGCATACTTAGAATTTGAAGCCCAACCCGCGACGATCACGCCATAGACGCCGACCGAGGTAATCGCCATCACATACAGCAAGCCAGCGTTGACGTTAGCCAACACCAACTCAGGCCCAAAGGGCACCACCGCCCAAGCCGCCAAGGCTGGCATCAAGGTGACAACCGGTGCCAAGATGAACAAAATCTTATTGGCCTGACTTGGTACGATGACTTCTTTGGTCAGCAGTTTGAACACGTCAGCAAAAGGCTGTAACAAACCTTTGAAACCGACTCGATTTGGACCCAGACGCACATGCATCGCGCCAATCATCTTGCGTTCCCAATAAGTCAGATAGGCGACGCACAAAATAACGGGTACCGCGATCACCAAAATCTTGACCAAGGTCCAAAGCACCAGCCAAACAGTGGGGCCGAGCAAATCTACGCCAAAAGTTTCAAGAGCGTTTAGCCAAAGCATCAGGCACGCTCCACACTCAGCTGTCCAAACGCACCACCAAGGGCAACGGTTTGTTCAAAGCCCGCAGCAATACGCACAGCACCTGGCGCCAGAGTGTTGTCTTGCTCAGCGGCTAACACCAACTGCCCTGCTACCGCTTTGACCACCACCTGAGTACCCTGCGCGATACCCAATTGCGTGAGTGTGTTGGCATGCATGCGTGCCACGGGTGCGCGCGAGGCTGCAGAGTCTTGCAAGGCTTGCGCGCGACGCACCATCGCATCGGTACGAAAAATTGGCACATCGGCGACGCGCTCTAGCTTGAGGCCTGTGCTGTTGGCCGAGGTTGTGCTTGCAGTCATCGCTGTCAGGCCGCTTGCAGAGGCAGCATTAGACGTCTCGCCCAAAGTCAAGGCAGCTAACTCACCCTGTAATTGATTCGATAAGCGCCCCGCTACGCCACCTGACAAGACTGCGTCGCGCACAGATTCTGAGGACTCATCATCAAAGCCAGCTAAATGCAACACATTGCCAAGCACGCGCAAGACTTTCCAGCCTGGCCGTGTTTGACCGCGCGGCGCGACTGTCCCTTTAAAACTTTGTGCCAAACCT
>JABMMM010000329.1 GCA_013205565.1 Alcaligenaceae bacterium | reverse complement strand
TGTCTACAAAGACGGCTTGTTGGTAGATGAACCCTACGATATCGCCAGCCAATGGCGCGACGATTTGGTGAGCTTTGTCTTGGGATGCTCTTTTTCGTTCGAGCAGGCGTTGATTGAAGCCGGAATTCCTTTAAGGCATATCCAAGAGCAGCGCACTGTCCCCATGTATCGCACCAATATTGCAACCACGCCGGCGGGTGTGTTTCACGGCCCGATGGTGGTCTCGATGCGCCCGATGCGCCCGGCTGATATTGTGCGTGCCGTGCAGGTCACTTCGCGGTTTCCGAGTGTGCATGGTGCGCCGGTGCATATCGGCATGCCGCACTTGATCGGTATCCAAGATATCAACAAACCTGATTTTGGTGAATCGGTCACCATCCATGATGATGAGATGCCCGTGTTTTGGGCGTGTGGCGTGACGCCGCAATCGGTCGCAATGGCGATGAAGCCTGCTTTTTGTTTAACCCATGCGCCGGGGTCAATGCTCGTGACTGATCTGAGCAACAGTAGTTTGGCAAGTTTTTAACCATTTCTCTCGTATTGTTATGTCATATTTTTAGGAGCTTATAGATGAACGTGTTAAATAGATTAATGATAGTCACAGCCCTGTGTGCGGCAATGCAGCTATCGAGCGTATCGGCCCAAACGGCTGCAACTGGGCCCAAGATTGCGGTGCAAGCCATCACTCAGGTTTCGCCCACTCTCCCGCAGTACACCCAAGTGGATCAACCTCTGTTGCGCGATGGACTCAAAGCCGCCACCAACGGTCGCGTTGAGATCACGTTATCGTCTTGGCCAGAGCGCAACGTCAATGGCCCTGAAGTCTTGAGGCTGGTGCGTTCGGGTCAAGTGGATATCGCAGCGGGCCCGCTCACCACGGTATCGGGCGATGTGCCCATGCTTGATGGCCTTGATCTGGCGGGCTTGAATCCAAGCATCAAGCAAGCGCGCAGAGTTGCTGATGCCATGATGCCGGTTGCGAACAAAGAGCTCGAAAAGCTTGGGATCAAACTGGTTGCAACCTATCCGTTTTCAGGCCAGATGCTGTTCTGCCGCAAGCCAATTGCTTCGTTAGCCGATCTGAAAGGCCTGAAAGTTCGCATTAACGGGCCTTCTGCGGGTGACCTGGTCAAAGCGCTGGGCGGACAACCTGTATCGCTAGCCTTTGGTGAGGTCTACACAGCGCTTGAGCGCGGCACGGTCGATTGCGGGATTACTGGCTCGGGTTCGGGTAATGGCGTGAAGTGGCCCGAGGTCACAACACATCTTTACACCTTATCTTTATCATGGTCGACCGCTGGTTACTTTGTGAACTTAGCTTGGTGGAACAAACTTGAACCGTCGATTCGCGCTGAGTTCGAAAAGACCTTTGCCGCAATTGAAAATGCCCAATGGAAACTTGGTGAAGATGCAACTGAGGATGGGGTAGCGTGTAACGTTGGCCGTGCAGCAGGTTGCTCGGGTAAGTTGGCTACGCTGGTCAAAAAGCCCATGGCTGAAGTCAAGGCTCAGCCAAATGAGGCCGGCATGATTCAGACCAGTCTGGCTGAAGCAGTCTTACCCGCCTGGGTCAAGCGTTGCGGCGACCGTTGCGGTGTGGTGTACAACGAGGTGATCGCACCCATCACAGGTGTCAAGTACATCGCTGGTAAGTAGTCATGTATCGAAGTCTTGAATGGCTCAGTCGCCGTGCGATGTGGGTAGCGGGGTTTTGCTATCTACTGATCACGGTGCTGATCTGTTTTGATATTTTTGCCCGAAAGTTTCTAGGCTTTTCAACCGAATCCACCATTGAACTGACGGGTTATCTGATGGCCGTTGGTATGAGTTGGGGGTTGGCCGGCACATTGTTTGAACGGGGTCATGTGCGCATCGATGTGTTGGTGCAGCGCATGCCCTTGCGTGTGCGCGTGTGGTTGCATTTTGCTTCACTGCTCGCCTTAGTGGTGTCAACCGCGTTCTATGTGTATGGTGCGGTTTCAATTGCCAAAGATTCGTTTGCGTTTAATGCGACCGACCTCACCACGTTGCGCACGCCCTTAGTGCTGCCACAAGGGGTGTGGGCAGCAGGCTTTATATTGTTATTGCTCGCAGCGGTTGCGCTGGCGTTGCGCTCGGTTGCACAACTACTGCGTGGTGATCTTGTGACGATGGACCGCGCCTTGATGGCGCGCACCTACGAAGATGAAGCCGCCGAAACCCTCGAGGCAGTTGCCGAGGCGCAGGCACATATGCAGGCGCCTGGCTTCTCATCTACCCACAAACCAGGCAGCAAATGATTGCAATCGTATTCATTGTGATCATGGCGCTCGTGATTGGTGGTGCCAGCTTGTTTGGCGGTGCCGGTAGTGCCGCGGCGTTATCGGCAACGACCGTGCCTTGGTGGGCGCTGTTAGCGGTGTTGGCGGCCTTCGCCGGTTTTTTTGCAGGAGGTATTTATGTTGGGGCCGCACTATCCTCGCTTGCGTTATTGGCGGGGTTTTCGCTTTCAGACCGTCCGTTTTGGAATTTTCTGGGTGAGATGATTTGGGCGCCTTCGACCAATTTTGTGTTGGTGTCGGTGCCGCTGTTTTTATTGATGGGCGAGATCATGCTGCGCGCCGGTTTGTCTGAGCGTTTGTATCGTGGCTTGAATGTCTGGATGGGACGTTTGCCCGGCGGCTTGTTGCACACCAATATTTTGGCCTGCGGGGTGTTTTCTGCGGTGGCGGGTTCAAGCGTGGCAACGGCAGCAACGATGGGCTCGGTGGCCTTGCCATATTTTGAAAAAAGTCACTATCCACCAAAATTGGTATTAGGTTCGCTCGCTGCGGGCGGTGCTTTGGGCAATCTGATTCCACCTGGTATTACGTTTATTATTTATGGTTTGATTACTGAGACCTCGGTGGGAGCGTTATACATTGCGGCGATAGGACCGAGTATTTTGGTCGTTCTCTTATTTATTTCGGTCATTTTTTACTACAGCTACAAGCTCAAGTTACGGGCTGACCCAAGCGCGATGGGCGTCACCTGGCGGCATAAGGTCGCGAGTTTGTCAGACTTATTGCCAACGACCTTGTTAATTGGGCTCGTGTTGGGCACCATTTATGCGGGCCTGGCAACGCCAACTGAATCTGCAGCACTGGGTGTGGCAGGCAGTTTGATCTTGGCGCTGGTTGATCGCAAACTCAACTGGAAAATGATCTCAGAGTCGTTGCATGCGACAGCACGCACCACCTCGATGATCGCGTTGATTTTGTTTGGCGCCTACGTGTTGAATTACATTTTGTCGGCCTTGGGCGTGCCACAAATGCTGGCAAAGTTTTTAACCGGGCTACCTTTGCCGGGTTGGGCAATCATGTTGGTCATCATTGGCTTTTAACTGGCCTTGGGCACTTTCATGGAAGGCCTCTCGATGGTCATCTGCACCGTACCCTTGCTGTTTCCGGTGGTCAAGGCG
>JABMMM010000328.1 GCA_013205565.1 Alcaligenaceae bacterium | reverse complement strand
GAAGTGAGAAACCTACTTGTTCGTAGGTCATTGATTTTATTGTTATTTTCAGTGTTTTTTACCATTGGCGGACAGAGGGGGATTCGAACCCCCGATACGCTATGAACGTATACACGCTTTCCAGGCGTGCGCCTTCAACCGCTCGGCCACCTGTCCGCTGTAACAAGCCTCGCATTCTAACAGAGGCAGCTGTGCCAAATAAGCAGCACCATACCCCAGCAGCCTAGGCCGCCGATCCCTATACTAGCGTTCATGTCAGCATCCACGCTCACCCCAACGCCCCCGGCCTCGCCCACGCCAGCCCCAACACTCGGGCTGCTTTTTATTCTGTTCGCCAAAATTGGCGCAACCAGTTTTGGTGGAGGCATTTCGGGCTGGATGTACCGTGACTTTGTGGATCGGTATCACTTTTTGACCGAAGACGAATTCATGAGTGCGCTTACGATCAGCCAAATCTTGCCAGGGCCCAATGTGGCAAACCTGGCTTTACACATCGGTCACAAACTGCGTGGCGGTCTGGGCGGGCTGGTATCGGTGATGGCTTTAATCGTGCCCCCAATGATTTTGGCTGTACTGCTCAGTATTGTCTTACTTGATTTGGGTTCAATCAGCTGGATTCACGATTTTCTTGAAGGTTTGGCGGCAAGCGCGATGGGGCTCACGGCCGCGGTTGGCATCCGCGGGCTTAAACGCTCATATCGCATAGGCTTGTGGCCCCTCGCGCTTAGTATTTCAGTTTTTATCGCACTGTTTTTATTAAAGCTGCCACTTGTGCCCGTCATTTTGGGTTTGGCACTTGTTGGGCTCTTGTTTGCCAATATTCATCAAAAGCGTATCAGCTCCAAACCGACAACGCCGCGTGCCTGATGAAAACCTCAAACATTTATCTGGATCTGTTTGTTGTCTTTGCACCTTTATCGCTGATCTCGGTGGGTGGTGGGCAAAGTGTCGTGGGTGACATGCATCTGCAAGCCGTCGACGTTTATCACTGGCTGACCCACGCACAATTTATCGATTTGTTTGCAATCTCGCGTGCGGCGCCAGGGCCAGGCGCCTTGTTGGCCACCTTGATTGGTTGGCAAGTGAGTGGCTGGCAAGGTGCGTTAGT
Organism: Alcaligenaceae bacterium; assembly: GCA_013205565.1. Classification (GTDB taxonomy): domain Bacteria; phylum Pseudomonadota; class Gammaproteobacteria; order Burkholderiales; family Burkholderiaceae_B; genus Zwartia. The sequence continues at coordinate 32,398 of JABMMM010000328.1, read as the reverse complement.
CGCCTCGCTTGCGTTGTTTGGGCCCTCAACCATCTTGGCGTATTTTGTGACGCGCGCCTGGCACAAAAGTCATGACAGGCCCTGGACAACAATTGTGCAGAACGCCCTCGCCCCCTTGGCCTCGGGGCTTTTGCTGACCAGCGCAATCATCATCCTGCGCTCAACCTCGGGCGGCGTCACGCCTTGGTTAATCGCAGCTGTATCTGCCGGGATATTTTGGCGTTTTAAAACAATCAACCCACTGCCCGTGCTTTGCATGGGCGGACTGGTGTTGGTGCTTGCTCGATTATGGTTTTAAAACTATTTCGACAACGACAACATCCGCTGCACATAGCGCGCAATCGTATCCACCTCTAGGTTGACGCGTTGACTCACCTTTAAATGTTGCAAGGTGGTCACGGCGATCGTATGCGGGATCAAGTTGATACTAAAGCGGGTGCCACCCGCCACATCGTCTACACGATTCACAGTTAGGCTGACGCCGTTCACGGTGATCGATCCCTTATAGGCTAAAAAGGCTGCGAGCGCGGCGGGTGCTTGCACAACAAGCTCCCATGACTCACCAACGGGCTCAAACTTCACGACTTCGCCCAAGCCATCCACATGGCCCGAAACCAAATGCCCACCGATCTGATCGCCAATACGCAAGGATTTTTCTAAGTTCACAGGGCCTAACGCGTCAAGCCCCATCGTCAGGCGCAGGCTTTCGCGTGACACGTCCACCGAGAAACCATCAGCGTGCTTGGACACCACCGTCATGCACGCGCCTTGAATCGCGATTGAATCCCCAAGGCCCACGTCAGCTAACGGTAAACCGCCCGCGTGAATCTTGATATGCACACCCGTATCAGCCTTGTCGCCCGCAAAGGGTTCGATACTTTGAATTTGACCAACTGCCGCGACGATTCCGGTAAACATCCTATTGCACCTTTCCTGTGTTGCTTTCGATTAAGTGAATGCTTTGCATCAGTTCGCGCCACCGCTCAGGCAGGCGCGCACGCACTCTAATATCTGTACCCAACTGCTTGGCTTCAATAAACTCAAAGCGCTTCGCGCCCTCAAGTTGCGTCAGCACCGGCAACTGCGCCATGCTTCGACCCTCGCCTAGCAGCATCGGTGCCATGTACACCAGCAACTCATCTACACAGCCCGCATCAAGCAGCGCACCGTTTAAGCCCGAACCCGCTTCGCAATGCACTTCGTTATGCCCTTGCGCAGCCAACCATTGCATCATCGCGCGCATATCAATGCGACGGCGTGTTTGACCGACTGGCGGTGCGCCAGCCTCTGGCACACACACCACTTGCACACCACGTGCAGCGAACCGTGCAGCCTTTTCGGGGTTGCTGTCACCGACAAAAACAAACGCATCGCCGCCCGTCAGCACGGCAGCATCTTCATCAATTTCAAAGCCGGGATCAATCACTGCACGCTTGGGTTGCCGTGGGGTCACGACATGTCGCACAGTCATTTTTGGATTATCGGCGCGCACAGTGCCAATGCCCGTTAGCACCACGCAACTACGTGCACGCCAATGGTGCCCATCGGCACGCGCCTCGGGGCCAGTGATCCATTGTGAAACGCCATTGCTTAACGCCGTACGCCCATCGAGCGACGCAGCCGCTTTCATCCAAACATAAGGCATGCCACGCGTCATGCGCGAGACAAACCCGGGATTCAGCTCAAGCGCCAACTCTGCACACACACCCACGTTGACTTCAATGCCAGCCTCGCGCAAGCCACGCATCCCGCGCCCAGCAACACTAGGGTTCGGATCAAAGTGGCCAAATACCACGCGCTTAGGGCCAGCGGCGATTAAGGCATCGACACAAGGCGGTGTACGACCATGATGGCTGCACGGTTCGAGCGTGATATAAACCGTTGCACCCTGAGCATTAAACCCTTTGGCCTTCATGTCGTTTAACGCCATGATCTCTGCGTGATGGCTGCCCACCACCTGCGTCGCACCTCGGCCCAATACTTGGCCCTCACGTACGATCAAGCAACCGACACGCGGATTAGGCGAGGGCACATACAGCGCCCCTTCGGCTAAGGCAAGCGCCTGACGCATGAAAAAAACATCCTGCTCAGGATTGCGCGTATCCATACCGCGCGTATAAGGCTGGTTCATGTCTTGCGCCGCAAAGGTGGGCCCTGCATCTCGCGAATCGCCTCAACAAATTCGCCAATATCTTCAAAACTTTTATACACCGAAGCAAACCGCACGTAGGCGACTTTATCAAGTTTTTTAAGTTCGGCCATTACGAGCTCACCCAAAAATTCAGTAGACACTTCGCGCTCACCACTTGTCAGCAATTTGTCTTCAATCCGCATCACCACCGCGTCAACATCTTCGGTACTGATCGGGCGTTTGCGTAACGCAAGCGATAAGCTCGCGCGCAACTTGCCTGCCTCATAATCGTGCCGACTCCCGTTCCGCTTAACCACCGAAGGCATTGAAAGCTCAGGGCGTTCGTAAGTGGTAAAACGCCGGTCGCACTCAACGCAGCGCCTGCGACGACGAATAAAATCGCCCTCGTCAGCCCCGCGCGAGTCAACCACTTGCGTATCAGGATGCCCGCAGAAGGGACACTTCATCGGCGCCCTTGGTTATCGATAAACCGGGAAGCTTGCCGTCAACGCATGAACCCGTGCGCGCACGGCTGCGATATTGGCTTCGTCACGCGGATGATCAAGCACATCAGCAATCAAGTTGCCGGTGAGTTCGGCCTCAGCCTCTTTGAAGCCACGGGTCGTCATCGCTGGCGTCCCTAAACGAATACCGCTTGTCACAAAGGGTTTTTCGGGGTCGTTCGGGATAGCGTTTTTATTGACTGTGATATGCGCCTGGCCCAACGCAGCTTCTGTCTCTTTGCCGTTGACGCCTTTAGCGCGCAGATCGACAAGCATCACATGGCTTTCAGTACGGCCCGACACAATGCGCAAGCCGCGCTTAACCAAAGTCTGCGCCAATACCTGTGCATTTTTAACCACTTGCGCAGCGTAGGTTTTAAATTCTGGCGTGGCCGCTTCGTGAAACGCCACAGCCTTGGCTGCAATCACATGCATCAAGGGCCCGCCCTGAATACCCGGAAAAATTGCTGAATTAATCGCTTTTTCGTGCTCGGCTTTCATCATGATGACCCCGCCACGTGGGCCACGCAAAGACTTGTGCGTGGTTGAGGTAACAAAATCTGCATAAGGCACAGGGTTAGGATAAGCGCCACCGGCCACCAAGCCTGAGTAATGCGCGATATCCACAAGCAACAAGGCACCGTTGTCTTTAGCGATACGTGCCAGCCGCTCAAAATCCATACGCAACGAATAGGCTGAAGCACCCGCCACGATCATTTTGGGCTTTTGTGTTTTAGCCAAGTGCTCAACCTTGTCGTAATCGAGCACTTCGTTGCCGTCTAAACCATATTGATGAAAGTTATACAGTTTGCCCGAGGAGTTGACGCTTGCACCATGGGTTAAATGGCCGCCCTCAGCCAAACTCATGCCCAGCACAGAATCACCGGGTTTTAAATACGCCAGATACACCGCCTGATTCGCCTGCGAGCCCGAGTTAGGCTGAACGTTGGCCGCCTCAGCGCCAAACAATGCTTTAAGACGATCAATGGCCAGTTGCTCGACGATATCGACATACTCGCAACCACCGTAATAACGCTTGCCAGGATAGCCCTCTGCGTACTTGTTCGTCATCTGCGAACCCTGCGCCTGCATGACTGCAGGGCTGGCGTAGTTTTCAGACGCGATCAGCTCGATGTGCTGCTCTTGGCGAGTGTCTTCTTGTTGGATCGCAGCCCAAACATCTGGGTCAACGCGATCAAGGGTCAATTTACGGTCAAACATAAGGGTTCCTGGCGAGGCTGCAAAATTAGTTGTCTTTAGTGTACTTCGCCTAGCGGGGTCTCGCCCGTGGGCAACACATATGCCCCTGCTAGCACCTGCGTTCTGGCGTCACGCTCAAGGGCTAGGATAAGGTGACGCGCGCAAACTTACGCTTGCCCACCTGAATCACATAGGTGCCAGCCGGTAGTTGCAAACCTTTGTCTTCAACTTTAACGCTATCGATCTTGACGCCACCTTGTTCAACGTTTCGCTGCGCTTCAGTAGCCGAGGCGACCAGACCGGCCTCACGCAGCGCCTTAAGCACCCCAAGCGGGGCGCCTGCCAAGGTCACTTCGGGCATATCGTCTGGGATGGCACCGTCGCGAAACCTTGCCTCGAAGTTGGCCAACGCGGCTTGTGCAGCCTGCTTTGAGTGAAAGCGTGTAATGATTTCTTGAGCCAGTTGGACTTTAGCGTCGCGAGGATTACGCCCAGCTTCGGTTTCGGCACGCAGCTTAGCGATGTCTTCAAGGCTGTCAAACGACAGCAGCTCAAAATAGCGCCACATCAAGGTGTCAGAGATCGACATCAATTTGCCAAACATCGAGTCGGGCGCCTCACCAATCCCGATGTAATTGTTTTTGGACTTAGACATCTTTTCGACGCCATCAAGGCCTTCTAAGAGCGGCATGGTCAAAATGCATTGTGGTTCTTGACCATACTCTTTTTGCAGCTCGCGCCCCACCAGTAGATTAAATTTTTGATCCGTGCCGCCAAGTTCAAGATCGGATTTCAAGGCGACCGAGTCATAGCCCTGCATCAGCGGATATAAAAACTCGTGCACCGAGATCGGCACGCCACCCTTAAAACGCTTGGTGAAGTCGTCGCGCTCCATCATGCGAGCCACGGTGTAACGCGAGGCAAGCTGAATAATGCCGCGCGCGCCCAAGGGGTCGCACCACTCAGAGTTATAACGAATCTCGGTTTTAGACGGATCAAGCACTAAACTTGCCTGCGCGTAATAAGTTTTTGCGTTTTCAGCGATTTGCTCGCGAGTGAGTGGGGGCCGCGTGGTGTTGCGACCCGAGGGATCTCCAATCATCGACGTAAAATCGCCAATCAAAAAAATGACGGTATGCCCTAAGTCTTGCAACTGGCGCATCTTATTGAGCACCACGGTGTGACCGAGGTGGATATCCGGTGCCGTAGGGTCTAAACCAAGCTTAATTCGAAGTGAAATCCCAGTCGCTTGACTGCGTGCCAGTTTTTGAGCGAATTCGGCCTGCACCAGCAATTCATCGCAGCCGCGCAGAGCCACCCTCAGTTGGGCTTCAGTATCTTGGGTGATTGTATATTTTTGCATTGACATATCAGAAATAAGCCGCTAGGTATATTAAACATTTTAAAAAAAGACTCAACAAAGCAAAATCGGCTAACATTGTTGTTTTCTTGCATGGACTTTGCCGTTCATCATACGCAAACCCAAAGCAACGCGTTCGGCGTCCCCAAGTGTAATCGCGCGGGGTTGCGCGCACGACCAAGCAAAACAGGATTATCGCTTAATGACTCAACAAAACGACCTAGCCAGCGCAGGAGCACTCGCCCCCAACAGACTAGGCACGTCAGACCAACTCGCACTCGGTTCGCGTTTTTTGCGCAGCCTGTTGCTCGGCACGGCCCTTTTGCTTTGTGTCGGTGCCGCAGCCGTTGGCACGGTGCAGCCAGCGCAGACAGAACCAATTGCGCCCGAGCAAAGCTTGGTACAGAACGTGTTGCCGTTTCCGCTTGAGGCATACCCAACGCCGACGGAGCACACTGCCGCGGCGGCCAACACCCCCTACGTGACCGAGACGCGTATTCGCTCGGGTGACACGATTGCGACGGTTCTTAAACGCTTAGACGTTACCGACCCAAGCCTGTCGGCTTATTTGGTTAAAGAACCAAAAGTTCGCTTCGCCAGCAAGCTCGTACCTGGGCGGTCGGTGCAGGCGGCAACGGATCACAACGGTCAACTACAGTGGGTGCGCTACTTTCACACGCCCAACAGCGACTCCAACGGTCAGCCAACCGTCAAACTTTTGCAAATCAGTGCCAGCAGCACAGGCTTTACCGCTGAAGAGCTCGAACTGCCCAGCGAGGTCCACATTGAGGTCGCCGTGGGCACCATCGAACGTTCGCTTTTCGCGACCACTGACGCCGCACGTATCCCCGAGGGCATCACCACGCAAATAGCTGAGGTCTTAGGCAGCAAAATCGACTTTTTTCGAGGAATTCATCGCGGCGACCAGTTCAGGGTCGTCTACGAGAACCGCACGTTTGAGGGTCGTCCAGCCGGTTCCGGACGGGTGTTAGCCGTCGAATTCATCAACAAGGGCAAAGCAGCCACTGCGGTTTGGTTTAGCCCAGATGGCAAGGCTGGCAGCTATTACGACCTTGAAGGCGAAAGCCTGCGCGGGGCGTTTCTCCGTAATTCGATCAAGTTCTCAAGGGTAAGCTCAACCTTCGGCATGCGTACGCTGACCGCCAATCAAGCTTGGTCAGGCCACCACCCTGGGGTAGATTACGTCGCCCCGACTGGCACGCCGATTCACGCAACGGCTGATGGCGTCGTGCAACTCGCGGGTTGGCACTCTGGCTATGGCAACACCATCATTCTGAAGCATCACAGCAAAATCACGACTTTGTATGCACACCAAAGCCGCTTCGCAGAAGGCATGACGGTGGGCACTAAGGTCGCACAGGGCCAGCTGATCGGCTATGTGGGGTCGACTGGCTGGTCCACGGGTTCACACCTGCACTACGAGTTCCGGGTGGCCGACAAACCGATTGACCCTTTGTCTGCCACAGCCGCGATGCCTGCAGCGACCCCGCTTGAACCTGAGCAACGCGTTCAGTTTGCGCATGCGATTGCCCCTTATCGGCAGCAGCTTCAAGTCTTAGCTCAGTTTCAAGAGGTCGTGCCCGAAATCAGCAGCGTCGCCGTGCGCTAGCGCGAGCGTCGATCTTGAGCGCCTCACACTACATCGGCCTTATGTCAGGCACGAGCCTCGATGGGATCGACGCCGTGCTAGCCCGCTTTGATGCAAACGGCAAACCCACTGTGCTTGCACGCGCAGACTGCGCGTTTGAGCCGTCGCTGCGCGACGCGTTCTTTGCCCTGAATACCTCGGGCCCCGATGAGCTTGCGCGCGCCGCACTGGCAGCCAACCGTTTAACAAAGCTCTATGCCAGCCTAGTCGAACAAACACTCAACCACGCCAAACTTTCGGCTCGACAGGTTGCGGCCATCGGCGCGCACGGCCAAACGGTCAGACACCAGCCAAACCTTGGCTATACGATTCAACTGAATGCGCCGGCGCTCTTGGCCGAGCTCACCGGTATCGCGGTGGTCGCCGACTTTAGAAGCCGAGATGTCGCAGCCGGCGGGCAAGGCGCCCCACTGGTGCCAATGTTTCATGCTGGTATTTTTTCGACAAACTATACCCGCGTGATTTTGAACTTGGGTGGCATCGCAAACATCACGATTTTACGACCAGGCGACGAGCCGCTAGGCTTTGATACGGGCCCCGCGAACGCGCTGATGGATAGCTGGTGTCAGCTGCACACCGGACAAGCCTTTGATACTGACGGCGCTTGGGGCGCGCAAGGGCGGGTACACGAGGCCTTGCTTAAGCGACTCTGCGACTCAGAGCCTTGGCTGTCGCTACCACCGCCAAAGTCGACGGGGCGCGATCTGTTTAACCTTGAATGGCTCGCGCCTCGCGTACAGCACTGCGCGGGGCGCCTGGCGCCCGGCCAGACGCTCACCCCACAAGATGTGCAGGCAACGCTTTGTGCTTTCACTGTTGCGTCGGCCACGCAGGCGATCTTAGCCTATGCCCCCGAGGTGCAAGACGTCTTGCTCTGCGGCGGCGGCGCACGCAACAGCGCCATCGTTGCGGGCTTGAAGGGGGCGTTGCCCTGCGCGCTTCAAACAACAGCGCAGGCTGGGGTAGCCACTCAGGATGTTGAGGCGTTGGCTTTTGCCTGGCTTGCTTGGGCGCAACAACGCAACCTTGCGGTGGGCAACCCAAGCGTGACGGGAGCGCGTGGCGCCCGCATCTTGGGCGCGACCTGGCCCGCCTGAATGAGTCACAGCGCCACGTCACAACGTGGCGAGCCTGACTTCAGTGTAATTGCGTCAAAGCTTAGCTTCAGATGTCGACGTAGGTGTCGACTGAGACTTAGACTGAGAACGATGAACCACAGCCGCAGGTGGTTGCGGCATTTGGGTTACGGATCACAAATTGCGAACCTTCGATGTCTTCTTTGTAGTCGATCTCGGCGCCAACCAAATACTGAAAGCTCATGGGGTCGACCAACAACGCCACGCCATTTTTTTCAAGAGTTGTGTCGTCTTCGTTGACGTCTTCATCAAAGGTGAAGCCATATTGAAAACCAGAGCAACCTCCGCCCTGCACGAACACGCGCAGCTTGAGATTTGAATTGCCCTCTTCGATCAACAGATCTTTGACCTTAGCGGCTGCCGAATCTGTGAACAAAATCGGCGTAGGGGGGGCTTGAAGGTCTACGGTTTGTGTAGCGATGCTCATGAGAGACTCCTGTCCTAGTGGACGATACTAACTAACACGATACTTGAGTTCATTGGTCAACTATACCGCAAGTGTGGGGCACACTCATAGAGCAACCACTTTAGACGCAAGGACAATCGCCCCCTCAAGCACTTGCACCGTCACTGATTTCAGCACCACACGAGCAGGAATCTCGAGCCAGCCCTGACTTCGCTGAAACTGCGCAAAATCGAGCGCAAACGGGCCTGACACGCGCTCGGGGCGTGCACGTGACGCTTCCCCCGAGCATGCCTGCGCTTGGTCTTGTGCTTGGTACGTGGTCTCTTGCGCCAAATTTTTAGGCAAAATCTCAGCGGCTTCAGGCAATTGGGCTAACAGTGGCTGCAACACCAGTTGCTGCTCGCAGGTCTGCGCCTCGTCCTTGCAACGTACTGTTGCGATAAACCGAAGCGCCCCCAAAAACCGCTTCTTCGCTTTGCCACTTTGCGTCAATAAAACCCGATACCGCAAACTATCGGCTTGTTGGTGAACTTCGATTGCACGAATATCAAGCGCACCCTGAGGGCCCGGCGGTAGCAGATTTTCAAAGAAAGCCAGTTGATCTTGACTTTGACCAAGCGCAGCCTGCACGCCCGCCAGCGTGTTCTCAAGTTCGGTGCGCGCAGCACGTTCGGTCGCTAACGCAAGCGTGACCTGGCTGAGTTGCGAGTCAAGCTCGGTGCGCTCGGCCTGAAGTTCAGCTCGCCCCTGCAGCAAAGCGATGCGCTCGCTGTGCAAGCGCAGGGCCACAACGTCTGTGCTGGGCCCCCCGACAATAAAGGCCCCTAAGACTGCACCAAGCGACAACAGCAACAAAGCCGCGCCGACTGGTACAACAAGTAACCGCTCTACTGCCTTTGTCATGCGCAAACGGGTTTAAGGAAGAATCGCGACTTGATTCAAACCGGTGTGTTCGGGCAGATCAAACATCAGATTCATATTTTGAACGGCCTGGCCCGAAGCCCCTTTGACTAGGTTGTCTTGCACCACCAAAATAATCAACCGATCGCCGTTACCTGGGCGCTGCAAAGCGATGCGTAAGGTGTTTGAGGCGCGCACCGAACGGGTATCAGGTTGGCTACCAAAGGGCATGACATCCACGAAGGCTTCGTTGGCGTAACGTGCCTCAAAGAGTGCCTGAAAATCGACCCCGCGCGCTTCGGGCAAGATACGCGCATAGATCGTACTGAACATGCCACGAATCATTGGCACAAGATGAGGGACAAACGTCAGCCCAACCGGCCCGCCAGCCAAACGTTGTAACTGTTCATCAATTTCAGCCTGGTGACGGTGCCCGGCCACGCCATAGGCCTTGAAGTTGTCGCTTGCCTCAGACAGCAAACTACCGACCTCGGCTTTGCGGCCGGCCCCACTCACGCCTGACTTGCAGTCAGCAATCAGATCAGCGGTGTCGATCAACGGTTTGCCACCAAGCAAAGGCGCCAGACCCAGCAGCACTGTTGTTGGATAGCAGCCTGGATTACCCACTACGCGCGCCTTGGCAACCGCTGCCCGGTTTAACTCAACCACACCATATACCGACTCTTTGAGGATCTCGGGGCAGGTGTGCGGGATTTTGTACCACTTTTCAAAGGCCTGAATATCTTGCAAGCGAAAATCAGCCGCCAAATCAATGAGCTTAACTCCAGCGGCCAGAAGCTCAGGTGCCTGAGCCATCGCCACGCCGTGGGGGGTTGCAAAAAAGACAACATCACAACCCGTCAACGGCGCTTTGTCGGGCGCTGAAAAGGCGAGCTTTACGTGGCCACGCAAATTAGGAAACATATTGGCCACCGGCAGCCCGTCTTCTTGACGCGAGGTAATCGCGGTTAGCTCGGCATTTGGATGCTGCGACAAAATGCGCAACAGTTCGACACCCGTGTAACCAGTACCACCCACGATGCCGACCTTGATCCGTTTTGCTAAAGCTTGTGTCATGCCCAGACCCCTCAATCGATGGCTGCGAACGTGCTGCGGCTGCAACACACTTTGATGATGATTATCCCACACCTACGTGATACGTTGACCAGAAAAAAAAGACCGCTTGCGCGGTCTTTTTGCACTGAGGCCAACGTGCTGCCTCGGGCGTTTGGTTCGGCGCTTGGCTTAGCGCTTGCTGAACTGTTTACGACGACGTGCTTTGTGAAAGCCGACTTTCTTACGTTCGACTTCACGTGCATCACGTGTCACCAATCCTGCTTTAGACAGTGATGGCTTTAACGTTGCATCGTAATCAATCAACGCACGGGTAATGCCGTGACGTACCGCGCCGGCCTGACCGCTTTCGCCGCCGCCATGAACGTTGATATGAAAATCAAACGAAACTAAATGACCCGTCAGTTCGAGCGGTTGACGCACGACCATCCGGCCAGTTTCACGGGCAAAGTACTCGTCAACGGGCTTGCCATTGACAACAATCTTGCCTGCACCTTTTTTCATGAAGACACGAGCCACCGAAGTCTTGCGGCGGCCGGTTCCGTAATTCCAATTACCGATCATGGCCTATCCTTTGAGTTCGAGGGGCTGTGGCTGTTGGGCCGAATGGGGATGCTCTGCACCCGCATAGACCTTGAGCTTTTTAATCATCGCATAACCCAGCGGGCCTTTAGGCAACATGCCCTTAACGGCCTTTTGAATCGCACGACCCGGAAAACGTTCTTGCAGCTTGGCGAAGTTTGTTTCGCGAATACCGCCTGGATACGTTGTGTGACGGAAGTATTTTTTATCTTGCGTCTTGTTACCGGTTACGACGATATCTGCTGCGTTGATAATGACGATGTAATCGCCTGTATCAACGTGGGGCGTGAACTCTGGTTTGTGCTTACCGCGCAAACGGTGTGCGACTTCGCTGGCCACACGACCGAGGATTTTGCCCTTCGCGTCAATCACGAACCAGCCACGTTGGACTTCATGCGGCTTAGCCACAAATGTCTTCATGATTGGATCCTAAAAATACCTGCCCGAGACCATCCCAGACGGGCCCTCAAATAACCTTTTAACTGTTGCCAAAGCGTGTAACCCGCCCGTGCACCAGCCCAGTTATTGGAGGAAAGCCTTTGATTCTACAATAAAAAACGGGTGCAAGCCAAATTGCTTGCACCCGTTTGGTTTAAAACCCCATCCACGCGTAACTGACGGGGCCAAACCGGCTTACTTTTGACGCGAAAGCGCTGCCCCGACGTACTGATCGTAAGAGGCCTCAGCCAATCTGAACCAAGGCACAACTTGGTCGCGATAGCCCATGTAGTTGTCGTGAATCGTTTTGAACTGAGGGCTTTTAGCCGAGTAGTTGGCGAAAACCTTCAGCGAGGCGTCCCAACAAGCATCCATGACCGCGCGCGGGAAAGCCCGCAACAAGGTGCCCTGCGACAGTAAACGACGCAGCGCTTGTGCATTCAGGTTGTCATAACGCGCCTGCATGGTTGCCGTGCAGGCACGGCTCGCAGCTTCGATAAGTGTTTGGTATCCCTTCGGAAGTTTTTCCCATTCGCCTTGGTTGACGTAAAGGGAGACTTGCGCGCCACCTTCCCACCAACCGGGGTAATAGTAGTACTTCGCCACCTTGGCAAACCCCATTTTCTCGTCGTCGTACGGGCCAACCCATTCGACCGCGTCGATCGTGCCTTTTTCGAGCGCTGGATAAATATCGGGGCCGGGTATTTGCTGAGGTAGGCCACCTAAAAGGGTAATGACCTCACCCGCGAGGCCGGCAATTCGCATTTTTAAACCTTTGATATCTTCAACGGTTTTGATTTCTTTGCGATACCAACCACCCATTTGGGTGCCCGTATTACCTAGCGGAAAGTTCACGATACTGTACTCTTTGTACAAATCGCGTATTAGCTTCATGCCATCACCTTCCCACATCCAGGCGTTCATTTGGCGCGAGTTCAGCCCAAACGGCACGGCCGTATCAAACGCGAGGGAGGGATTTTTACCGATGTAGTAATAGCCGCTTGAATGCCCCATTTCGACCGTATTTTTTTGCACGGCGTCTAGCACCTGAAAAGGTGGCACGATTTCGCCCGCAGCGAAGGTGCGCACAGAAAGCTTACCGCCTGTGCCCTCTGACAAGTACCTTGAAAAGAGTTCGGCCGTACCAAAGAGCGTATCCAGGCTTTTAGGAAAGCTCGAGGCCAGGCGCCAGTTCAGCGTGGGCGCGTCTTGCGCAAATACGGGTGCCGCAACAGCAGCTGTCCCGGCGACAGCCCCTAGGCTGGCTTTCTTTAAAAACGAACGACGTTGCATACGAAGTTTCCTTAAATTAACTTGAGTCTTTGTAACGACCCAGAATCGAGAATATTACACCGCCCCCTTGAGCTTAAACCACCTTAAACAACTAGGTGTTTGCCCGTGTTTAGCTCTTGATTTGACCCGAAGTATGCCTCTCAACTTACCTGACTTCCTCAGCGCTTAGGTACCTGCAATTGCCATGTTTTCAAGCAAAATCGACCCGGTCGTTTTGCTGCCACGCGTGATAGTGTCAGCTCCGACCGCCACGATTTGGGCAAACATATCCTTTAGATTGCCCGCGATCGTGACCTCTTGCACGGCGTGTTGAATTTGGCCATTTTTGACCCAATACCCAAACGCGCCACGTGAATAGTCGCCCGTTAAGTAATTAACACCCTGTCCGATTAGCTCTGTGACCAGCAAGCCCGTGCCCATTTTTTTTAGCATCGCGGGCAAATCATCTTGGCGCCGCGTCAGGCTCGAGGTCAGCTCAAGGTTGTGCGAGCCTCCGGCATTGCCGGTAGTGACCATCCCCAATTTACGCGCGGTATAGATTGACAATAAATAGCCTTGCAGCACGCCGTCACGCACCAGATCGCGCGCCTGGGTTCGCACACCTTCTTCATCAAACGGCGAGCTACCCATCGCGCCCTTGATGTGGGGATCTTCGGTAATAGAAAGATGCCTAGGGAAAATCTCGCGGCCAAGCGAATCCACTAAAAAGCTGACCTTGCGATAAAGCGAACCACCGCTCACGGCCTGCGTCAAGGCGCCGAGCAGACCAAGTGCTAGCGGCGCCTCAAACAGTACCGGGAAGTGCCCCGTTGGAATCCGACGCGCCGACAGCCTCGATAAGGCCCGTTCGGCGGCATAGCGCCCAACCGCTGCGGGCTCGGCCAGACGCTTGGCGCGACGGTCGCTGGTGTACCAGTAGTCGCGCTGCATCGACTGCCCGCGGCCAGCGATCGGCGCGACCGACAAGCCATGGCGCGAGTAGGCATAACCATCTAAAAAGCCGCGCGTGTTGCCTAGTATGAAGTGGCCTTCGTGCGTGTCGACCCCCGCACCCTCGGTGTTGGTGATGCGCTTGTCCGTATCAAGCGCGGCGCGCTCGGCAACAACCGCAAGCTCGGTGGCCTGCGCCACGCTAAGCGCCCAGGGGTGATGTAGCTCGAGCGTATGCTTGACGTCGGAGGCTAGCAACTCGGCCTCTGGCAACCCGGCGGACGGGTCTTGTGCCGTGTAGCGGGCAATATGCCACGCCGCTTCAACGGTCTGTTGCAACGCTGCGGGTGAAAAATCAGAGGTCGACGCTGAACCCCTGCGCTGCCCCGCAAAGACTGTAATGTCCATTGAGCGGTCACGCGTCTGTTCGACGGTTTCGACCTGCCCTTTGCGCACCGAGACTGCCAGCCCCTGGGCCTCTGAGACCTCGGCGGCGGCATCGCTTGCCCCAAGTTTTTTTGCGTGATTAAGCGCTTGCGTCACTAAATCTTCGAAAATCGGGCGATTTTCGGCAACGGGAAGAAAAGAAATTGAAGTAGCCATTAGGGGTCCATTCGCGTGAGGCTTTATGATAGCCGTATGATGACTGATTTACCTGAAACCCCAGAAGACTCCCCCGACTCGCTTTATGACGGCCCCAGCAAATCCCATGTCAAGCGTGAGATGCTTGCTTTGGTCGACTTAGGCAAAGAGCTGTGCGAGCTCTCCCCCGAGCGCCTCAAACAGCTTCCTTTGTCTGAACGGCTCTATGACTCGATCCGCTTAGCGCAACGCACCACTAGCCGCGAAGGCCTGCGCCGGCAGGTGCATTTTGTTGGCAAGCTTATGCGTGATGCCCAGGCTGACTTAATCCGTGCGCAGCTCGAAACCTGGAAAAACGGCTCACGTGAGCAAACACAGGCCATGCACCGCCTCGAGGCGCTGCGCGACCGCTTACTCAAAGAAGACGCCGCCTTCACTGTATTGCTACAAAAATATCCGCACGCTGATATCCAACAACTACGCACCTTTATTAGAGAGGGGCGCAAAGAAATGGCAGCGAACGAAAACCTGCGGCAGGGGCAAGACCCTTTGCGCAAGCACTATCGCGCGCTGTTTCAGGCACTCAAGACGCTTCAAGAGACTGCGCAAGACCCTTCAAACGAATCTTCACAAGACCCTAACGCATCGCTATGACTGAGAACACCCTGCTTGACTGTGTTGAATACGAAACCGCTCCAAACCCCACCCACAGCGTCATTTGGCTTCACGGCCTAGGAGCCGATGGCAACGACTTTGCACCGATCGTGCCCGAACTGCGCTTACCCGCTTCACTGGCGGTCCGCTTTGTGTTTCCGCACGCCACGATTCAACCCGTCACCATCAACGGCGGCATGGCGATGCGCTCGTGGTACGACATCTTGACGCCACAGCTGGTCAAGCGCGAAGACGAGGCGGGCATTCGCGCGTCAGAGCGTGCAATTCTGGCGCTGATCGCGCGGGAAAACACGCGCGGCGTACCCAGCACCAAGATCGTGTTGGCCGGTTTTTCGCAGGGCTGCGCCATGACGTTACACACGGGCCTTCGTGTTCCCTATAAACTTGCGGGCTTGATGGGTTTGTCGGGTTATTTACCCTTGAGTGCGCTGGCTCAAAAAGAGCATCACAGCGCCAATCTGGATACCCCAATTTTTTTAGCACACGGCAGCCATGATCCGGTGGTAGCGCCGGAACGCGCCGAGGCAGCTCACGCCCAGCTTCAAGCGCTCGGCTATCGCGTGCAATGGCACACATACCCCATGCCGCACTCGGTTCACCCGACCGAAATCGCGGATATTTCGAGCTTTTTACAAAGCGTATTGTTGACCTGATCTTATGACTTCTGCTCGCCCCCCTGTACGCACGCGCTTTGCACCCTCGCCTACGGGCTTCCTTCACTTGGGTGGAGCGCGTACGGCGCTCTTTTCTTGGGCATTCGCCCGGCACTTTGGTGGCACGTTTATTCTGCGCATTGAAGACACCGACCTCGAACGCTCGACTCCCGAGGCCGTACAAGCGATTCTTCAAGGCATGCACTGGCTGGGCCTGACGCCAGACGAGGGCCCTTTTTATCAAATGCAGCACATGACCCGCTATCGGACCGTGGTCGCGAGCATGCTGGCTGCCGGTACGGCCTACCCTTGTTACAGCTCAAATGAAGAGGTCGAGGCGATGCGCAATTTAGCGCGGGCCCAAGGCCTCAAACCTCGCTACGACGGCACGTGGCGCCCCGAAGCCGGCAAAGTCTTGCCAGCCATCCCAGCCGGGCGCAAACCCGTGGTGCGCTTCAAAAGCCCCCAAGACGGTGCAACCGCGTGGGTCGACCTGGTCAAAGGCCCCATCAGTTTTGAAAACACCGAGCTTGACGATCTGGTCATCGCTCGCCCCGACGGCACGCCCACCTATAATTTTTGCGTCGTCGTTGACGACTGGGATATGCGCATCACTCACGTGTTGCGCGGAGATGATCACGTCAACAACACCCCCAGACAAATCACGATCCTGCGCGCGTTGGGCGCCCCCGTGCCCGAGTACGGACATGTCCCAATGATCTTAGGTCCCGACGGCGAAAAACTTTCGAAACGGCACGGCGCCGTCAGCGTCATGGAGTATGACCGCGAGGGCTATTTGCCTGAGGCCATGGTCAATTATCTGGCGCGTCTGGGCTGGAGTCACGGCAACGATGAACTCTTTTCGCGCCAGCAACTCGTTGACTGGTTTGATCCAAGCCACCTGTCTAAATCGGCCGCTCAGTGGGATCCCAAAAAACTAAACTGGGTCAATGCCCATTACCTTAAACAAGCCGACGACAACACACTGGCACAAGCCGTTGCCCCCCGAATTGTCGCCCGCGGTGGCAACCCCGTTCAAGTTGATTTGCTCGCTGTGGTCAGGCTCTTTAAAGACCGCGCCGAAACCTTAGAACAACTCGCCGAGGGCGCCCTGCTATTTTGTGGCCCCTTCAGGCCGGCCACCGACGAGTTGATTGCGCAACACCTCACCGCAGCCGCACGCGTGGCACTACGAGATTTCGCAAACCAAGCCGCACCAATCTCCTGGAGCCGCGAGGCCCTTGGCGTTCTGATTAAAACTGTGCTTGCCACCCACGGCCTCAAGATGCCTCAGCTCGCCATCCCACTACGCGTGGCCGTTGCTGGCACCACCCAAACCCCAGCCGTCGACGCGGTGCTAGAAATTTTAGGTAAAGAAACCGTGCTGACCAGGCTGGCGGCCTTTACATCAGCCGAAAACTAGCTGGCACTTTTTGTGCCACCTCGGGCCGACTATTGGGCCGCTCTTCGCGATAAGTCAGTCGCGTCGAGTCGTTGCGCTCAATAAGATACGTATTGGTATAGACCGGATCACGGTAATCAACCAGTTCGCCGTTAGAACGACTCACCCGAGCCACTAGCTTGCCTGTCGGGGCATCCCAACAACCGGTCTCGCGTAGTTCAGAGCGGATATTACGCCCCTGCTTGACCCGCGTCTGCTGGCGCATTTTGCCGTCGGCGGACAGCGTCAACAGCATCTGGATTTCGCCCGCCACTCCGCTTTGTTTTCGCACGACATACCAGCTACCAATCAACGGGTGCTGCGCGGGTGGTACGACGCAAACGGGTTCGCTTAAGCCGTCGGGGGCCAAAATTAGGGCGGAGTCAGGGGGGCGGGGAATTCCACAGGCCGCCAGCAAGCCCAAGCACCCAAGCACCAACCACCTGCCCACACCCCATTCAAACATTGCCGACCCAACCCCGTTGTTTTCACTCGATTGAAATACCGTGAATCACTGTATCGACCCACTACCTCGCGCCACGTCCTCTTACCGTTCTGCCTCAGTCCCTCGCGAGGCCGCGCTTCGCACAGTCTCGCCGAGCCCGCCGGTCAGTGCCGCACCAGCCGACCTTGTCAAAAAAGAAAATCAGGGAATAACGACATATTGCAGCAAAACCAAACCGTCAGCGCATTATTTAACGAAGCAAAGCCTTTGAGACGCACTTAGTTTTGTATTTTCACCACACTTTTTTATAAAAAAAATAAATTTAACCCATACGCTTTTTCAACAAGGCCAATTACCGCAAAGGTGTATAGAGTCGTGTTGACTACGGCTGATTGTCTAGCTCTTTTTTTGAATAAATTCAAGGGTTAATACTAATAAATAAATTTAAAGGATGAGTATTGCGTATCTAGACCTGAACCACTAGAATTAGTACAGTTCGTTAATAAAAACACCACATGTAGTGTTACTCTTCGCCTCCGCCTTAAGACAAAACGATCCTGTCTGAGGCGAATATGACTGCTGAGTGACAACGACAGTCAGCTAGGCAGCAGGACCGAAAGACTCACACAGAACTCTTAGCGTGGCGTGTGCCACGCTCGTATCGCAGGAGCCCTATTTTATGCAAACCACTACCAATCCCGTCGAACGCCAAGGCCTCACCCCACCGTTCGCGGCAACAGCCGCGCCGCTCAACGAAGCTGCTTGGACGCAGTATCACATCATCCGGCGCAACGGCGCAGTGGTGAACTTTGAGCCTAGCAAAATTGGCATTGCCATGACCAAGGCCTTTTTGGCGGTCAACGGCGGGCAAGGCGCCGCCTCGGCGCGCGTGCGCGAACTCGTCGATTCACTGACGCACCAGGTCGTCGCCGCCCTGATGCGCAGCCGTCCCAACGGTGGCACGTTTCACATCGAAGACATCCAAGATGCTGTCGAACTATCGCTGATGCGCTCGGGTGAACACGATGTCGCCCGATCTTATGTGCTTTATCGCGAGCGGCGCTCACAAGAGCGCTCGAAAAACAAAGCCGAACAAGCCCCCACCGAGGCACCCACCCTCAACGTGGTCGAAAACGGCATACGCAAGCCGCTCGACCTCGCAAAACTACAAGCCACCATCGAAGCTGCCGGTTTCGGCTTGGGCGAATTCGTTGATACCGCCACGATTCAAAAAGAAACACTCAAAAACCTGTACGACGGCGTACCCGTTGACGAAGTCTACAAATCAGCGATTCTGGCCGCACGCGCCATGGTCGAAAACGATCCAGCCTATAGCAAGGTCACGGCGCGTTTACTTTTGCACACCATTCGCAAAGAAGTGTTAAGCGAAGAAGTCTCTCAAGAAGCCATGACCACCCAGTACGCGACCTACTTTCCGAAGTTTATCAAGCGAGGGGTTGAGGGCGGCTTGTTAAATTCAGAACTCTCGCGCTATGACCTGCCGCGCTTGGCGGCGGCGTTGGACGCCAGTCGCGACTTGCAGTTCGACTACCTCGGCCTGCAAACACTTTATGACCGCTACTTCTTGCACCTGCGTGGCCAACGCATCGAGCTGCCCCAAGTGTTTTTTATGCGCGTGGCCATGGGCTTAGCCATTGCCGAGATCGATCGCGAAGCCCGTGCGATCGAGTTCTATAAAATTTTGTCGTCATTCGATTTCATGAGCTCGACGCCAACGCTGTTTAACGCTGGCACCTTGCACTCGCAACTGTCTTCTTGCTATCTCACGACCGTGGCAGACAACCTTGATGGCATCTACGAAGCCATCAAAGAAAACGCCCTGCTGGCTAAATACGCAGGCGGCCTGGGCAACGACTGGACGCCCGTGCGTGCGATGCGCAGTCACATAAAAGGTACAAACGGCGAAAGCCAGGGCGTCGTACCCTTCTTAAAAGTTGTCAACGACACCGCCGTTGCGGTGAACCAGGGCGGCAAACGCAAGGGTGCCGTCTGCTGCTACCTCGAATCGTGGCACCTTGACATCGAAGAGTTCCTCGAACTTCGCAAAAATACCGGTGACGAGCGTCGCCGCACCCACGACATGAACACGGCCAACTGGATTCCCGACCTGTTCATGAAGCGCGTTCTCGAAGGCGGCAACTGGACACTATTTTCTCCGTCAGACTGCCCAGATCTGCACGACAAAGTCGGCGTCGCCTTTGAAAAAGCCTACGTTGGCTACGAAGAGAAAGCCGCCCGCGGTGATTTGCCTTTGCATAAAACGATGCCCGCCACAAACCTCTGGCGCAAAATGCTCTCGATGCTGTTTGAAACTGGCCACCCTTGGATCACCTTCAAAGATCCTTGCAATATCCGCTCGCCTCAGCAACACATTGGTGTAGTCCACAGCTCGAACCTGTGCACCGAGATCACGCTCAACACCAACGATTCTGAAATCGCGGTCTGCAACCTGGGCTCAGTGAACTTGATGGCGCACCTCAAGCACAACGCCGACGGCACGCAAGAGTTGGATCAAGACAAACTGCAACGCACGATCAAGATCGCGATGCGCATGCTAGACAACGTGATCGATATTAATTACTACGCGGTGGATAAGGCGCGCAACTCAAACGTTCGCCATCGTCCAGTCGGCCTTGGCATCATGGGCTTTCAAGATTGCCTGCACGTGATGCGCGTGCCCTATGCCACACAAGCAGCAATCGACTTTGCTGATCGCTCAATGGAAGCGGTCTGCTATTACGCGTACAGCGCCTCAAGCGAGCTCGCACAAGAGCGCGGTCGTTACGCAAGTTTTGATGGCTCGCTCTGGTCACGCGGCATCTTGCCTCATGACTCGATCGCGTTGTTACGCGAGCATCGTGGTGGTTATGTTGAAGTCGATGAATCCACCACGCTCGATTGGGATTCGTTGCGTGCACGCATCAAAACACACGGCATGCGTAACTCTAATTGCGTTGCAATTGCCCCAACCGCAACAATTTCGAATATTATTGGTGTGTCCGCATGTATAGAACCAACATATCAAAACTTGTACGTTAAATCGAACCTCTCCGGCGAGTTCACTGTGGTGAATGAACATCTTGTTCGTGACCTCAAGAAACTTGGCCTCTGGGATGAAGTTATGGTCGCCGACTTGAAGTACTTCGACGGCAGCTTGTCCCGCATCGATCGCGTTCCTGCCGAACTGCGTGCTCTATACGCCACTGCCTTTGAAGTTGAACCCACCTGGATTGTCGAGTGCGCCGCACGTCGTCAAAAGTGGATTGATCAGGCGCAATCTTTGAATATTTATATGGCTGGTGCCTCAGGCAAGAAGCTTGACGACACCTACAAGCTGGCTTGGTTGCGTGGTTTGAAAACGACTTACTACCTACGCACACTCGGTGCCACTAGCGCCGAAAAATCAACCGGCCGAGGCGGCGAACTGAATGCGGTCAATGCAGCGGGCGCCAGCTCAACGAGCGGCACGTTTGCAATGGCGGCCACACAAGCGCTACCCGAACCCGAAATCTTGGGCGTGGCCTGCACCATGAGACCTGGCGATCCAGGTTTCGAAGAGTGCGAAGCCTGCCAATAATGCGACTGAGAAAATAATGCTGACCTGGAACGACGAACCCACTACACAGACAACACCTCTCGCAGGTGCTGGTCTGATGCCCGCAGCCCTCGCACAAGCGATGACTGCCTCTTTGCCTTCTCGCGCTGCAAGCGGCGTTTTTGGTGACGCTGCCTTGCCCACGCTCGGCCTCAAACAGGTGCCCGTGAAGGCTCACGCCGCCACCCGCGTGAATGCTGCTGACAAACGCATCATTAACGGTCAGACCGATGTCAATCAACTGGTTCCCTTTAAATACAAATGGGCCTGGGAGAAATACATCGCCACTTGCGCAAATCACTGGATGCCCCAAGAGATCAATATGTCTCGTGACATCGCCCTCTGGAAAAACCCAACAGGGTTAACCGAAGACGAGCGTCGCATCATCAAGCGCAATCTTGGTTTTTTTGTCACGGCCGATTCTTTGGCTGCTAACAACATCGTGTTGGGCACCTATCGCCACATCACCGCTCCTGAATGCCGGCAGTTTTTATTACGCCAGGCCTTTGAAGAAGCCATTCACACGCACGCTTATCAATATATCGTTGAAAGCCTCGATTTAGATGAATCAGAAATCTTCAATGCGTACAACGAAGTGCCCTCGATTCGGGCTAAAGATCAGTTTCTGATTCCGTTTATCGATGCGATTGCTGACCCCCACTTTAAGACAGGCACACTTGAAAACGATCAAACACTGCTGAAGTCGCTGATTGTTTTTGCTTGCCTGATGGAAGGTCTGTTCTTTTATGTCGGGTTTACGCAAATTCTTGCGCTCGGTCGCCAAAATAAAATGACGGGTGCTGCAGAACAGTATATGTACATCCTGCGTGATGAATCGATGCACTGCAATTTTGGTATTGATCTGATCAATACCATCAAACTCGAAAATCCCCAGCTTTGGACCCCCGCTTTTCGCGAAGAAATTCGCGCGCTTTTTGCCAAAGCGGTCGATCTTGAGTACGCCTATGCTGAAGACACCATGCCTCGCGGCGTGCTGGGTCTGAATGCACCGATGTTCAAGTCATATCTTAGATTCATTGCTAATCGTCGCTGCCAGCAAATCGGCATCGAACCGCTGTTCGCACAAGAAGAGAACCCCTTCCCGTGGATGGCAGAAATGATTGATCTAAAGAAAGAACGTAACTTTTTCGAAACACGCGTCATTGAATACCAAACCGGGGGTGCCCTTAACTGGGAATAAATCCACCGCTTTGTGATTCAAGACGCTGCAGTACATGCCAGAAGGCGGTTAGGCCCGCCCTCTGGTGCCATTTGAACTGGTTCGCGCCTCATTGCGAGAGGCAGTTCAAATGGCTGTGCCGGATTCATTAGCACAAACCGCTTTGCTACCGAAATCTGGTAGCGGCTTGTGCCGATGAATAACTCGGGCGACACAAAATCCCATGGTGGGATGCGTCAAGCACGGGTTTAACGTTTGGGACCCTGAACCAAGGAGTATTACCATGGCAACAGCCAAAAAAGCAGCAAAGAAAGCCCCTGCCAAGAAAGCCGCAGCTAAAAAGCCAGCGGCCAAAAAGGTAGTCAAGAAAGTCGCAGCTAAGAAAGTCGTTAAAAAGGCAGTAAAGAAAGTCGCGGCTAAGAAGCCCGCAGCTAAAAAAGCTGCAGCTAAAAAGCCAGCAGCAAAAAAAGCTGTTAAAAAAGTAGCAAAAAAGGCTGTCAAGAAAGTCGCTAAAAAAGCCGCTCCTAAAAAAGCAGCAGCAAAAAAGCCAGCAGCAAAAAAAAAATAGTTAAAAAGCCAGCCGCTAAAAAGCCGGCAGCCGCTGCCCCTTCGACCGCAGCTGCACCAGGTGCTAAGACAGCCCTGAATCCTGCAGCCTCGTGGCCGTTTCCTACGGGTGGCCGTCCCTGAGCTTAATAGCTAAGGTTTGTAAGTTCAAACCGCCCGGTTCGCCGGGTGGTTTTTTTTCAACTTGTCTAACTCGCGGCCAGCGCACAGCCTACCAACAAGGATGGTGTGTAAGCGCCAAGCCTCGCATGCTCAGTCGTGCTCAGAAGCTGCGATAATGCCATAGAGGCGTTGCCTCTTGAAGGGTCGCCACCCACTCGTGCCCACCACAGTTTTTTATCGGAGTTGCCGCATGCTTGGTGAAATCTTGCGCTTTTTGCTTGAAATTGTTTTTTCTTTGTTAGGTGCTGCGCTCTTAGCACGCGCCTGGATCTACGCGGTCAAGCTACATCCCTCTAACCCAATGTCGCAAGCGATTATGCAGGCCACCAACTGGCTTGTGCAGCCTTTACGAACGCTTGTTCCGTCTGCCAAGGGCTTTGACGGTGCCAGCCTGGTCGGTACTTTTCTAATCGCTGTGGTGTTTCTTTCGCTGCTTTGGCTGACTTCAACCGGCGTCATGCTTAGCCCAAAGCAGATTCCAGGCTTACTCGGAGCGGCGCTGGTGACCGTTGCGCGCTGGGCCTTAAACCTAATCGTCTGGCTTACGCTAATTCAAGCCGTGCTGTCGTGGATCAATCCGCTATCGCCTGTCATGCCGGTTCTGCGCACCTTAACCGCGCCCTTGCTTGAGCCCATCAAGCGCATTATGCCGAACTTAGGCGGACTGGATCTATCGGCACTTGTTCTTTTGGTGTTGGCGCAAATCGCCATGATGGTTCTGAATCGCATCAGTTTTTCGTTATTGGGCGTGTAGTGAAGCTGTTGCCCACACCCACGAGATCCCAGAGCCGCTCAAAGGGCGTTTATGCTGAGGAGCAAAAAGCGGAGTTAGTTATTTTGACCGACGGGTACGACACGCGTCGGGCCTGCACCGCTGACAACCTGCACCCGTTGATTTAACGCCAAAGGTACGTCGGCCTCTTGCGCAATCACGCGGGTCTCGCCGTTGTCTAACCGCACAGTGATCTCGAGTCCATCTTTTTTACCTGCGCGGTCTTCAACGGCGTCGCCCGCCAAGGCTCCTAAGATTGCCCCGCCTAAAACCGCCAACGTGCGACCCGTACCGCCGCCAATCGTGCTGCCGACGACGCCACCGACTGCACCGCCTGCCACAACACCCGCACCCGAGGTGCGTTCATTTTGAATAGTGATCGGTCGTACATTAATCACGGTGCCGTTGCGCACGACTTGGTCGCGTTGCGCTTGCCCATAGGTATAAACGTTTGCCGAGGCGCTTGGCTTAGCGCACCCAGACACCAGCGCAACACTTGCCAGCAGTGCAACGCCCGCCACGACGCGCACCCCGTTCGTACGCACTAGCCGTGTAGGTAGACTCATCTTCAGACTCCAAAAAAAACTATCATCTAGCCAGGCAGTCGACTGCCGTAATGAGCATACAGTTGCGCGTCGATTTCGGCGCGCGTGGGTGCATGATTTTGCGGACCCCGAGAAGCAATTTTAATTGAGCCCATCAGGTTGCCAAGCTTACAGGCTTCGATCCAAGTCCAGCCAAGCGTCAGCGCATAGAGCAAGCCACCACGATGCGCATCACCACAACCGGTTGGATCGAGCACGGCCTCTGGAATGACTGGCGCAATATGATGCTCTTGGCCCTCAGTATAAAGGCTTGCACCAGTCGCACCACGCGTCACTACCACAGCCTGCAAACCCTGCGCCAATTGCGCAATTGTTTTGCCTGTGCGCTGTTCAACTACGCTGGCCTCGTAGTCGTTGACCGTGAGTGCCTGTGCAAGCGATACCATCTCAAGAATATCTTTGCCGTCATACAAGGGCATCGCCTGACCTAAGTCAAAGATAAAGGGCGTGCCTTGCGCATGCAAGCGTTTAGCGTGAGCCATCATGCCCGCCTTTGAGTCAGGCGCCACAATTGCCCAGGCGGCCCGTTCGCCCGTCAAATCGTTCTCGGCAGAACGCTCCATCGCACCCGGATGAAACGCAGTAATCTGATTGTCGTCAAGATCGGTGGTGATAAAACACTGCGCAGTCAACGTGCCGGGCAAGCTGCGAATCATGCGGGTATTGATCCCGAACTGCTCAAAACGCTGCAGGTAATCCGTGGCGTCTTCACCAACGGTTGCCACGGGCACGGGATTGCCGCCAAGAAGCTTCAAGTTATAAGCGATATTGCCCGCACAACCACCGAACTCACGCCGCATTCTAGGAACCAAAAACGATACGCTTAACGCGTGAATGCGGTCAGGCAGGATATGGTCTTTAAATTGGCCTTCAAACACGGCAATGGTGTCAAACGCGACAGAACCACAAATTAATACGGGCTGGGTCATACTGGTCTCTTAAGGAAAAAATGAATACAGCTGAAAACCGCTAATTTGCAAGCCGCTTACCGTGACTGGCAAATGAATATGAATCTCTTGATTCGCCCCAAAAGGGCGGCCCACCAAATGTTGAGGTAAATACTGCTCTGGCGGCACGACTTTTCGGATAACAGCGGTGCCAGAGGCGTCTCTCAGTTCAAGCGAGAGATGTGGCCAGGGCTGAATCTTATCGTAACGGTTGCGCATCGAAAACTTAAGCGCCAGGGTGCTTGGCTGACCCTCTTCCTGGCCACCCGGCGCTTGCTCGAGCGAGGTTGCTTCAATCGTGATGCGCTCAAGATGCCTCACAAAAGAGACTGCGCATTTTAGTGGCTCGCAGGCTGCGCGCGCCACCGGCAGAAGACTCGGTACCCGCGTCACTAACTCGTTGCGGTAGACATACGCCAACTGTGCGAGCAACACCAGGCTCGCCGCGGTGATCAGTAGCAGCCAAAGTCCCTTACGCAGGCCGTCTAAGGGAGTTTCGTCGATTAAAAAATCGGGGGGACTGCGCCCAACCGAAGCGGGTGCCTCGCCCCGCAAACGCGCATCGCCGCGCACACGTAGCTGCGGTCCGGTCTCGTCGTGAGGATCTTGATAGTAGGGCTCGGGAAAGACTGCGGCAAAAGGTTCGGGTGCCGCGTACTTGAGCTCTGCACCGGTCTGTGCCCGGCGACGCAACACCGAGGGGGCACCGAGTTCTTGCGCGGGTGCACGAAGCGGTTCACGACCGCCCTGCCAACTCGGCGCTTGCGTGGACGGCGGTGGCGTGGACGGCGGTGGCTGTGGCGGTGGCTGCGGCGGTTGTTGTGGCGGTTGCTGCGTAGCGGCTCGTTGCGTTAAGGTAGGCAACTGACTTTTAAGCGCCACATGGCCGTCAAAGATGTGGGTACAGTTACCGCACCGGACCAAGCCGTCGTGCACGCGCAGTTGCTCAAGCGAAACCATAAAATCGCTTTGGCACTTTGGGCAACGCGTGACAAGACTCATTGAAGTGACCTCAGGAGTGGGCAGCAAAGTTCGGGGCAGTCCGCGGGCGGCTAGGCCTTACAACCAGCCAAACAAACCCAGCCGTCACGGGCTTGCCAAACCGACAACGCCAGCCAAGGCGCATACACAGCAGCAACCTCTTGCGCTTGCCGCTCGAGCACACCTGACAAAATCAATTGTCCTCCGGAACGCACTCGCCCGGCAAGCATCGGAGCCAGAACTTTTAAAGGATTTGACAAAATATTTGCAACGACCACGTCAAACAGACCCTCAGTCAGGTCATCAGGCAACAATGCGTGCAAGACGACACGATTCACCAGGGCGTTATCGCGTGTCGCCTGTACCGCCTGCTCATCGATGTCGACCCCTGTGATTACGCGCGCGCCCAACAGGGCTGCGGCGATCGCCAGAATACCCGACCCACAGCCATAATCCAGCACCGCCGCATCAGGGGGCAACTCTGCGGCCAGCCACTCTAAGCACAAATGCGTTGTGGGATGGCTGCCCGTGCCGAACGCCAGCCCGGGGTCGAGTTGAATCGCAATGCGCCCGGGTTCGGGCTCAAGCGGCATTTTGTCAGCATGCCAACTCGGAACAATCAATATCCGCGAGCCGATTGTGATGGGACCAAACTGAGACTGTGTCAACCGGACCCAGTCAGCATCTGGCACTGGGCGCAGATGCCAGGTCAGCTCGGCGTCGACCTCAAGATCAAGGCGAGCAGCGGCGAGCAACTGCTCAGGGTCGGTGCCATCCGCTAACAGCACAATCACGCGGTTACGGCTCCAGGCTTGCGTGTTGGGTTCGCTACCAGGCTCCCCGAACAAGGGCTGCTCGTATTCGGTGTCAGAGTCGGCATCTTCAACCGACACCGACAGGGCTCCGGCCTCGAGAAGCGCGTCAGACAACGCCTCGGCCAGCTCGCCAGGGCACAACAACACCAATTCACGCATGGGGGCTTCCGATGGCCGAGGGCATCAGGCTATGGCGCGCAGGCAAAGCCGGCTCAAGGCCGCGCGGCAAGCTTGTGTTCAAGATAATGAATGCTGGTGCCGCCCGCCATAAAACGACTGTCAACCATTAACTCGCGGTGCAACGGGATATTGGTTTTAATCCCTTCTACAACCATCTCAGACAAGGCAATGGTCATACGCGCCAACGCCTGTTCACGGGTATCGCCGTAGGTGATCACCTTGGCAATCATCGAATCATAATAGGGTGGCACAAAATAGCCATTGAATACATGTGAATCAATCCGCACACCCGGGCCGCCGGGCGTATGCCAGTTCGTCACACGCCCAGGGCTGGGCACAAAGGTAAACGGATCCTCAGCATTAATCCGGCACTCAAGCGCATGACCTTTGAAGTGGATGTCGCGTTGGCGCAGCGTAAACTTTTCGCCCGCGGCGATACGAATCTGCTGTTGCACCAGATCGATTCCGGTGATGAGTTCGGTCACGGGGTGCTCGACCTGAATCCGGGTATTCATCTCGATAAAATAAAACTCATCGTTTTCGTATAAAAATTCGAAGGTGCCTGCACCGCGATATTGGATCTTGCGGCACGCCTCGGCACAACGCTCGCCGATACGTTCGATCAATTTACGGGCGATACCCGGCGCGGGTGCCTCTTCGATGACTTTTTGATGCCGGCGCTGCATCGAGCAATCACGTTCACCTAACCAGACTGCGTTGCGACCGCCGTCAGCTAAGACTTGAATCTCGATGTGCCGTGGATTTTCAAGAAACTTTTCTAGATACACTTCAGGATTGTTAAACGCCGCACCCGCTTCCGTTTTTGTCATCGCAACCGAATTGAGCAAGGCCGCCTCGGTGTGCACCACGCGCATGCCGCGACCACCGCCACCACCGGCTGCCTTAATAATGACTGGGTAGCCCACTTCTTGGGCCAGGCGAAGGATTTCGGCCGGATCCTCGGGCAACGCGCCGGGCGAGCCTGGCACCACTGGCACGCCAGCCTCGATCATGGCTCGCTTGGCGCTGACCTTGTCACCCATCAGACGAATCGACTCGGGACGCGGTCCGATAAACACGAAACCACTTTTTTCGACACGATCGGCAAAGTCAGCGTTTTCGGAAAGAAAACCATAGCCCGGATGAATTGCCTCGGCGTCGGTGACTTCAGCAGCCGCAATAATAGCGGGCATATTTAAATAGCTATCGCGCGAAGCGGCCGGGCCGATACACACCGACTCATCGGCCAGGCGGACATACTTGGCTTCGCGGTCGGCCTCAGAATGCACGACTACGGTTTTGATACCCATTTCACGGCATGCACGCTGAATGCGCAGGGCAATCTCGCCCCGATTGGCGATCAGAATCTTTTCAAACATATCAGACGATCACAAAAAGCGGTTGGCCGTATTCAACGGGCTCACCGTTTTCGACCAAGATCTCGGTGATGACTCCGGATTTATCGGCTTCGATTTCATTGAGCAACTTCATGGCCTCGATGATGCACAAAGGCTCGCCCTCTTTGACCGTTTGCCCAACTTCAATAAAGGCGGCTGAGCCCGGATTGGCGGCGCGATAAAAGGTGCCCACCATCGGTGCTTTCACGGTATGGCCCGTAACCACGGGCGCAGCCGGAGCCGCCCCACCTTCGGGCGCAACAGGCGCCGAGGGTGCGTAGCCCGCAGGTGCCGCCGCATACGCGACTGGCTGCTGCGCTTGCGAAAATTTAACAATGCGAACCTTGCCCTCGCCCTCGGTGATTTCGAGCTCGGCTATGCCAGATTCTGACACGAGGTCGATCAAAGTTTTGATTTTTCTAAGGTCCATGATGTTTCCGTAAAGGTCTAAATTGAACAGCCCCGAACAAATCTGGCGTTAAGCCGTTTGCCCAGACTGCACGGCATAACGCACAGCAGCGTGGTAACCATAGGCGCCCAAGCCCACCACCACCCCGACCGCTAAGTCAGACAAGTAAGAGTGATGCCGAAAGGGCTCGCGCTGGTAGACGTTCGAAAGGTGCACTTCGATAAAGGAAATCTTTACCGCAGCCAAAGCATCGCGAATCGCCACACTGGTGTGGGTATAAGCACCCGCGTTGATCACAATAAAGTCGGTGCCGTCCGTGTAGGCCGCTTGAATCCGGTCGACCAGCTCACCCTCGTGATTGCTTTGATACGCCGTCAGCGTTGCGCCTAAACTGCTTGCCAATTCGACGAGTCCCGCCTCAATCTGCGCGAGCGTCGTGTGGCCATAGAGATGCGGTTCGCGCAGCCCCAGCAAGTTCAGGTTCGGACCGTTCAGGACAAGAAGGCGTTGTGCCATACGTGACGCTCGGATGAAAAAGATTAGAGAAGACAAAGCTTGACGCTGAAAGAGACAAATCAAGTCAACAGAGCGCTTTTTTACGCTAATTGCTGCGATTTGTCTATCTACGTCTTCGATTTGGCAACCAGGCGATCGATTCGCTGCCGCAGGTCAAGGGGTTCGATTTGACCAAGAATTGAATCGAAAATACTGCCATTTGCGTCGAACAGCAAGGTAAAAGGCAACCCACCCGCACTATTGCCTAACTCGCGCAGCAGCGCGATGCCTGCATGCCCTGCCACGAGCAGTTGATACGAAACCGGTATTTTAGCAACAAATTGACCGATGTTTTGCGCTGTATCGATACCAATGCCCACAAATTTAATATTTGGTAACTCTTTAGCCATACTGTTCAGATATGGCAGTTCTTGCACACAGGGCGCGCACCAAGTTGCCCAAAAATTAACCACCAGAGGTTGGCCGATTAGTGTCTGAAGGGCGAACTCGTGACCATCAAGCCCAGGCAGGCGCGCGTCGAATAAAGCGCGCGGATTCGGTTGCGCTGCAGGCGTTTGGGCGCCAAGCGCCCCCACAGCACGGTTAGCCGCGGGCGCCGAACGCGAAGAGCTGCGCCAGGCCGCCCAGCCTGTAACGGCCATCGCCGCCAGACCACCCGCACCGAGCAGAACAGTTCGTCGTTTCATGCTGACATCATACCGTCTCACTCTACAATGCGGCGGGGAGAATGTTCATGCATCTGCATATTTTAGGTATCTGTGGCACTTTCATGGGAGGGCTCGCGCTGATTGCGCGTGCGGCCGGCCACCGTGTCACAGGCTGCGATGCAGGCGTCTACCCACCCATGAGCACTCAACTGCAAGAGCAGGGCATTGATTTGCTTGAGGGCTTTGCGCCTGAGCAACTCGCCCTGCAACCCGATTTGTTTATCGTTGGTAATGTCATCACGCGGGGCAACCCCTTAATCGAGGCGATTCTGGATGCCGGCCTGCCCTACATGTCGGGCCCCCAATGGCTCGGTCAGCATATTCTGCAAGGCCAGCACGTGCTTGCCGTTGCGGGTACGCACGGCAAAACCACGACCAGCTCAATGCTGGCCTGGATTTTGCAACAAGCCGGGCTCAAACCAAACTTTTTAATTGGTGGCGTCGCACCGGGGCTCGAAGTCTCGGCCCGTTACCAAGCCGACTCGTCGCTCTTTGTGATCGAAGCTGACGAATACGACACCGCGTTTTTTGATAAGCGCTCAAAGTTTATGCACTATCGCACGCGCACAGCGATTCTGAATAATCTTGAGTACGACCACGCAGATATTTTTCCTGATCTCGCCGCGATTGAAACCCAGTTTCATCATCTGCTGCGCACGGTTCCTCGCACGGGGCTCGTGATTGCTCCGGCCCAAGATCAGGCGCTTGCCCGCGTGCTTGAGCGGGGCTGCTACAGCGAAGTCACAACGACAGGAGCAATGACTGGCTGGCACACGCGCACGGTTGACGCCAGCTCGTTTGACCTCTTCAACGGCGCGCTCAAGCTTGGGCAAGTGCACTGGTCGCTGACAGGCAAGCACAATCAGCACAACGCTCTGGTCGCGCTGCTTGCCGCGACTCACGTCGGCGTCACGCCCAAACAAAGCATCGCCGCGCTTTGCCAGTTTGCTGGCGTCAAACGCCGCCTAGAGCTTCGCGGCACCGTCAGAGGAATTAGCGTCTATGATGACTTCGCTCATCACCCCACCGCGATTCAAACGACGCTTGAGGGCTTGCGTGCCAAAGTCGGCGCGCAACGAATTCTTGCCGTGCTTGAGCCTCGCTCGAACACCATGAAACTGGGCACAATGGCGGCGCGTTTGCCGCAGGCGCTGCAGGCCGCCGATCTGGTGTTTTGCTTCGGCCAAAACGAGGGTAAGGCAGCGCTTGGCTGGGAGCCTGCCGTCGTGCTGGCGGCTCTGGGTCCACGGTTGCACGCCCACCAGCAACTCGAGGCCTTACTCGCGGCGCTTAATGCCCAGGCTCGGTCCGGGGATCATATCGTCATCATGAGCAACGGTGACTTTGCAGACATTCACAACAAGTTACTTCG
Organism: Alcaligenaceae bacterium; assembly: GCA_013205565.1. GTDB lineage: Bacteria > Pseudomonadota > Gammaproteobacteria > Burkholderiales > Burkholderiaceae_B > Zwartia. The sequence continues at coordinate 754 of JABMMM010000328.1, read as the reverse complement.
CGCGCTGGCGACCATTCAGACCTAGCCCGCCTCACACTTTTTTGATCTGGCGTTTCAGGCTTACCGCGCCCTCTCAGTTTTTATCGGAACACTGCATGTACGTTTTATTTGAAGAAGATGGGTCTTTTAAAACCGGTCATATCCTGTCAGAGGCCGATGCCGCCCTGCAAGTCGAATCCAGCACAGGCAAACGCAGCAAAATCAAGCGCAGTCATTGCCTGTACAACTTTTCAACGCCTGCCCCCGACGAATTGCTCGCGCAGGCCGACGCCCTATCTCACGAGATTGACTTGCAATTTCTTTGGGAGTGCGCGCCACAAGAAGAGTTTGACGTAGAAGCGCTTAGCCTAGATTACTTTGGTCACGCCCCCACTACGCTCGAAAAAACCACGCTGCTGCTGCGCTTACACAGCGCGCCGGTTTATTTTCATCGACGCGGCCGCGGACGTTACAAGGCGGCACCACCTGAAATCCTGACCGTGGCCTTGGCCGCTCTCGAAAAAAAACAACGGCAGGCTGCGCTCACGCAAGAATGGGCAGACCAAATGGTCGCTGGCACGCTACCGACCGAAGTCGCCGAAATTGCTGTCAGCCTGATTACCCGCCCCGACAAAAACTCGCAAGTCTGGAAAGCGCTGGAAGCCGCTTGCGCGAGTACACGGCAGACTCCCGAACGCTTTTTGCTAAGCTTGGGCGCCTGGCCCCATGCGCTTGCGCTGCACAAGGGGCGCTTTCTGGCCACGCATTTTCCGCG
>JABMMM010000327.1 GCA_013205565.1 Alcaligenaceae bacterium | reverse complement strand
GTTCTAAAAATGCTGAAGATAGTCGTCATCTAGAATCCTATCTGCATCAAAAACAAGAAAGGTTAGGACAAGCTGCGATAAATTTCGTGTCACCTCTGACTTGTATTCTCGATAAAGAAGGCGTCATTATTTTGGTGAACACCGCGTGGCGAGCCTCGGCCCAGAACTACCCAAGACTGAAGCACGGCGAATTAGCTTGCGAGGGAATTAATTATCTTGCAGTGTGTGACAATGCAAAAAATTCTGACTTAGCGGTCAAGATCGCACAATTCATTCGTGCAGTCGTTCAAGACAATACGAAGATCTTTAGCGCTAAATACCCTTGTCATAGTGAAACAGAAAAAAGATGGTTTGAGGTCAAGATATCAGCCTTTGAATTTCGAGGTGAAATCTGCTACATCGTAACGAATATGCCAATCACTGAGCAGCTCTTTGATTTAGAGAATAAGAGCGTCAGACTGAGCAGTTAATGTGAGTTGTTGCTCTGGTTTTGCAGTCAATTCAGTTTCAAAGAACCTTACCAGACGCCTCGTCTATCAAATGCATATTCGTGAGATCGACGACTAAGGTGATTGCTTGCCCCGCTTGGGCACCAGCAAGAGGGTTCACTCTGCCGCACACTTCAATACCTTGAAGCAGAAAATAAACCATGGTCTCCATCCCCATAGGCTCTGTGACCTCTAGCACGACTTCAAAGTTATGGTGCCCAGGCTCACGATGCGGGCGTTGCTCCATGATGTGTTCAGGTCGCAGCCCAAACAGTAAAGACGTGCTGCTCAAATAGTCGCGATAGCGCGCTGCCTTCACATGAGGAACCGGAAAGGCAATTTGATCGTTCAGCCGAACCATCAACTCGCCCGAGCTTTCTTCCAGCCGACAGGGTATAAAGTTCATCGAAGGCGAACCAATAAAACCTGCTACAAATTTAGTCGCCGGAAAATGATAAAGCTGTTGCGGAGTACCCACCTGCTCAATACGTCCGGCATTCATGACCACGACTCTGTCGGCCAATGTCATCGCCTCGACTTGATCATGCGTGACATACACCGTCGTCGTCTGAACTTTTTGATGCACGCGTTTAATCTCGGTGCGCATCTGCACCCGTAGCTTGGCATCTAAATTCGATAAGGGTTCATCAAATAAAAATACTTTGGGGTCTCTGACAATGGCTCGTCCCATCGCAACACGTTGACGTTGTCCGCCAGAAAGTTGTTTGGGTTTGCGCTGTAGTAGCTCAGAAATATCCAAAATCTTGGCTGCCGCGTTTACGCGCTCTGCTATCTGAGGCTTGGGTACTTTTTTTAGACGCAAGCCAAAAGACATATTCTCAAAGACTGTCATATGTGGGTACAGCGCATAGTTCTGAAAGACCATCGCAATGTCTCGATCTTTGGGCGGCACATCGTTGACCACGTGATCGCCGATTAAGATGTCGCCACTCGTAATGTCTTCTAGCCCAGCGATCATGCGAAGGGTCGTACTTTTGCCGCAACCCGAGGGCCCGACTAAGACTAAAAACTCTTTATCGGCAATCTCTAAATCGATACCGCGAACTGCCGGCGTGTCGTCATAGTTTTTAACGAGCTGCTGTAACTTGACCTGAGCCATTTGATTATCCTTTTGTAGCACCTGCCGTAAGCCCGGCAATGTAATAGTCCATCAGGAAAGCATAGATCACCAAAGGTGGCGCAGCCCCTAACAAGGCACCCGCCATAATCTGCCCCCAGTTATACACATCGCCCTTGATCAGTGTGGTCACGATCCCGACCGGCAACACCAACTGGTCAGTTGACGTCGTGAACGCCAACGGATACAGGAATTGAGACCAAGCCACGGTAAAGGCAAAGATCATGGCTGCGATGATCCCCGGAATCGCAACCGGAATAAAGATCTTTGTCAGCATCTGGAAATATCCGGCCCCATCGATCAACGCTGCTTCGTCCAGCTCTTTGGGAATCGAAGCGAAATACGCAATCAAAATCCAGGTCGCAAAAGGTACGGTCAACGTGGGATAAATAATGATCAATGCCCACCAATGATTGATCAGTTCAATGCCCATCGTTTGATTGAGAAAGGCAAAGATCTTAAACAACGGAATAAACAACAGCGTGTCAGGCACGAGATAGGTCAGAAAGACGCCGGTGGCCAGCGTGGTCGAGCCCCAAAACTTCATCCTCGACAATGAGAACGCAGCCGGGATACTGATCAACATCGTAACGATCACGACAATCACAGCAATCACGCACGAGTTTCTGAAAAACGTCAGGTATTCATTTGAGCGAAACAGTGCCACGTAATTATCAAAAGTTGGGCGATTGACCCACCAGGGATTCGTCACTGCTGAAATTTCACCACTGTCTTTCAGTGAAGTAATCAGCATGTATACCGGAGGCATCAAAAAGAATATTGCGAACAGAACAAGAAAAAAATACGACCAGAGTAACGCCCAACGTCTGCTGCGCTGCATGCTGCGCTGGACCGGTGCCACACTGCTCTTCGCTGCGATTGAATGTTGTGACACGATCAGGCCTCGTTTCCACGCTTGTTAACACCACGCAAAATGAATATCGCAGCGATCCCTAATATTGGCAGCATAAACAGCGAGACACTCGCGCCTAGAGGGATGTCGTTACCTTGGATGCCAAGAGTGAAGGCCCAAGTCGCAAAGACATGCGTTTGGTCTACTGGGCCACCAGAGGTCAGAATCCGAACAATATCAAAATTAGAGAAAGTGACGATCAGAGAAAACAAGACCGTGATAGAAATAATATTTCTCATCATCGGTAGCGTGATGTACCAAATTTTTTGCCACCAGTTTGCACCATCAATCGACGCGGCCTCAAACAATTGTTCGGGAACTGACTTCAGGGCCGCCAAATACATAATCAAAAAGAAAGGTGCGCCGTACCAGACATTGACCAGAATGACAGAAAACCGCGCCCAGAAAGGGTCTCCAAGCCAATTCACTGGCCCCATACCGATACGAACAAAAATCCAATTCAGTGCGCTATAGGTCGGGTCGAACAACCAGAACCAGCCTAAGGTGCTCATGGCTGGCGGAATCACCCAGGGGATTAACAGCATGCCACGCCACTTGCGTTGGCCCTTGGCGGGAATCGTATGAACAAAATGTGCCAGCATAAAACCAATGGCCGCTTTGAAGATCACGGCCGTCACAGCAAACAGACAAGACTGCTGAACGACCATCCAAAACGTATTACGGTTGAATAAAAATTCGAAATTGCCCAAGCCGACAAATCGTTCCATCGATTTATTCAAGGTCGCCAAATACATAGAAAACAACGCTGGGTAAATCACAAGTGACGCGACTAGCACGATCAAGGGTAAGGCCAGAAAAAATGCCACCGTCGACTTGCGCCGAAGAAAAACCTTCATGGTGGTAGGTCTGCGTGCTGCAGGGATCTGCAAACCCCTCACGTCATTTTTCATTGAAATTTTCCAGAATGACTCTCAGTCGGATCAGTGAATCATGGCGTGCGCACGCAGGCGCACAACCATGTCCCAGCAATATGACACCTCAGCTTCGAACTTAGGTTCGCATGAAACCTTCAAGTTCAGAGGAGGCCCAACCAATTGCCTTCGCCACCGAGTCACCACCTTGTGTGCACTTAGCAATCATCTTGGTCATGGTTGCCTGAGCATAAATTTGCTGTGCAATCGCGACAGGTGCAGGTGCCGCAGCAATTGAGACAATCTCTTCGCCACGTGGTGGATAGTTGTAGGAAACACCGACAGGAGGCCCGACTTCAGCCCAGGTTTTGAAATCACGAAGATTAGAGTAACCAGGAATGTCGTAGCCACCACTGCCAATCACCATTTTCTCGATGCTGTCTCTGTCAGACAAATGCGCGAGCAAGCTTTTTGCCGCAGGGATATTTTTTGACCATTTCCACGTGCCCCAAAAAAACGGCAAGCCAGGGGAAAAGCGACCCTTTGGTCCCTTGGGCGACGGAAACGTCCAGCACTGTTCTGCAACTTTTAAATTATCCCTAACAGCGACTGCCCAAGCGCTAGGCGGGTTCATGATCAGCGAGCCTTGACCCGAGATCAGATACTTATTATTCGAAGCGTCGTCCCAAGCAAACACGTCAGGCGGAATGACTTTCACCAAGCGCTGCATATACTCTAGCACCTGCTTGGTTGCATCGGAGTTCACTGTAATGTTGCCTTTAGCATCGACCAACATTGCACCATAAGCTGCAAAGAGTGCGCCGACCCAATCCACCGAGTCCGTTGTTTGACCGAGTCCCAAACCAAAAGGATTGCCACCTTTATGACATTTTTCAGCGACCGACAAGAAAGTGTCCCAGGTCCATTGATCTTGCAGCGCCTTGTCTGGTTTTCCATTTACCCCTGGATACATTTTGACAACATCTAGATTGGCATATTTCGCTAAAAGATCCATGCGGCCACAAGGTCCCTTAACTTGACTGCCATTGGTGGCGGGTACGCCGATCCAAGAGCCATTGACCTTTCCAAGATACTCAACGACGTCAGTCGCTTTGCCGTTCTTTTTTATTGCTGCATTCACAATGTCATCCACGGGCACGAGGTTCTTAGCCTGATTGGGTGCATCCCAACTAATCAATTGAAGAATGTCGTGTCCGGATTTAGCTTGTGCCTCTGCCACCGCGGTGAGTTGCAGTTTGCTACCCTGCGAAGTGATGTAATCAATTTTGATATCCACCTTCTCTTTTTCTCCCCACTCTTTACAAAGCTTGGTGAGGGAATCATTAGCGCCCGGAACCCAGTGGTCCCAAAAGCCAATCGAAAGGCTGCCAGCGGCGTGCGCAGTTCTGATAAAGGGTGAGGCAATCGTCAGTGCTGAGGCAGAAGCTGCTCCTGCAATCAGACGCCGACGAGAAAATTTCACATTTGAAGCCATGAGTGTGTCTCCTGATAGTTAGAAAACGAACGAACCTAATGCCGTTACACCACATCGCATAAATCCAAGCACATTGATTTAAATAGTTGTGAGCTTGATTTACGATTGATCTGAATCAACAACCTGATCGTAATACCGAAGCTGATAATTGATGCTAGGGTTATCCATAATAAGCACGATAAAATTTTAAACTACGTGATAGTAAGTTCGGTATAACCACCGGCTGCAACTGCATCACAGCGAGCGCGAAAGTCTGGGCCTGAGCCACTGTAACGTGCGAGCACACGCACCGACTTGCCCTCGACGTTCTTATTTACACCAGTCATCCACGAGTCGACGTCATTGGCCAAGAGACCGACAGAGGCAGCTTTGACGACGTCCATCCATGCCTCAACGCTGTCAGAAGAAGCTTCTACACGTGAAAGATTTTTTGTTTGCATGTAGGCGAGTAGCTGCGAGACCCACTCGACGTTATATTCAAGGATACGGGGAATATTGCCCAAGGCTCCCATTGGCCCCAGTATCATCAGCAAATTCGGAAACCCTGCGTTTTGAAAACCATGAAAGGTTTTGGCGCCCGCGGCCCATTGCTCCTTAAGCGATTGGCCTCCTATTCCACGCAGGTCGATCTGATCGTAGGCGCCGGTCAGTGCATCGAAACCTGTCGCATAGATGATCATGTCAAACTCAAAATCACGCTCTGTCGTTTTAATCCCAGTCGCGGTGATTCGCTCGATTGGGGTCTCGCGTAGGTCAACCAATTCAACATTGGGCTGGTTATAAGCCTCGAAATAGCCACTCTCAAGAGGCAGACGACGCGTTCCGAAACCATGGTTTTTAGGGATGAGTCTTTCGGCGGTGACAGGATCTTTGACCCGCTGACGAATTTTGTCGGCAATGAACTCAGACATCCAGGCATTCGTTTGCGGATCCGTTAAAAGATCGCGAAAATTTCCAACTGAAACAGAAAAACCGCGTTCTTTGTAGAGTTTTTCCCAGAGCTCTTTGCGTTCTTGCTCTGACACATCGACACCACGACGTGGATCAGGATTGTGGAGAAAGCCAGAAACATTTTCGTGACAACGTTTGAAGATATCTGAATAGGAAGCCTTGATCGTGCTTTGCTGTTCAGAGGTAATGAGACCGTTATGTAAGGGCGCACTCCAGTTTGCTGTGCGTTGAAAAACGGTAAGCTGCCCGACCGTTTTGGCAACCTCTTGAATGGTTTGAATACCAGTTGCGCCGGTTCCTAACACCGCTACGCGTTTTCCTGCAAAGCTGACGGGTTCATGCGGCCAGTTTGCTGTGTGGCAAGCAATGCCGGTATAGTCTGTGACACCTGCAATATTTGGCAGGGTCGGCACCGACAGCGGCCCAATCGCGGTGATGAGAAACTGCGCAACCAGTCGCTCACCGGTATTTAAGGTTAAGTGCCAATCTCTTGAGGCTTCGTTCCATTCGGCACGAACCAGTTTTCGATTGAAAAGAATGTCTTGGCGCAAGTTGAATTTATCAGCAACAAAGCCGGCGTAACGCAGTGTTTCGGGTTGCGGGGCAAAATGCTCAGTCCAGTCCCATTCTTGGAGCAATTCTTTCGAAAAAGAATAGCCGTAGCTATAGCTTTCAGAATCAAACCGCGCGCCGGGGTAACGATTCCAGTACCAGGTGCCCCCCACATCGCTGCCAGCCTCGATGACGCGCACCGACATACCAAGCTCTCGCACACGAAACAGTTGATACATGCCGCCTAGCCCGGCCCCGATAATGATGACGTCCAGTTTCTGGGTGGGTGCTGTGTCGTTGATAGCGGTTTGGTTTGGATTCATTTTGGTTTGTTGTTATCTGAATGGTTAAACAGAACTTACCATTATTGCGTTGAAGTTGGGTCGAAAGTTTGGAAGTTTGCCTTTAGTTTTTAATTGATTAACTCAATATCGTATTTTTCCGACATTGATGTCTATCGATTAGCTTCCTACAATGCTGCGCAGCAGAGCACTACCGTTGCATCCCGTAACGCTATACGATACGGGTATTAATGATTAAATCATCCACGCACAAGCCTAACGCTAGGATGATGAATATGACTCGTATGCACAACCCACCCCACCCCGGCCTAACCATCCGCGACGATGTTTTACCGGCGCTCGGCCTCAATGTCACGCAGGCAGCTGAACCATTGGGCGTTTCTCGTGTTGCATTCTCGCGCATGATCAACTCACGTACGGCAATCTCACCCGAGATGGCCTTGCGAATCGAAGCATGGCTTGGCAAAGAACGCGACGGCGACGCCCGCCTTTGGCTGGCACAGCAATCAGCCTACGACCTGTGGCAAGCAGCTCAGCAGTTCAAGCTTAAACCCATGCGCGTCACGCCTGCCTCAGCCATGGCTGAATGACCATTGCTTATCGAATTGGCTCATAAGCAACCACGATCAACCAAGCCCGACGGCAGAAAAACGCTATCTCCGCTGCCCTTCAATTGGTCGCGGTAAACAGTCAATTGGTGAACCGCTTTTGCGTCACTTAGAGACTGGAATATTCGGCTGCCAAGAGTATCCGTGCGCCTTCATGCAGGCTGAGTAAAGTTCTTTGTTGGTGCCAACTCCAAACGACTCACCGCCACCACGCCATCCATAGCCCCCACCGCTATAGCCGTATGGTTGCTGCGCCTGTCGCAAACAAGCGTAACTATCTTGATCGACTTGAAGTTGACTTGTTCCGTTTTTTATCCATGTGCCAGCTGGAGACGCACAAGCGCCAAGAGCTAAAACCAACGCGAAAGACCATAATTTATAACAGCGCATGACATCACCCTATCTAGACAGAAAACCCTATTAGTTGAAGGTCGTTATCCTAGCAAAACCACGCATATGTGTCACCACAATTTCGGCAGCTAGACCACGTTGTGTGAGGCGCTAACGATTTAACAAAAGCCGTGACGGCATCGCAAGACTCGAGAGTGGTCGCATGATGCCCTCAATGCGCACGTTTTCTCGATATGCTCAGGCCACGAACAGCTATACCGTAGTGCGATTGGTCGCAAACGAAAGCCAAATCTTGTGAGTTGGGCTTTGTCATTGACTTGACACGAGTAAAAAAAATCCATTATTTTCAATGGTTTAAATAACTATCGCACTTTCCCGATATTGATGTCTGTTGATTAGCGTTTTAGAATTTTGGTTTCATAAGGTTTCACAGGGGACCCATGGCAAAAGTTGCTTCAGCAAACCACTGCTGGTGCGATGCCATCTGCAATAAAGCAAAAGAGTTCTTGCCACTCTTATTTAAAAGTTATATATTTGTAAAACACCAAGGGAGCTGAACATGTTAATCGCGTACTTACGCAAATCGGGCGGATCGCTCATCATGACGATCCCTTCGTCCTATGCAGAACAAAATCACTTAGATGCCGGTTCTTGTGTATCTGTTGACATAAACGGCACTGAACTAAAAGTGCAACCCGGTCGCCAACGGCCGAAATTATCCGAGCTGCTGCTTGCTACACCATTAGCAGAGGCTCGCGTCGCCGACTGGGATGCAATGCCCACCGTCGGGACGGAGGGTTGACGCCTGAGCGTGGGGACATATTGCATTTGCAGTTTGATCCCGCCTCAGGCAAAGAAATGATTGGCAAACACTTCTGCTTAGTTGTGTCACCTAAATCATTTAACGCGCGCTTCAAACTTGCAATGGTTTGTCCGATTTCTGGCGGGTCAGCCGAGGTCGTGCGCAATACCGGATTTTTAATCTCGCTAATGGGATGCGGACTGCGAACCGACGGTTCGGTTCACGTTCACCAACTAAAGTCTTTGGATTGGGGTGCTAGAAAAGCCACCCTGATTGAAAAAGCCCCTTCAATGATCATGCAAGAAGTTCTCGACTGCTTGGTCGCAGTATTTGAAGATGATTAAACGTACCGAAACTAAAATGCACAACCCGCCCCACCTAGGCCTCCCGAGTTCGACACCAAAACGCATTTTTTACAGTTTTGCCGTATTCGATGTCAATAAAATCAAGCACTTAGCATAACCAGTTTAAATTTTATGTAGTGGCAATTTTATACGTTATAAGTACTGGCAATAATTGTTGAAATTATTCGTACTTGTTGCTACACTTTCCACATGTTCACCAAACTCACCCGCTCAGGCGGACACACCTACGTGCAACTGGTCGAGTCGTATCGCGATGAGACCGGGCGACCCCGTCAACGCACTGTCTCCACGTTGGGGCGGCTCGACGAGTCGGGTGGCCAAGTGGACTCTTTGCTTAAAGGACTGCTTCGTGCCAAGGGCATGCCCGCCTCGATGGGCGAGGCCCCGCAGGTGGCTTTTGAATCGACATTGGCCCTGGGTGACGTCTGGGCGCTTGATCAGATTTGGAAAGAACTCGGCTTTGATGAATTGGCTGCTGTGTTTCGTCGAGCACGCTACACCACCCCTGTTGAGCACGCGATTCGCGTCATGGTTTTTAACCGTCTTTGTGACGCAGACTCCAAACTGGGCGTGCTGCGATGGCTTCAAACGGTGAGCATGCCGCAGATAGATGTTGAGGTGCTGACCCATCAGCATTTGCTGCGCAGTCTCGATGCGCTGATGGATCATCAGGATGCCGTAGACGATCTGGTGGCCAAACTGCTCAGACCTCTGGTCGATCAGGAACTGTCTTTGGTGTTCTACGACCTCACCACCATTCGGGCCGCAGGCCTGAGTCAGCAACAGGATGATGTGCGTCAGTACGGTATGGCCAAAGAAGGTCTGATCGCTCGCCAGTTTATGCTCGGGGTGATTCAAACCGCTGAGGGCTTGCCAATCTACCATGAGGTGTTTGACGGCAATCAGGCCGAGGCACCTACGTTGCTGCCTACGCTGGAGAAAGTGTTGGCACGCTTCGGTCACATCAAGCGTTTGATTGTGGTGGCAGACCGTGGCTTGTTGTCGCTGGATAATATTGATGAATTGGGCAAGATCAAGCTGCCCAGCGGACAGGCCCTTGAGTTTATCCTCGCAGTGCCGGGCAGACGCTACAGCGAGTTCGTCGATGTGTTGCGGGAGTTTCAAGAAATCGCCACCACCGCGACGCATGAAATCATAGAAGAAATGTCCTGGCATCAATTGCGCCTGGTCGTGGCGCACGATCCACAAACCGCTCAAGACCAGACGAAACTGCGACGCGAACGCATTGCGGCACTTGAGGCTCAGGCGCAGGCTTGGGTCGGCAAACTTGAAGGGCAAGACAGTGGGCAGGTTGCGCGCGGCCGAAAGCTCTCGGACAGCGGCGCCAAGGCACGGCTGTATCACGAGGTTAAAGAAGCGCATTTAGCAAAAATACTCAAAGTCGATCTCAAAGGCGAATTATTCAATTACACGATCGATGAGCGTGCGCTCGCCCAAGCCGAGTTGATGGATGGCAAGCTGATGCTGATCACCAATGTGAAGGATCTGAGCCCCAAAGAGGTGGTGCAGCGTTATAAATCTCTCGCCGATATTGAACGAGGCTTTCGGGTGCTCAAGTCGGAGATAGAGATCGCACCGGTATACCACCGACTGCCAGAGCGAATCAGAGCGCATGCGTTTGTGTGCTTCCTGGCCCTGATTGTTTATCGCGTCATGCGCCAGCGACTGAAGCTGGCCAAAAGCGAGTTGTCACCAGAAAAAGCGCTGGCTCAACTTAGGAGAATTCAACACCATCAGGTCCGAATCAACCAAGCAGCCCCCATCACGGGGATCTCAACGATTAACGATGACCAAGCCAGAGTGCTGGAGACTTTGAAGATCAAAAAGCCGACCCAAAATGTGCAATTGACCCTTTTGTAGTGGCAAAATAAAACTCGCCTTCATATAAATCAAGAACTTGCGTCATTTGGTGTCGAACTCGGGAGGATCCATCACAATTAAAGATACTTTATAGCTGGGGCTGTGTTTATGGCGTATGAAACTCCAATCACCATTAAAAATGTAATCGATAACATCAGGCGTCGGCATTACGTTTTGCCGTCCATCCAAAGAGGGTTTGTTTGGGATACTGAGCAGATCGAGACGCTATTTGATTCTCTGATGAGGGATTACCCAATTAGTACGTTTTTGTTCTGGGCGGTGGATAGAAATAAAATTCGAGATTTCCAGTTTTATGAATTTTTAAGGCATTACCACGAGAAAGACACACCGCATAAACCAAAGGTTGAGCTCGACGGGGGCGAGCATGTTATTGCCATTCTTGATGGGCAGCAG
>JABMMM010000326.1 GCA_013205565.1 Alcaligenaceae bacterium | reverse complement strand
CATGGCGTTCAAGCCCAGATTGTTGATCTCTTTGACGTTGTCCCACGGAAACTCGGCAGTTTTATCGTAATGGGCAGCGCGTGGCGCAATTTTTTCTGCTGCAAGTTGCTTGACCGAATCGAGCAGCATGGTTTCTTCTTGCGTCCAAGGCTGCGCGGCATCTAGTCTTTCTAATACATTCATTTTTTACCCCGTGAAACTTCGCCGTTCTTTTTCAGACAGGCATCAAAAGCGATTGTGTGGTGAATCGTGACTGTTATTGACATTCTTCCACTTGGAAGGTACCGATTGATTACTGCAACATGCCGTGCGCGCCATCGATATAGATGGTTTCGCCGGTCATATACGGTGAATTTAAAACAAAGAGTGAAGTGACGAGATTACCAATATCTTGCGCCTCGCCGGCCACGCCCGAGGGAATCCGCTTCGCCAGGTAGTCAGCGAGAGGGCCTTTTTGAATCATCTCGCGGTTAAAGTCAGTCATGACGTAGCCAGGCGCGACGTTGAGTACCCGAATGCCTTTGGGAGCCCATTCGACCGCCATGCAGCGTGTCATTGCTCCCACAGCAGCCTTGGTGGCGCAGTAGGTCAGGTGTTGTTTGACGCCAAGCTTGTCGTAAAACGAACCGATATTGACGATTAAGCCACCTTTGTTTTTAAGCAGATGGGGGTAAATAGTTTGGCTCGCTGCCAATACAGAGTAGGCATTGACGTTCATCACGTTCTTGAACACTTGTTCAGCAATGTCTTGCACACGGTCCTGCGAGTGGATGCCGGCGTTATTGACTAGGCCGATCAAGGGTTGGCCCGAGCATTGCGCAATATCGGTGAATGCCGTAACTAATTGTTCAGGGCGACTGACATCGCACTTGGTGCTGAACCAGTGCTTGGCAAGCTCTGGTGTTGCGCCTGTAATTTGGGGCGTTTCGCCCGAGCGTGACAGGCAGCCGACCGCGTAGCCCGCTTGCGCAAGACCAAGCGCGATCGCTGCGCCGATCCCGCGGCTGGCGCCGGTGACGATAATGCAGCCTTTTTTTGCTGAAGTGCTCATGTTTTACTTATCCTTAAACGCTGCAGGCCGTTTTTCGACGAAAGCGGTCATGCCTTCGTTTGCGTCGGCAGTTTGAAAAATTAACGTTGATAAATCACGCTCAATTTTTAGGCCTTGTTCGAGGGTTGTTTGCACGCCTCGCGAAATCGCCTGGCGTGCCATCTCAAGGGCCAAGAGTCCATGCTTAAGATAAGGCGCTAAAAATTCTGTGCCAAGGGTGTACGGATTGCCTTCGTCGACCAAGCGCGTGACTAAGCCAATGCGTTCGGCCTCAGCTGCGTCGACGGTGCGCCCTGACAGGATGATGTCAAGTGCGCGACCTTCGCCAATCAAACGAGGTAGGCGCTGTGTACCGCCGTAGCCTGGGATCAAGCCGAGTTTGATTTCTGGCAAGCCCATCTTGGCGCGCGCTGTCGCGATACGAAAGGTGCAGGACAGCGCAAGTTCAAGGCCGCCACCAAAGGCGTAACCGTGAATCACCGCCACAGTAGGGATGCGCAGGGCAGCAAGACGATTAAAGACCTCTTGCCCGAAACGTGCGCCTTCGTGTTGCTGCACAAGGGTTCGCCCAAGCAGTTCAGGGATATCGGCCCCAGCACAGAAAGATTTTTCGCCTGCGCCCGTAATCACCAAGCCGCGTACTTGTTGCTGCTCGATCGCTTGTTCAATTTGAGCAAGCGTGTTGTTCAGGGCTTGCAAGATCCCAAAGCTTAAGGCGTTGAGCGCCTTGGGGCGATTGAGATGCAGGTGGGCCAAGCCTTGGTCAATTGAAAGTTCTACTGCCATGTTCGACTGCCTTTAAGTTAAGAACAACCTGACACTAAGTTAAGCGACGCGCCTCTCGCACGGTTTAAGGTGATTGCGATGTGTGCGATATTTTTTGAGATGAAAACATCGCCACCATTAAGCAGGTGCCTTCCAACGAACCGACGAGGGCTTGATGTCTCCGCGCTTGGTCATTTCAATGAGTTCGCGTTTTAAAATCTTGCCGCTGGCCGTCAGTGGGAAGGCGGGCAGCACAATAAAGTATTCAGGCATGTCGTACTTTGATAAACCGACCTCGTGCAAGTGCTGTAAAACTTGTTGAGGGTCAATCGTGGCGCCTGCCCGTTGCAAAATCGAGAGGCAAACGCGCTCGCCTAAGCGATCATCGGCGATCGGAAACACAGCGGCCTTCACGACATCTGGGTGTCTGTGCGTCAGGTCTTCGATGCGAGCCGGGTGGATATTGTGTCCGCCACGAATAATTAAATCTTTTTTACGCCCTACGATTTGCAGGCAGCCTTGTCCGTCAAACACGCCAAGATCGCCACTCATAAACCAGCCCGAGCGATTAAAAGAATTTTCAGTGGCAGTTTGATCGTCAAAATAGCCAAGCATCAGCAGACCACCGCGCCCGCCAATTTCACCGACCTGACCTTGCGCGACTTCATGGTCGGGATGCTCGGCATCAAAAATCCGCACTTCATAGCCTTGCGCAGCTCGCCCGCACGTGGCCACAATCGTACTGGTGGGGTCGGTGGGTAAAGTGTATTGATGCGAGCCGTTTTCGGTCATGCCATAAACGTTCTGTGGCGTGACGCCAATCCGCAAAAATTGTTCGGCGACTTCACGTGGAATCGGTGAGCCAGCCATATAAAACGACGTCACCTTGCCCATTGCTGTCAAACCGCGGCGGCGAACATCTTCCAGAATATCCATCGCGTGTGTCGGCACACCCATGACATAGGTGCCTTGGCTTTCGATGATCCAGTCAAGCGCAGATTTATCGGCAGCAAAGTTATGGATGACGAGTTGCAAGCCCGCAGCAAGCCATTGCTCGATGGAAACCGTACCAATGTGATGGCTTAAAGGGCTGAGCGCGACAAGAATAGAGTGTTGATCGTGATGCCAGTCACGTACCATCATGCGGCCGTTAGCCAACAAGGTGTTGTCGCTGTGCATCACACCTTTGGGTAAACCAGTTGTACCTGAGGTGAAGGCTAGGTAAACAATCTTGTCGGGGTTGGTGGCAGCAGGGGGTAGGCTAAGTGTTGGAGCTGTATCCGCATGTGTCGGGCTCTCAGTCACCTGCTGTTCAATCGTCTGATGTTCAATCGATTGCGTGGGGTCAGCAAAGGTTGCGCCATACAAACAGGTTCGAATTAAAGTGGGCACTTCGCCAAGCAACGCCTGGATCGGTTGATTTGCTGCGTCAGAGCCATAGCCAGGTGTGGTAAAAAATGCTTTGCAACGAATGCGTTTGAGAAGAGTAATGATTTCGCCCGAGGTGTAGCTTTGGTGAAGTGACGGGCAGCATACGTAGCCGTTGCGAGAACAGGCCATAAACACAATCGCGCTTTCAACACGGCTAGGCAACCAGATCGCGACACGGTCACCAGCGCTTAAGCCCGCTTGATGCAGGTTTAACGCAAGCTGTTCAACGGCCTGTAAGACTTGCGACCAGGTCAGCGTTGTGAACAAATCGCGTAGGGCAACACCGTTGGGGCGAGCGTGCGCGTGCTGCTGCAACAGGCCGAACATCGTGTCGGCATGCCAAGCGCCTGCGGCGTAGTTTTCGCTGGTTTTTTGTGGATCGTGCAGAGTCAACATCATGGTTGAAAACCTAAACGTGCTGGGTGAGGCTTAGTGGCCAAAAGTTGAAGCATCTGGCTTGCGGCGCTCGGCAAACGAAGCCGACAATTCATCGTGCTCTTTGGAATCCAGATAGCCACGCAGCAGTAAATCATGCGCCATGCGCGACAAGCCGCCCACGCCGCCGTGACGCGCGTTAAACGCGGCCTTGACCGAAGCTAGAGCAAACGAGCCGCGATCGGCAATCTCGAGCGCCCACTTGCGGGTCTCGGCGCGCAATTCAGCGGCAGGCACAATCCGGTTGATCAAGCCCATCTCGAGCGCTTGTTTGGCGGAGATTTTTGGGTTCGAAAACCACATTTCTTTTGCGCGTTTTTTACCGACCAAATCTTCGAGGTACCACGTGCCGTAGCCTGCGTCAAAGCTGCCCATCATTGGACCGACTTGCCTGAAGGTTGCAGTATCGGAAGCAATTGTCAGATCGCACACCATTTGCAGCACGTTGCCTCCGCCCACAGCAAAGCCGTTGACTGAGGCGATCACGGGTTTTTGCAGACGGTCGATGCTTTCATACATCTCGAGGGTGGGTAAGACGCCCGCATAAAGTTGGGTGTCTTGCATCCCTTCTTTGCGCCCGCCAATACAAAAGAAGCGATCGCCAGCGCCAGTTAATACAAGGACACGCGTTCTGGTTTCACGACGTATCTCGTTTATACAGTCACGAATTTCGTGACACATTTTTGGGGTGAACATGTTGCCATCTTCGGGGCGATTGATTGTGATCGTGCCAATGGGGCCGTCTTCTTCGTAAATAATTTCATCGAATGTCATAGGGTGTCTCTTTGTAGATCCATTATTCTGTTTTTAGCAGTTTACTCGTGCTGTACAACCGGCATTGTATATAGACAATAACTGGTTGTTTTTTGGTCAGACACACACCAGGCTTGGCGTCGCGCGCATCGTTACGGCTCGTTCACAATTTTGGCCTGTTGCAGCGCCCTGATCTGCTCTGGGCTCAGATTTAGTCGTTCGCGCAGCACGGCTTGCGTGTCTTGGCCTAAGGTGGGGGGCGCCTGACGGTGCACGTGGTGCTGACCATCGATGGTGATGCCTAAGCCGACCTGGGGAATGTCACCGTAACCAGAAGCGCTCTTATAAAAAAACTCTTTAGCTAAAAGCTCTTGATCTTTGGTGACTTCATCAACCCGGTTAATCGGGCCTGCTGGGATCCGATTTTTGGCAAAGAGCGCCAACCATTCATCCCGAGGTCGAGTGGCGAGCACCTGCGCGATGTGCGCCACGATGGCGGGTCGATGCGTGCGACGCCCGGCGTTACCAGCATATTCTGGCTTTTGGGCAAAAGCTGGGTCTCCCACGGCCTGCCAAAAGCGCGTCCAGATGGCATCATTACCTAGACCAAGCGATAACTGCGCATCGGCGGTATCAAACACCTGATAAATCGCGATGACCGAATCTTTGCCGCCAGAACGCCGTGGCACCTCGTCAGAGCCTAGGTAGGCAACCACGCGCGGTGCAGTAAAGCGCGTCATGGTAGCGAGCATCGAAACGTCAACACTAGAACCTTTTCCCGTACGGACACGGCCATGGATGGCGGCCATCACGGCCATCGCTAGGTCTTGTCCCGCCAGCATATCGGCTGCGGGTGTACCTACCTTTTGAGGATCGCTCTCGCTTTCGCCGGTTAAATCCATGATCCCCGAATAGCCTTCGGCAATCAGGTCGTAGCAGGGGTGGTCGCTGCGAGCGCCGGTTAAACCAAAGCCAGTCAGGCTGGCATGGATTAAGCGCGGAAACCGCTCTTGTAGTTTTGCAAAACTTAAGCCTAGCTTGTCTTGAACGCGCGGTGTCATATTCAGTACCAGTACGTCAGTGGTCTCGAGCAAAGACATTAAGACCTCCAGACCCTCGGGCTTGCTGATATCGAGCGCCATACTATGTTTGTTGCGGTTGACGCTTAAAAACCAAAGTGAGGCGCCATTTAAAAAAGGTGGGCCCCATTGGCGAGCGTCGTCTCCGGTGCCCGGCTTTTCGATTTTGAGCACGGTGGCACCAAAATCTCCCAGTAGTTGTGTGGCATAAGGGCCGGCAACTGAGGTGCTCAGGTCCAGCACTTGAATCCCCTCAAAATGCGAGAACCCTTGAGCGGCCTGTACGTGTGGCAAGTGTTGATAAGGCAGAGTCATTGCGGACATTATCCTGAGGTGAAGTCGGCTAAGCCGACGCATAGCTTAGAGATTAACAAAGAGAGCCCAAATCACTCGCGCCAAGGTCAGATCCTCGTTAATATTCATTTCAATCATAACGAATCGATTCTTGGCTAAACAGTCCGGCCCTGGGTCGCAATAATCGGAGACGTTAATGTTATATCGCCTAAATCTCGGTCTTAAGGGCGTATTTGCCTTGCTGGTTGTGGCTTCGCTTGGCGCTTTGTCTTTGACGCACGCCCAAGCTAATAGTGATAAACCCATTAACGTCGTGATCCCCTTTGCGCCGGGCGGAGGCACAGACGTGCTGACCCGTATGGTGATGCCCAAGGTGGCCGATAAGCTCGGTGTGACTGCTGTGATCGAAAATCGCCCTGGTGCCGCTGGTGCGATTGGTGCGCAGTTCGTTGCCCGTGCGAACCCCGATGGCAAGACCTTATTGGTGGGCTCGGTCTCTGAGATTGGTATTAATCCAAGTATCTATCCAAAACTTGCCTATAGCGTTGAGCGTGATTTTGTGGCTCTCACAGCCTTGGCAGCAGCGCCCATAGTGCTGGTGGTGCATCCCTCTTCACAAATTAAGGTGGCCTCAGACCTCGTGAAGTTGGCAAAAGAAAACCCAGGAAAAATTAATTTTGGTTCAGCAGGTACCGGTTCGGGTGCCCACATGGCGGCCGAGCTGTTTATTTTTGAGACCAAAATTAAACTCACCCACGTGCCTTACAAAGGAACTGGCGCAGTGACTGCCGACATGCTGGGCCAGCAGCGCGACATGGTGCTGTTTGCTCCCTTGCCCGCCGTGGCTGGCATCGTACGCTCGGGTCAACTTAAAGCGATTGCATTGACAGGCAAGCAGCGCTCGTCGGCGATGCCTGACGTGCCGACTTTTATCGAGGCAGGTATCCCGGGCTTTGATATGGATTATTGGTATGGGTTGATGGCTCCGGCGGGCACGCCAGAGCAGGCACGTAATGCGTTGCATCTGGCGGCGCTTGAGGTGCTAAGCCGGCCAGAGATGATCGCTGATTTGTCGAAACAGGGCTTGGTCCCAACCATCACAACTGAAAAAGAGTTCGCCGCCTTCGTGCGAGCCGACATGGCCAAGTGGGCGCAGGTTGTGAAGGCGGCTGACATCAAGGCCGATCAGTAAGCTGCGCAGACAGATCGTTTCTTTGATAAGGTGGCGGCGTTTCGCAGGTGATTAGGATCGCCGACCCAAAGAGAACGAGTCGGCTATCCATCATCGCTTAATCAGCGACGAGTGGTGATCAGGGTTGCTGACTTAGCCTTGAAAATGCGCCGCGGCCCGGCCCGCGATGCGACCAGAAATAAACGCCCAGCCCAAATGATGGCCGTGGCCCTCAAGCAGCAAGCCGCCCTGACCGGCCGAACCGGCGGCATACAGACCGGGGATCACCTGCCCGTCGGTGCGTAAGACTTCGAGCTTGTCGGTGATCTTTAATCCACCGTCGGTAAAGACGACGTAACTCTTGATGGGGCCCAGCGCATAAAACGGGCCTTGTGAGATTGCGGGGCGAGTGCCGCGATCGTGTTGGTTGTAATGCGCGATCGTTTCAAACAGTGCCTGCCCAGCGACCCCCATGCTCGCCGCTAGATCTTCCAGCGTTGGCGCGCAATGAAAGATGTCTGGCCGGTTGCGCCGGTAATCGTCAATGTAGGCATAGGCTACGCCGGGTGCGGTCGAGATGTAATACGGCCAAGCCGAAAACTTTTTGGCGACCACGCTATCCAGAACAATCCAGCCAATCCGCTCGGGTTGCTTGGCCATGTCTTTGTTTGGCTTATCGAGTTCGTTGGTAAAACGCTTACCGTCTTTATTAATTAGCACGCCACCTTCGCGATATAAGTCTGTTGAAGGGCTGACTGCGGTCGTTAAAAAACTCATTAAGAAAGGGCGCAAAATCCATTGAGGCAACCAGGTTGCTGACCAAGCAATGAGTTGAGCGATGATTTTGGTGGGGGGTAAGCGCTGCAGCAGATTGGCACGGGTTGGCGCTAAAAATCGCATGATCGGGCCGCGCACAATGTCGCCATTGATCACAGAGGCGCCTAGCGCCATCGCCATGCGATGACCGTCGCCTGTGGCCGTGGTGTTAATGGCGTCGACCAAGGCAACCTCTGGGTTGGCCAGTTGAGCTTTTAAGTCGGCCGCCGCGCTGTAGTCGCCGCTGGCAAGTACCACGCCGTGACGTGCGATAAAGGTATGCAAAGTGCCATCCGGCAAGGTGGCTTCAACACCCACGGCACGTTCACCGTCAAGCACAATACGTTTGGTCGCGGTGTTTAACCTCAGATCAACCCCGAGGCTGCGGCAGCGGCGCGTCAGATGGTAGGCAAACGAGCGCGAGTTAGGCACGACATTGTGCATACGCGCGACTCGATGGGGCGGCTCTTCTTCGGGGCCGACAAATACGACACCGAGCTTCATCAACCAGTCGATCATGTCGGCGGTGTTGTCGACCAAGATACGGCGCAACGCAAGGTTGTCACGTGGTGCGAGTGCCCCGGCGTGCTTTTCCATATCTTCAAAATGCGCGTCTGTGCTGTCTTGTATGTTGGCCTTGCGTTGATGAGGGGTGCCCGTCGCGGTAATTGAGCCGACTGACCAAGAGGTTGAACCACCGGTGTCAGAATTTTTTTCAAGCAAGATCACTTGGCGCCCGAGCTCGGCCGCCTCGATCGCGGCCGCTAAACCAGTACCCCCGCCGCCAATAATTAAGACATCAGTATGCGTTGTTGCTGACACAGCTCTTGCTCCGCCCTGTTAAGGGATTATTTTGTGTTCGCGAAAATAATCAAAACCACCCGTGAACATCTTTGGCGTGTTGATCGTTTCAGTAAAACCATCTCGTTGCGCTTTAGCCATGTCAGACACGACATCCCACTGCAGCGACAATACATAGTCACCATACGGCCATTGCGCTACTGTTTGCAAGTCAGTTTTTTTCAAATCGTATTTTTTGATCATAGATTGCCAAATAGCGTCTTTGTCAGAGGCAAACTTGGCGAAGGTGCCCGAATTCGGTTGACCGGCGTGCATTTTAAAGTGTTGTGCAAAGACAGGCCAAAGCTCAGACCAACTCAATGGGTCACCATTGACGATGTTATAGGCTTGGTTGGCGCATTGAGGTGCAGTCATCATCCAAACCGCCGAGCGTGCCAGAGTCGGTAACCACGAAAATTGAGTTTTCACTTCGAAGCTGCGTGGCGTGCCCGGAAAATGCAGCGGCTCGCCGAGTTCGCGCAAGATCGAAGCGTATATCCCCAAGACCAAAAGCATATTGCGCGCTTCATCGGTGCGATAGTTACAAAACGCATGGGGGCGCGAAATCGACCAAGACCAGTTTTGCCCAAGCTGGCGTTGTTCAACCAGCTGTTGCTGTTCAAAATAAAAGCTCTTGTAATTACCGCAGGCATCATCTTCGCGATACGGTGTGCGTCGCTCTTTGACAGTATGGCCATAGTACTTTGTGCCATGCACGAGGTGAATGTGCTGCAGCTCAGTTGAATTTTGCTCGAGCGCATCAAGCAGATGTCTTAGCATCGCCACGTTGGTGTCTTTGGATTCAAGCTCGCCACCAAAATGATCAAAGCGTGCGGCGTACAGCACATGCGTGATGCCCTGTAGTGGGGCTAGTTTCTGCTGGCAGTCATTCGCCTCGGTGAGGTCGACCGCAAGCATCGGGTAGGGGGCGTGTGGATCTGGCGTACGTGCCAGGCCCAAGGGCCCCCAATCACCTAGCCCCATTAAATGCATGCCAACGCTCGAGCCGATTTGACCGGTTGCACCAGCGATCAAAGTCTTGCGCGGTTTAGGCTTGGTGTTCAAAGTCATTGCTCTTGAAAGTGTTGGCGCGGGCAACCGTTAGCCGGGTTGCGCCGATGCATACAGCGCAACGTCAGCGCGTGTTGGCAAGCCGAGTGCTCGCGCGTGAGGCATGATGCTGATCCCACGGTAAGGCGTTGACTGATCTAGGCCAACAGCTCGCAACCAAGTAAACGTGACGCCTTCAAACGCTGGTTCTTGATGAGCAAGCGCAGGCTGCGTCTGATCGGTCACGACTAAGGCACAGTCTGCAGGCACCTCAGATGCCATGATGCTTGCCTGTTCTACACCTTCGAAAAGGTTGCGCTGGTAAAAGCGTTTGTCTATCAAACTCAGCCAAGGCCCCATCCCCCGAATCTTTTGATAGTACGGATCGACAAAGACCTCGGGCGAGCGAATCGAATACATCGCAAGAGATGGCGGCCAGCCCGGCGCTTTTGTTTGAAAGCGCTCGGCTGAGGTAATGCCGTCGACCGTGCGCATGATGCGCAGGTGCTCGACATACCACTGCGCCCATTGCGGCTCTTGGGTGGGATCGCTAATCCCGCTTTGACTCATAAAAATCATGATGACACGCGTGAAGTCAATGCGCTTACGAAAACAGTAGCAGAGCTAAACCGCAGCCGGCGCAAGCGCAGTGCCTGAGTCATTAGCTAGTTAATTTGGAGACCAGATTTCTTAATCACCGGACCCCACTTAATAGTTTCTGCCTCAATCAGCGCTGAGAAGAGTTCGGGAGCACCCCCGACCAGTTCAAAGCCCATTTTCTGAAGTCGCGCGCGAATCTCGGGATCATTAATGGCCTTATTAAAGGCTGCGTTCAGTATTTTGATGGTAGCAGCAGGGGTATTGGCGGGGGCCAGTACACCGTTCCAAGAGGTCACGGCATAGCCGGGCACGCCCGCTTCGGCGATCGTGGGAAGCTCGGGCAAAGTGAGCGAGCGCTTTTCGCTGGTGACCGCGATTGCTCTGAATTTACCACTGGCGATGTTCGGTAAAAGAGTGGCTGGTTCACCAAAAATCATATCGATCTCGCCAGACAGCAAAGCGGTCGCTGCGGGGGCACCGCCTTTGTAGGGAACGTGCTGTAACTGCACGCCCGCCATGTCGGCAAACAGTTGACCTGTCAAATGATTGATCGCACCGTTACCACTTGAGCCGTACGTAAGTTTGCCAGGATTGGTTTTTGCGGCGGCAATCACGTCTTTGACTGTTTTGAAAGGTAAGTTGCTATTGACGACCAGCACTTGTGGCACTGAGGCTAAAAAAATGACTGGAGTGAAGTCTTTCTCTTCAAAGGTCATCTCTTTATAAAGATGCCGGTTGATCGAGTGTGTACCCGAATAGGCGAACGCGATGGTGTAGCCGTCTGCTGGCGCGCGCGCAACCGCGGTGGCACCGATGTTGCCTGCCGCTCCGGCGCGGTTTTCAATCACCACGGGTTTGCCCAAGGCGTCTGCAACAGGGTTTCCAAGCAAACGTGCCATCACATCACCGCCACCGCCGGGTGGCCAAGGCACAATCCAGCGAATCGCCCGATCAGGAAACGTTTGGGAATAGCTTACTTGTGTTGTTGAAAATAACGCCACAACAATAAAAGCTGCGCGCATCAAGGCTCTAAGCATCTCGGTCTCCGACTGAATTTGTGAAGCCCAGGCTATAGACGCCTGAGTCTGTTGTTTTGTGCTGCTCCTGCAAATTTAACCGATTACAGCTGCACTGAGGTCATACCAACGCCGTCAAAGCTCGCTACAACCAAATCACCAGGCTGAGCCGCAGGCATTCCACACCAGCTGCCCGTCGTCACAACTGTACCTTCCGGTATTGAGGCGCCGCCAGCGGTAACGTGACGCAGCCAAAACGGTAAGAGCCAACGAGGGTCTCGCATAGAATGGGTGCCGACAAACTCTTGGGCAGGTGCCTGACCGATCTTGACGGTACAACGCTGGCGCGCCCAGTCTCGCTCGACTTCTTGCGCGCTGTAGGGCATCCAGTTGCCAACCACCAGCGCGCCGTGAGTTTGCATATCGGCGAGCTTAAGCAAAGGCTGTAGTTGCTCGCTTTGTTGCCAGCGCGAGTCAACGACTTCGATGGTGACCGCCATGGCGCCAATTAAGGCATATGCTTGTTCGTGTGTAAGCGTTGCAGCCTCAGCAGTTGTCACGAGCCGATTCGTTTTCAGGGCAATTTCGATCTCGATCAAACGCATATTAAAGGGCCAGTCGCGCGCTTGGGCGGGGCTAGTCCAGACACCAGTCTCTAAGAGGGCGGTAGACAGTAAGCTGGCATCGCGTGATGAGGCGCCTGATTTCCAGTACCGGCCGACGGCGGCTTGCTCGGGGGCTAACTCTTTGCGCACCAGTTCTTGAACCGCATAGGCGTCGTCAATGGATTGCAATTGATCGACGTGTTGGGCCGGATCGGCCGGTTGTCGGTCACGGCGAGCCGCTAAAAGGGTTTGGGCAATGGCGGCAATATGGAGATTTGTCATTAAAAAAGGCTCTCGGTCAGATAATCAAGGATAATCGACTTCCTGACTTCGCACAGTACACACGAGATTTATGGCCTTACGCGCAACCATTTATAAAGCCGAGCTCAATGTGGCAGACGCCGATCGCCACTATTACGGCAGTCACGCTCTGACGCTTGCTCGGCACCCCTCAGAAACCGAAGAGCGCTTGATGGTGCGTGTACTGGCGTTTGCCCTGCATGCGCACGAAGACTTGGCCTTCACTAAAGGCTTGAGCGATGCCGACGAACCCGACATCTGGCTTAAAGACCTGACGGGCTCGATTGAACTTTGGATTGAGGTTGGCCAGCCTGACGAGCGGCGCATCTTAAAAGCCTGTGGTCGCGCCAAACAGGTCGTGATTTATTGTTATAGCGGTCAGAACAGCAAGATTTGGTGGGATGGCATCCGCAACAAGCTCGAGCGCGCGCGCAACTTAAGGGTGGTGTGTTTGCCTTCAGAGGATACTCGCGAATTAGCCGCCCAGACGCAACGTAGCATGATCTTGCATGCCAACATTCAAGATGGTGAAATTTTTATTTCAAATGATCAAGGTCAAATCACCTTTGTGCCAGCGGTTTGGCGCGAGGCAAAAGACTAAGGGCTGTTGTGTCAAACACGATCGTGGCGACCGAAAAAAATTCTTGGCTGCAGACAGAACGGCGCGCTTCGTTGCTGAGGATGTTGCTCGTCGTGGCTGTCCACGTCGTGGTCTTGGCTGCATTATTAAGTTGGTCATGGTCGCCTGCGCCGATTGAGGTCTCGATTTTGAGCCTCGAAGATCTTGGCGGTGAAGTCCCTGCCTCGCAAGAGGTCCCGGCGCAAGAGCGTTCGACGCCTGAGGTAGATGCTGCAGGGCCAGCACCAGAGCTGTTGCCGGCAGCTGTTGCGCCCGCGCGTGAACTTGCACAACTTCAACAGATAGATATCGCACTTTCACAGCTTGTGCCCCCCGCACCCGAGTCGCAAGTCGCACCCGAGCTAGCACCCGAACAGTTGCCTGAGGCGCAAACGCAACCTACTGAGACTCCTGATACAACACCGATCGCACCGACTGCATCGACTTTACCAACTGCATCGACCTCACCGACTGCACCGACTGCATCGACTGTATCGACTGTATCGACTTCACCGACTGCATCCACTGTATTGACTGCACCTACGCCAATACCGACACCAACTCAAGCAGCGGCGATACCGACCGTACGGACAGCGCCCGATGTTGACGCGCCGTCGCGTTCTAGATCTGTCACCAAGGTGACAACAGCCAAAGAAGAAACGACTGCAACGACCGACTCAACCCAAGCAGAGAACACCGCTGCCACCGGTCGTGCAAGTGGTAGCGCTCAACCAGGCGCAGGCACTGAGCCCGCTCTGACGGCGGCGCGTTTTGACGCGGACTATTTGCATAACCCAGCACCCGCTTACCCCGCGCAGTCACGACGTCTGAAAGAAGAAGGTACCGTGCTGTTGCTAGTGCGAGTGAGCACCGAGGGCACGCCGCTCAGTGTCGAGATCCGCAACTCAAGCGGGTTCGAGCGCTTGGACGAGGCTGGGTTACAGGCGGTGCGTCAGTGGCGTTTCGTGCCCGCCAAGCGTGGCAGCGATAACGTGGTCGCCTCAGTGCTTGTTCCGATTCAGTTTAAACGGCAGTAAGCGAGTCTTTGATGGGCACTAATCACTTTCCTGAAGATATCGTCGGTGTGGCGCTCGTTGTGCTGATGCTAGGCATTCGTCACGGCTTTGATCCTGACCACTTAGCTGCGATCGATGGGTTGACTCGCTACAACAGCAGCGAGCGGCCAGTGCTCGCCAAAATGGCTGGGTTGCTTTTTTCGTTCGGTCATGGTTTGGTGATTGTGCCGCTTTCAATCTATGCGGCAAGCTTGGCGCAAACATTCGATTTTCCAGTTTGGCTCGATACCTTTGGCACGTGGGTGTCAATCACTATTTTGCTTGGGTTGGCGGTCTTAAATCTGTTGGGTGTGCTGCGTACGCCCGCACACGAAGCGGTGCAACTCAAAGGCTGGCGCCACAGTTTTTTTGCACGCATGCTGAACGTGCACCATGCGGGTGCCATGCTTGCTGTGGGTGCCGTGTTTGCGCTGTCTTTTGACACGCTGAGTCAAGCGTCTTTGTTTGCAGTTCTGGCTAGTAAGTATCAGGGTTGGCACGTTACGGTGATTTTGGCGCTGCTCTTTGTGGTTGGGATGCTGATCACCGATGGCATCAATGGCTTATTCATCGCGAAGCTGATCAAACGGTCTGATCGCGCGGCGCGAGTTGCCTCAAGAGTGATGGCGCTTGCGATCTCGGGCGTGAGTATCTTGGTCGCCGTCGTGAGTATTTTGAGTGAAATGAGTCCAAATTTTGACGGATGGCGCTCGGGCAAAGAGATCTGGCTCGGCGGGCTTATCGTTGCCATCATGGTCGCCAGTTACTTTGTGGGGCAGCGGTTAAGCAAGCCCTACATGGCTAAGTAATATTGCGCGTTAAACGCCCATTTGCGTAGCCAAATCCCGAATATCTTTCGCCACCACATCCCACGCCTCGGTCGCAACCAGGTTGTCTGTTTGCGTAGGGCCGTATTCAGTCGGACGTGGCCAGAAGGCAGTTTTTAGCCCGCAGTTTTTAGCGGCGAGCAGATCATTGTTGTGTGCGGCGCACATCATCACCTCAGAGGGATCTAAGCGAAGCGCGTGGCACACGCCAAGATATGACTCGGGCTGAGGCTTGTAGCAACGAAACACTTCGGTCGATAAATTTAAATCCCAGGGCAGGCCCGTGTATTTGGCGATGTCGGTCAGCAGTGAGATGTTGCCGTTTGAAAGGGGGGCGATGATGTATTTGCTTTTTAGGCGCGCCAAGCCACCGACGGAATCAGGCCAGCCATCTAAGCGATGCCACACTTTATTAACGTGCTCGCGTTGGACCTCGGTCATTCTGCTTAGACCATACTGATCAATCAAGACGTCAAGCGATTCGCGGTGCAACACATCCAGCACAGTGAATTCGCGCTTGCCACTACGGCAGGCCTCCATTGAGGGCTGATACATGCTGCGCCATTGTTCAGCAAACACAGTCCAGTCCGCTTGAAAGCCGTTTTCGCTACCCCAGCGGGTGAGGTCACGCACGATACTGCCGCGCCAGTCAACGACCGACCCAAACGTATCGAACACCATGGCTTTAACGGTAGAGTGAAGAGATGACATGCTATTTGCTCCGGATGTTGGTTTTGTTTGATGCTAGTTCATTCAGACCCGGTAGGGTACGTCCATCGACTAAGTTAGGTGCTGCGGAATACGCTAGCGCAGAGGCTCCTCAGCTGCAAGGAGCCCCTCATGACATGGCGTTGCTTAATCTACTCGTGCGCCAGAGTCTTTAACGATTTTTTCCCAAGTCGCAAGGTCATCCTTGAGCAGTGCGGCGAATTGTTGGGGCGTGTTTTGCAAGGCTTCGCAACCTTGCTTGATCAGCTTGTCTTGAACATCCTTATCTGCCAAGGCGGTTTTGATCGCGGCATTGAGTTTGTCAACGATGGCGGCTGGTGTGCCAGTAGGAGCCAAAATGCCATACCACGGTGTTGAACCAAAGCCGGGGATGGTTTCGCTAATAGATGGCGTATTGGGTAATGCCGTGATACGCTTTTCGTTCGTGACTGCTAAGGCTTTGATCTTGCCCGAGGCAAGTAAAGACAAGGAGGAGGGCGCGCTCTGGACAGAAACCGGAACCTGACCGCCGGCTACGTCTGTAGCGGCCGCAGCAGCACCTTTGTACGGTACGTGCTGCATATCGATGCCGACTTTCTGCTTGAACATCTCAACAATCAGGTGATTGAGCGTGCCATTGCCTGCGGAGGCATAGTTGATTTTTCCGGGATTGGCTTTCGCTTGTGCGATGAGTTCCGCCACATTGTTGGCTGGGAAAGCAGAGTTGACCACGAGCACATAGCCGGCACTAGCAACCAAACCAACAGGAGTGAAGTCCTTGAGTGGATCAAAGCCCGTTGTTTTGTAGAGCCAAGGGTTGATCACTTGTGTGCTGTTTGTAGTGAGCAACAGAGTGTAGCCATCAGGCTTGGCTTTGGCTGTTGCCGCGGTACCGATGTTGCCACCTGCGCCGGGGCGGTTTTCTACAACAAACTGTTGGCCGAGCACCTCGCTTAGTTTGACAGCGACGATGCGCGCAATCGTGTCATTCGCGCCGCCGGTGGCCTGCGGAACAATTACAGATACGGGGCGATTCGGGTAATCGGCTTGCGCAGAAGCCGTGCTCATGAGAGTCGTTGCTAATGCGACTCCAGCGAGGAGGGCGCGGGCGGTGTTAGAAAAAAAACGCATGAGTTTCTCCGGGATTTTTGTTGTGTGGTGATACCTTGCGCTTTGAAAGCGCTAAGCCACCCGCGCAAAAAGGCGGGCAAATCGTCAAGCAGTGGATTCGGGTGTCAATACTATTTGAGGTGAAGTCGCGATGAACTCGACTTTAAGTTAAGTTCACCGCGTTAGCAAGCCTCAAACAAACATTACATCACTGCTGACGTACCGCCATCAAGATTCACACTGCTACCTGTGACATAACTTGAGACTTCAGACGAAAAGAATGCCACGACATTGGCAACTTCTTCAGCGCGGCCCACGCGACCCAGAGGCACTTCTTTGCCCTGCGCTTCATACAACTGCTCAACCGGGATACCAGCCTTGGCGGCCTTACGCTCGTGCTGACCGGCGCGAATCAAACCGATACAAACACTGTTGACCAAGATGTTGTCAGCCGCAAATTCTTTTGACAAAGCCTTTGTCATGGCCAAGCCCGCTGCACGGGTCACCGTGGTTGGCATCGATTTGGCTTTTGGCTGTTTAGCACCAATGTTGGTCACGTTAATAATGCGGCCCCATTTATTTTTGCGCATTTCTGGGATTGCTAAGCGCGACAAACGAATCGCGGCAAATAGTTTCAAATCAAAGTCAGACTGCCACGCCTGGTCGGTAACCGACTCAAACTCGCCTGTTGCCGAAGTGCCGGCATTATTGATCAGGATATCAATGCGGCCGTAGGCCTTCAGGGTTTCTTGAATCAGTCGGGCGCAATCGGCCTCTTTGCTGACATCGGCCGAAATAGCCATGATTTTGCCACCCGCGGCACGGATTTCGCCAGCGACTTGATCTAATAATTCTTGCCCACGGGCGGCGATGACTACGGTGGCGCCTTCTTGAGCCAGCTTAGCTGCGCACGCCTTACCAATACCTTGAGAGCCGCCTGTCACGATGGCAACGCGATTTGTCAGTTGTAAGTCCATTTTTATGTCTCCAGTACAGGGTCTAAAAGCTCGTTTGTAGGGATATTCTAAAGGGCTAGCTTTACACGAGCTTAATTCAGCTAGAATCATCGCACAATACACACGAGCGTGGCTTGAGTCTACAGAGATTCGACAACGCAACGTGTGCGGTCAACGCGCCGGTGGCCTCAGAGCGTTTCTATCCTTCTTACCTCTAAATCCCAAGCAACCCATGACGACCTCGACCACACTTGCAAACACCATCGAACTGATCAAAACCCTAGTGGCGTTTGACACGACCAGTCGCGAATCAAATTTAGGCCTGATTGAGTTTGTGCGCGATCATTTAAAGGGCTTGGGTCTTGCCACCCGCCTGTCTTACGATGCCGAAAAGCGTAAGGCCAATTTGTTTGCCACCTTGGGCGATCAAAAAACGCGCGGCATTGTGTTATGTGGTCACACTGATGTGGTGCCGGTTGATGGGCAAGCCTGGGATACCGATCCGTTTAAAGCGCATATCGCCGATGGCCGCATTTACGGCCGCGGTGCGGTCGACATGAAGGGCTTTATCGCCGCGTCGTTAGCGATGTTGCCGGCTTATATGAATAGTGAACTCAAGCAGCCCTTGCATATCGGGTTGACCTATGACGAAGAGGTCGGGTGCATTGGTGTGCAAACCTTGATTCGTGATTTGGCGGCTGCCAATATTCATCCAGCCGGCTGCTTTGTCGGTGAGCCGACGCGTATGCAGGTGATGACAGGCCATAAAGGCATGCGCGTGACGCGTTGCCGCGTGCGTGGTTTAGAGGCGCATTCTTCGATGGTGCCCGAGGCGGTCAATGCGATTGAATACGCAGGGCGGTTGATTGAAAAAATTCGCTCGATGTCTGCACAAATGCAAGTGAACGGCCCGTTTGACCCCTTATTTCAAACGCCGCATAGCACCATGCAAACAGGCGTGATCAAGGGCGGTACTGCGCCAAATATTGTGGCAAAAGATTGCGAATTTATATTTGATTGTCGGACCTTGCCACAAGGCAACGCCGACGAACTGATCAAGCAAGTGCAAGACTACGCTGAGGTGTTGAAAACAGAGATGCGCAAAATTTCTGCCCAGGCAGATATTGAGTTTGAAATGATTTCGAATTCAGCGCCGTTGTCGACCGATCACGAAGCCCCCATCTCGTATCTTGGCAAAGCGTTGGCGCGCAACAACCTGTTGGGCCGCGTATCGTTTGCCACGGATGCAGGTTGGTTAAACCATGCAGGGATCCCGTGCGTGGTGATCGGCCCCGGCGACATTGCCGTGGCGCACAAACCCAACGAATTTATCGAGATCAGTCAGCTAGAAGAGTGCTTGGGGTTTATGGATCGCTTACGCGAACGCATGACCCAAGAGGTCTTGCTAGCGTAAGACCCAAACACCGTTCGCCTTGATCTCGTTGTACATGGCGTCTGGAGCGAGATCGATATTCTCAGGCCAAGCGACCGCTCCGCGGTCGATAAAGGCTCGCTTAAAAAAATTAAAGTCCTTTAGTGCAGAAAAGACTCCGGTCAGATGACTGGTTTCAAAGCGCACCTCGCCCGAGGTGCCGTCTGAAAAGCGTACAAGCAACGTAAGGGGCGCGATTATCTTTAAGTCAACGACATCCCAAGGCATCTTGCTCTCACACTAAGGGGTTGATCGGATTTGGCTGCTGCTTGATGGTGCACAATTGCCAGTCAATTAAAAGCTCGTTCTGGTGTAACTCTGCCCAGTCCAAAACGAGTTCTTGGGCTCTGCGAGGTAGTTTACCGCCGGAAATTCTTAATTCGACTATGTCGACGGTTGCTTTGAATTCAGCGTATTCGACGTGAAAGTGAGGCGGCACGTGATCATTAAAAAACATGCGTATTGAAATACCGTAAAACGAACTAATTGTTGGCATAGGCACACCCTCTAATATTTAATTCTATTAGAGGGGTGCTAAAGAGTCTCTATCAAATAGTTACAAAATATTTCGAGATGTAACGGCCGCTAAGCGGTCTGCGCGGCGACCTGACGCAGGGCTTGCTCAAAGGCCTCAGCAGGTTGGGCACCTTGCAACAGGTATTGATCATTGATGATCACCGACGGCACTGAGCTGATCCCTAAGCCTGTGTATTTTTGCTGGCGGGCACGCACTTCGGCGTTGAATAAGTTTTGACTTAAGACCTCTTGCGCACGCACGGTATCCAAGCCTGCGCGTTTGACGGCATCGATCAGATTATTGTGATCATCCAAACTTACGGCTAAGGTGAAATAGGTGCCTAGTAATTCGCGCTTGAGGCGATATTGGGCTTGCAAGTCAAGCTCAACCTCGGCCCAATGTAATAAACGGTGCGCATTAAACGTGTTGTAAACGTGCTTGCGACCCTCGGGGTGAAAGTCAAAACCCACTGCAGCGGCACGATCGCGAATGTTTTTTTGATTGACCCGAATTTGTGCTTCAGGCATGCCGTATTTTTCAGTCAAATGTTCGATCACATCCTGCCCGCCTTCAGGCATATGTGGATTAAGCTCAAACGGTTGAAAATGAATCTCGACGTCGAACTCGCCGTTAATATTTTTAAGCGCCTGTTCAATTGCGCCCAAGCCGACCGCACACCAGGGGCAGGCAATATCTGATACGTAATCAATCTTGACAGTTTTTTTCATGGCGAAACAGCCCTCGGCAGAAGCTCAAACAATATTGAGCTTCGATATTACTATCACCAAGAGCTTTCAGATTCAGGCGTAGCCGACACATGGTGGATACTGAGATCAGCGCCCGCGTGTTCGTCTTCAGGGTCCATGCGCAGGCCCATTGTCATTTTGAGTAAGCCGTACACAATAAAGCCACCGATCAGCGCGATCCCAACACCTAGGCCAGTGCCAATCAGTTGAGCCGACAAGCTGACTCCACCGATGCCACCGAGTGCTTTTTGTCCAAAGATACCCGCGGCGATACCGCCCCAGACCCCGCACAAACCATGCAACGGCCACACGCCCAAGACATCGTCGATTTTCCAGCGGTTTTGTTCAAGCGTAAAGACCAACACAAACAGCGCGCCGGCCACCAAGCCTACTACCAGCGCCCCTAAGGGGTGCATCAAATCAGAACCGGCACACACAGCCACCAAGCCTGCCAAGGGGCCGTTATAGCTAAAGCCCGCATCGTTTTTGCCAAAGAACCAACCGGCTAAGGTGCCACCCGCCATTGCCATTAAAGAGTTCATGGCGACTAGGCCACTAATCTTGTCGATGGTTTGGGCGCTCATGACGTTAAAGCCAAACCAGCCCACCGTCAGGATCCAAGCGCCTAGGGCCAAGAAAGGAACATTTGAAGGCGGGTGCGCGGCCATGCGCCCATCTTTGCGATAACGGCCCTGACGTGCACCGAGCAGCAGAATGGCGGGTAAGGCAATCCAACCCCCAACAGCATGTACAACCACTGAACCGGCAAAATCGTGAAACTCTTCGCCGCTAAAGCTCTTGACCCAGGCTTGGAAGCCAAAGGGATGTTCGGGGTTCCAGGCAATACCTTCGAAGATGGGATAAATAAAACCCACTAATAAAAAGGTGGCCAACAACTGAGGGTTAAATTTTGCACGCTCGGCAATGCCACCCGACACAATCGCGGGGATGGCTGCCGCAAAGGTGAGTAAAAAGAAAAACTTGACCAGTTCAAAGCCACTTTTCGCAGCAAGCTCTTCAGCCCCCATGAAAAAGTTCGTGCCGTAGGCAAGCGAATAGCCGATAAAAAAGTAAGCGATTGTTGAGACCGAAAAATCGACCAAAATTTTGACTAGCGCGTTGACTTGATTTTTTTCACGCACTGTGCCGAGCTCTAAAAACGCAAAGCCGGCGTGCATCGCTAAAATCATGATTGCGCCTAATAAAATAAATAGCGCATCGACACCTGTTTTTATATTGTCCATCTCGGCTCCGGGTAAAGAAATCGCTCGCGTCAGGCAGTCAATCTTTAAGCGATACTGTTAAGGTATCGGTTCTGGTTGATTCAAAGATGACCGTGCATCAAAATCGCGAAAATTGACCGCGTATCTTAACTCGACTTAGGGTGAGGCGGGTGCAGGTTTAAAGGGATTATTTAAAACCGACGCTTGTAAAACAATAATTGATCCATTTTGGTGCATAACGGCGGATTTCAGGAGAAGACATGACAACGTACGACATTGCAACCATCGAGGGCGATGGTATTGGCCCCGAGGTTTGCGCAGCAACGGTCACCGTCTTAAAAGAGGCGCTTGGCGCAAATCAGCTATCTTTTAATCAGTTCCCTGGAGGCGCATCGCATTACGTCAAAACCGGTCAGGTCTTGCCACAAGAAACCTTTGATGCCTGCAATACGTCGCACGCGATGTTGCATGGGGCGGCAGGTTTGCCCAGCGTGACGTATCCCGACGGCACTGAAGTGGGCAACGACTTGCACCTGCAATTGCGTTTCAAACTTGATCTGTACGCCAACGTGCGGCCGATTCGTTTGTATCAGGCTGACTTTTCGCCGCTTAAAAACCGCCAGTCTGGTGACATTGATTACATCATCGTGCGTGAAAACACCGAAGGCTTATATGCTAGCCGCGGCGCAGGCGTTCTGTTGCGCGGTGAGGTCGCTACCGATACGTTGGTGTTGACGCGTAAGGGCGTGTCGCGAATCGCCAAGTTTGCCTTCGAGTTAGCGCGCAAGCGCAAGGGCGCACCCTCTGACGGCGTACGTCGCATGACGGTGTGCGACAAGGCCAATATTTTGCGCAGTTATGCTTTTTTCAGATCCGTCTGTGACGAGGTGGCGCAAGACTATTCCGATGTCGCAATCGACTACGCCTACGTTGACGCGATTACAGTACATCTGGTTAAACGTCCCGAGTTCTATGATGTGATCGTCGCTGAAAATATGTTTGGTGACATTATTTCGGATTTGGGTGCCGCCACGGTTGGTGGGATGGGGATTGCACCCTCGGGTGAGTTGGGCGATCACCATGGTTTGTTTCAGGGTGCGCACGGCTCGGCACCAGATATCGCCGGGCAAAATATCGCGAGTCCCTTGGCGACGATCTTGTCGGGTTCGTTTATGCTGCGTTGGTTAGGCGATCGCCATGCCGATCAAAACTTAATGAATGCCGCGCAACGCATCGAGCAGGCAGTCGAGGCGACTTTAGCGGATGGCAAGGCGATCCCACGTGATCTGGGCGGCGTGGCGTCGTGCTCTGACGTGACGACAGAGATTTGTCGGCAGCTTAAGTAAAACGTGGTGAAGCGTTAGGCGTGGTCAAGCCTCTGTCCGTAGACGCTGGTAAATTACGATTCGACTTCAATGGTTTGACCGAGGGTTTTTTATAATGCAAGTGACAACGTCTTCAGACATCTTGCGGGTGGGGATTGTTTCGGTGTCAGATCGCGCCTCGCAGGGTGTTTATGCGGATCAAGGGATTCCGGCGTTGCAGGCTTGGCTTGCGCGCGCCGTGTCTACCCCGTTGCAAACCGTGACCCGCCTGATTCAAGATGATGCCGCTGAGATCTCGGCGGCCTTGATCGAACTCGTTGATAGCGAGCGTTGTCATCTGGTGCTGACAACGGGCGGCACAGGCCCCGCGCGTCGCGACGTCACCCCCGAGGCGACGCAGGCAGTGGCCACTCGCGACATGCCCGGCTTTGGCGAACAAATGCGACAAATCAGCCTGCAGTTTGTGCCTACCGCGATCTTGTCGCGCCAGGTGGCCGTGTTGCGTGAGATCGAAGGCCACGCTGCCCTCATCATTAATTTGCCCGGGCAGCCTAAAGCCATCAGTGAAACCCTCGAAGGCCTGAAGCGTGAAGATGGTAGCGTGGTGGTGTCAGGGATTTTCGCCGCAGTGCCGTATTGCATTGATTTAATCGGTGGGCCCTATATCGAAACCCATGACGCGGTAGTCAAAGGGTTTCGTCCGAAATCTGCCCGTCGCCAAGCCTAACGGGCCGCAAGCCTCCAGAGCGAGGTGACCTCAGCGCGACGTGCGTCGGCCAGCGGATCAGCTTCTTCTTTTGTTTTGGGGTGAGTTGGGCGAGTATCGAGCCGCTCCAGCACGACCAGTCCCGCACGCTCGATGGCCGCTAATAAGGCCGCTCTGCTGCGCAAACCGAGGTGCTCGGCCAAATCCGACAAAAGTAACCAACCCTGCCCCTTGGGTGTCAGGTGCGTTGTTAAGCCCGATAGAAACCCCAGCAACATATGCTGGTCTTGGTCATAGACCGCTTGTTCCAGAGTTGACGCAGGGCGTCCGGGCAGCCAGGGGGGATTGCACA
This sequence comes from Alcaligenaceae bacterium, assembly GCA_013205565.1. Classification (GTDB taxonomy): domain Bacteria; phylum Pseudomonadota; class Gammaproteobacteria; order Burkholderiales; family Burkholderiaceae_B; genus Zwartia. The sequence continues at coordinate 1,810 of JABMMM010000326.1, read as the reverse complement.
CGATCAAATCCGCCTGCCCCTCAGGAAACAAATCTCCCTGTTTCAAGGTGATGTGCTTTGCCATATCCAGACGATTGATATTATCTTGCGCACACAGCAAAGCGCGCGCGCTGTTGTCAGTGCCAACGACGTGCTTGACGCCTTGTTTAACCAACAAAGCAGCGATGACACCGGTGCCAGTCCCAATATCAAAAGCGGTATTGATTGTCAGGGGACTCGCTCTGAAGGCTTGGCTGATCAAATCCAGATACTCTGCGCGAATCGGTGCAAAGACCCCGTAATGGGGGTGGATACGATCTTGCAGAGCAGCGACCTCGACGCCTTTTTTACGCCATTCGTAGGCGCTGATCACGCCTAGCAGTTCGGTCATGGGCATGACGTAGGGTTCGGCATGGTCGCCATACGCAGCCACGCAGGCAGTCGCCACGTCGGGCGCGCGACGCAAGCTCAGGGTGTGATGGGCTTCGAACGGCAGCAACAGCATGCCTAGTGTGCGTGCCCGTTGCGCACGCGCTAGGCGGACTTGATGAAAGCGCTCGGGGTAGGGCTGCTCGGCATACTTCACCCGACGCTTGGCGGTGCGTCGACCGAGCGCTTGCAGTAATTGGCGGGCATTTTGAAAGTCACCCGTCCAGATCAGTCCGACTCCTTCGCTCGCGAGACGGTAAGCAATGTCGGCGGTCATCGTGTCATCGGCTAAAACAGTGCGTTTTGGGGGTGCCCAATTGTTTTCAGAGCGCCACGTTAGTGTTTGCGTAACCTCGTCTTTTTCAAAAGAGAGCACAAGGGAAATTGCAGAATTTGGGCTGCTCGGCGGCATAAAAGTGTCTCGATAGTTGATCTGGCTCAGGCGAAACCCGACTTTGGGGTGTTTTTAGGGAAAATACCGTCATGCTGCCGTAAAATACGCAGTTAATTCATCCTCCATCCCGTCATTTTGCTCTAAAAAAGGATTTCTCATGGCACTCGTCTCTATGCGCCAGCTTTTGGATCATGCCGCTGAGCATGGTTATGGCATCCCCGCCTTCAACGTCAATAACCTCGAACAGGTTCAAGCCATCATGGAGGCAGCCGCGCAAACCGACAGCCCAGTGATCATGCAAGCCTCAGCGGGCGCGCGCAAATATGCGGGCGAGGGTTTTCTTAAACATTTGATTCAGGCTGCGGTTGAGTCGTATCCAAATATTCCTGTGGTGATGCACCAAGACCATGGCCAATCGCCCAAGATTTGCCAGGGCGCCATTGACCTTGGTTTTTCAAGTGTGATGATGGATGGTTCGTTAAAAGAAGACGGTAAGTCGATTGCTGACTATGACTACAACGTTGCGGTCACTAAGCAAGTGGTCGAGATGGCGCACAAGTTAGGCGTGACGGTTGAAGGCGAGCTTGGCTGTCTGGGCTCGCTCGAAACCATGGAAGGCGAGAAAGAAGACGGCCATGGTGCCGACGGCAAACTGACGATGGATCAATTGTTAACCGACCCTGAGCAGGCTGCCGATTTCGTGCGTCGAACGCAACTTGATGCCTTAGCGATCGCGATCGGCACCAGCCACGGCGCCTATAAATTTACGCGCAAGCCCACGGGCGATATTTTGTCGATTTCGCGCATCAAAGAAATCAACAAACGCCTGCCCAATACACACTTGGTCATGCATGGCAGTTCAAGCGTGCCGCAAGACCTGCTCGCCGAGATCCGCCAGTTTGGCGGGGATATGAAAGAAACCTACGGCGTGCCAGTGGAAGAAATTCAAACTGCGATCAAGTTTGGTGTGCGTAAGATCAACATCGACACCGATATTCGCTTGGCGAT
>JABMMM010000325.1 GCA_013205565.1 Alcaligenaceae bacterium | reverse complement strand
GGCCTCTTGCCCATCACCATTTGTGATTGGCGCCATCGGTTGTGCGATGCTTTTATTGAGGCCGCAGCCGGCTTTGGCTTACCCTCGCATATTGATTACATCGCGGGAAGCCAATAGGGTGCGGGCTATTACCAACGCTGGATTCAGAACGGGCGGCGCGTCAGTGCTGCCAAAGCCTTTTTAAAGCCGGCACGCGCGCGTGGGCAAGCTCGGCTAGAGGTTCGCACGCAGGCGCAGGTGACTCGCATTTTATTTGAAGGTAAGCGCGCGGTAGGTGTGCAGGTTCAAGCTGCCCCCAATGCACCTGTGCAGACTGTACGGGCAAAGCGCGAGGTGATCCTCAGTGCTGGGGCAGCTAATACGCCAAAGTTATTACAGGTGTCAGGAATTGGCCCTGAGGCGGTCTTAAAAGAGTTGGGTATCAATGTGTTTCATGCGCTTGAAGGCGTTGGTGAAAACTTTCACGACCACTTCATGGTGCGTTCGGTGGTGCGCGTGCAAGGTGTGCAGACCATCAACAGTACCGCGCGCGGTGTTAGATTATTGGGCGAAATTGTTAAATGGGCACTGGGCAGGCCCAGCGTCTTGTCAATCAGCCCCTCGGTGGCCTTTGGCTTTACAGGATCGCGCCCCGAGCTGACCGAGCCTGATTTGCAGTTGCATTTTTCACCGGGCAGCTATGCGGCGGGTATTGCAGGCCAGCTCGACCAGTTTGCGGGGATGACGCTGGGTTTTTATCAACAGCGACCGTACAGCGTAGGCTATGTGCGTGCGCGCTCAAGCAATCCGTTCGAGTTGCCGCGTATTCAACCAAACTATCTTACCGATCCGCGCGATCAGCAAACGGCGATCGATGGCTTACGTTTAGCCCGCGCAATGTTGCACAGCCCACCGCTTGCAAAATATGGTCAAGCCGATGATTTTCCGCCTGCCTCTGCACAAACCGATGCCGAACTATTAGCCTGCGCGCGCGAGCGTGGGGGTACGGCATGGCACTTTATGGGCACCTGCAAGATGGGGCAGACGAGTGACCCGTTGGCGGTAGTCGATTCAGAGCTGCGTGTCTTGGGTTTAGAGGGCTTGCGGGTGATCGACGCATCGGTGATGCCCTCGATGACCTCGGGCAACACCGGCGCACCCACCATGATGATTGCCGAAAAAGCAGCCGACTTTATCAGGGGAAACCCGCAACTACCAGCGCAACGGCTTTAAACAGTATGTTGAGACGGTATCATGAATCTCAACCATCGTGAACTCAGAGACATAAAGAGCGCGGCGCCACCTTTCTTGGAGCATATTGATGACAACTGCATCAGCCCTGCCACAGGGCAGCTTTGATTACATCATCATCGGCAGCGGGGCGGCAGGTTCGATCTTAGCCAATCGCTTATCTGAAGATCCATCCGTTTCAGTGTGTGTGCTCGAAGCGGGGCCTGCCGATTGGGATCCCATGCTGCACATGCCAGCCGGTTACATCAAAAAAGTCTTTGATCCGAAGGTGACGTTTCCCTTTTCGACAGAACCGACCGAGCATACAGGTGGGCGAAGGGTGCCCGTACCCCAAGGTAGAACCTTGGGCGGCTCAACGGCCATTAACGGCTTGGTCTATAACCGCGGCCAAGCTGAAGATTTTGATGACTGGGCCGCGGCCGGTAACGCGGGGTGGAGCTACGCCGACGTCTTACCTTTTTTTAAAAAGACAGAGTCACGCATCGGTGAGGGCGATGATAGGTATCGCGGCCGATCGGGCTTGATGCCAATTACCAATATTGACTGGATTCACCCCATCAGTGAAGCGTTTATTTCTGGTGCCCAAGAACTTGGCATCCCTCGCAACCCAGATTACAACGGTGCAACCCAAGCGGGTGTTGGCTATTTTCAGCGTAATATCCATCGCGGCTATCGCATGAGCACAGCGCGTACATTTTTACGTCCGGCGCGTAAACGTTCGAATCTCACTGTACTGACGCAGGCGCATGCCGCAAAAATTGTATTTGACGGCGTGCGCGCGACTGGCGTTGAGTATGTGCGCGGGGGTAAGGGTGGTGCGCGTCATTCAGTGAGTGCGCGGCGTGAAGTCTTGCTTTGTGCGGGGGCGTTGAATACACCTAAGTTATTACAGTTATCCGGGGTGGGTCCTTCAAGCGTGCTAGCAAGTTTAGGCGTGCCGGTGTTGCGTGATATGCCTGGTGTCGGTCACCATTTAAAAGATCACTTTTCGATTCGTGTGGTCGCTAAAGTACAAGGGATCGCGACCATCAACGAGTTGGCGCGAGCGCCGCGGCTGTGGGGTCAAATTGCACGATGGTTATTTAAACAGCCAAGTATCCTCGCGTTAAGCCCGTCGCTTGTTCACTTTTTTTGGCAATCTCGTCAAGGGTTAACTCGCCCAGATCTGCAGGGGGTATTTTCGCCAGCGAGCTATCGTGAAGGCTATGTTGGGTTGTTAGATAAATATCCAGGCATGACCTGCGGGGTGTGGCAACATCGCCCCGAAAGTATGGGCTACGTCCACGCAACTTCGACCGATCCTTTCGAGGCCCCCGCCATACAACCTAATTACCTCGAGCATGAAAATGATCGACGCGTATTACTGGATGGTATGCGGCTTGCGCGTGAGCTTTTAAAGACGCAAGCGTTGGCGCAATACTCGGTTGGTGAATCGATGCCGGGTGTGCAAACTGAACGTGACGATGAAATGCTAGATTACATTCGGCGCTATGGGGTATCGTCTTATCACTTGAATGGCACCGCACGCATGGGGCCGAGTTCAGAGCGCGGCAACGTGGTCGATGCTCAATTGCGTGTTCATGGCCTTGAAGGCTTGCGAGTGGTGGATGCGTCAATCATGCCCAATATTGTCTCGGCCAATACTTGTGCCTCGACGATGATGATTGCCGAGAAAGCCGCTGAGATGATTCTAAAAAAATAATATCCTTGGAGATAAGCGATGAATACAGAACTACCTGAGTTTAAAGTGCTCGCGACCGACATGGGCTTTCCAGAAGGCCCGTTGGCCTTGTCAGATGGTTCAGTCTTGGTAACCGAAATCCGTAATCAACGTATTCAACGTATTTACCCTGATGGTCGCGTAGACATGATTGCCTGCCCAGGTGGCCCCAATGGCTTGGCGCGCGGGCCTGACGGGGCAATCTACATTTGCAACAACGGCGGCAGTTGGTACCTGCCCAACCATTATGTCTCAATGGGTCCCGCGGCCGACTATCAGGGTGGTTCGATCGACCGGCTCGACCTAGCAACGGGCGTGATCAAAAAGCTATATACCCACTGCGGTGAGCATAAACTGTCTGCCCCTAACGATCTCGTATTCGATACCCTGGGCGGCATGTACTTTACCGACTTTGGCAAGAAGTACGACCGTACGCGCGCGCATGGCGGTATCTACTATGCATCGATTGATGGCAAGTCGCTCACCGAGGTGGTGTATCCAATTAGTGGACCCAATGGTATCGGGATGTCGCCTGACGGTAAGGTGATTTATATTGCCGAAACCGACACGGCGCGGATTTGGGCCTTCGATATTGTGGCCCCAGGTGAGGTAGCTAAACAGCCCGCCCCTTCGCCTCACGGTGGGCGTTTAGTGTACGTATTTACGCACTACGATCGCCTGGATAGTATGGGAATTGATGGTGAGGGCAACATCTGTGTGGCCACCTTGGTGACCGGGACGATTACGGTCGTGACGCCTGCTGGCAAGTTTGTGCGTGCCGTGCCAATACCTGATGGGTATATTACGAACATTTGTTTTGGCGGTGCGGATTTGATGACCGCCTACATTACAGTGTCGTCAACCGGAAAGCTTGTTTCGATGAAATGGGATCGACCCGGCTTGAAATTGAATTTTTCTGCGTAGTCGTGAGCCGCGTGCGAGGCCTTGGCGCGCCAAGGCCTGCTTAGAAAATATTGGCGAGTTTGGCAAAGATGCCGATGATGGCAATAAACGTGGTGAATTGCATGCCAATCAGCCACGTAAATTTGCGATCGACATCAGTGAATTTTCGATCAACTTCAGTGAATCTGCAATTCATGTCTGAGCGAAGATCAGCAATCGAGCGATCAAGACGGTCGATTGATTTTTGATTTTGCTCTGCCAAGACTTCTAGGGTTGTGACGCATTTTTCCATGTATGGGCTCAAAAGAAACGCGCTAACTTGGCCATAAAGCCAATCGTCGCAAGCAAACTGCCTATTTGAGCACCGATCATCCAAGTGAATTTTCGATCAACATCCGCACGTAGATCGGCGATCGAGCGTTCGAGACGATCGATCGAGCGATCAAGGCGATCAATCGATTTTTGGTTTTGCTCGGCCAAGACTTCAAAGATTGTGATGCGTTTTTCCATGGGCAAATGATAGAGAGTTCAGGCACTTAGGGCAACACGCAAAACTACGTATTTAGGGCCTTTCGTTCAACTTTTTTGTAACCAAAATCGTTACAATTTTTGGAGCGACTCGCAGCGCGCCGGTTGCGTTCGCAAAAAGTACTGTCCGGACGGGCGATTTATCGACTATAAATGGTGTATCAATAATCATAATATTTAGAGGGGACTGTCATGACTCGTTTTTTTCAATTTTTGAGTTGTTTTGTATTGGCTTGCTCGAGCGCTTTTGCACAACAAGCCACGGAGGCGGACGTGGCGAAAGCGATGGACGCTTTGAACGCTGCGATTCTTTCTGGCGACGCGCAAAAGCTCAATGCGATCACGGGTGCTCAGTTAAGTTATGGTCATTCGAATGGGCGCCTGGAAACTAAAGCCGAGTTTGTTTCGTCCTTGGTTGAGCGCCGTTCGGTATTCGTCAAAATCGACATTACGAATCAAAAAATCGCGCTGATGGGTAATACTGCGATTGTTCGCAATCATTTGTCGGGCGATACGAATTCGGGCGGTAAGCCTGGGCACGTTGAACTGGAGATCATGTATGTGTTTCGCTTAGAAGGCGGTGATTGGAAGCTGATCGGACGTCAGGCATATAAGTTGTGATAACGCCATGACGATTCAATTACACACCTTTGATACTCCAAATGGTCGCAAGATATCGGTTGCCCTTGAAGAAATGGGCGTACCCTATATGGTCCACACGGTCGACATTACTAAAGACGAACAATTCAAGCCTGCTTTTTTGAAGCTCAGTCCAAATAATAAAATCCCAGCAATTTTGGATTCTGAGGGCCCAGATGCAAAGCCAATCAGTGTGTTTGAGTCAGGCGCAATCCTGATCTACCTCGCTGAAAAAACGGGTAAGTTTTTACCTACTGAGCCGCGTGCACGCGTTGCCGTTTATGAGTGGTTGATGTTTCAGATGGCAGGTTTTGGGCCGATGCCAGGGCAAGTCCATCACTTTTTAGGCTTGGCGAATGAAGACGATAAGCGCTATGGCTTGGCCCGTTATATGAAAGAGACGCGACGCCTGTATGGTGTGATGGATCAACGCTTAGCTAGCCACACATTTTTTGCTGGCGAGCTTTCGATCGCCGACTTTGCGATCTTGGGCTGGGCGTGGCGTCACCAACGCCATCAAGTCGATTTAAATGACTTCCCGAACGTGAAGCGTTGGTATGAAACGATGATGGCGCGCCCGGCTGTGCAGCGGGGTTTTGCGGTGGAGCTTAAATAAGGGGCGGTTTACTTTTTGGCGATGACGCTGCGAATGTAAACGATGCTTATCGACCGTAAAGACATTGGCCTAGAATACTGAGCCCTGAAATTAGCATCACAATTTCCATGAGC
>JABMMM010000324.1 GCA_013205565.1 Alcaligenaceae bacterium | reverse complement strand
TCATCATCGAAAAGCCACTGCCTGCTGATTGCCTTATTGATTCTGACAGGCTGCGCGAGCTCAACGCCGCCATCTCGAGCGCCAATACCAGCAAACCTGGCCAGTCCTTGCCCGGGGGTAGATAGTTTTACGTCGGCGTCCTGGGATGATTTGATGAAAAGCTATCTAAGGCTGGTGATTCAATATGCTGAGTGTGCTGGCAAACACGCTGTAATAAGTGATGCTCACAAATAAAAATATAGTGGCTAGAGCGTTACATACACAGCGCCGAGTGGGAGACATAATTCACGATAATCTACCAAAGTATTTCAAGTGTTAGTGACGTGGAGCTCCGTTGGCTGTACCTCAAGCGCCCAGTGCAGCACCTCAGGCAGTTTGTAAGGGGCTCAGGACTGCCCCGCCAAGAAGTCAAGCAAATCAAGCACCTTCGGGTGCTTTTTGTTTTTTCCCCACACACGTCACTTAGGCATCCGTAATCAAGCGATGCTGACTTGGCCGCAGGTTGGTGACTGTGGTGTCGGGCCTCAGTGCAGAGGGGCACTTATCTGGGCGCAGTACACGGACCGGCCGCGCTTCGCCGCCCTTGTTTCTTTCCAGCGACACCCCACCCCTTGTCGATTTCAGCCAACCGACACCCCACCGTACCCCCACCCCCGTAAATCGACGGCTCCAGTGTGCTGCGATATGCGCTATGTGTTAGGGGGCTGCTCGATTGCGATTGGGTCGGGTGAGGCGTTCTAGCGTAAACTGAAAGTGTCACTTCGGCTTCTTTCTTGATCGTAATATCCATCGTGTTATAAGAGTAGCCAGTTTCAAAAAGAGCCGTTACTTACCCTCAGAGAGAGTCGCTAATGAACCCGCCTACCTTGTTTAAATATCCTAGCTTGGCAATCTGGTTTGCGTGTTTGTCGTTTAGCTCACAGGCGCAAGGTCACGGCGAGCCGGTCTATATGTCTGCGCCTAAAAAAATAACAGTGTTTGTGGCAAAAAAAATCGTGACAATGGATCCGGCGATTCCGAGTGCCTCTGCGGTCGCTGTTGCTGACGGAAAGATCCTGTCTGTCGGGTCTCTTGACCAGCTTAAGCCGTGGCTCGATAAGTATCCGCATGAAATTAATCAACAGTTTGCAGACAAAATTCTTTATCCAGGCTTTGTCGAAGCACATGGTCATCCTTTGCTCGGTGGCATTACTCAAACGAGCCTGCCCTTGACCGCGCAACCGTTACCGAATCCCTGGGGTCCTGCGTTTTCGGGCGTCGCAGATCTGGCAGCGGCCATTGCCAAGCTTAAAGAGTATTCTGCTGCTATTAAAGACCCTGCAGAACCACTGCTCTCGTGGGGCTATGACATTGCCGCGATGGGCGAGATTCCCGACCGTAAAATGCTCGATCAGGTCTCAAATACGCGCGCAATTTTAGTTTGGGATAGCTCTGAGCATAATTTCTTTTTAAATAGCGCCGCACTTGCAAAATATGGCGTCACTGCAGAGGCGATCAAAAATATGATCGGTGCTGGCTTCGAAAAAGATGGATCTTCGAACGGGCAGTTTTTAGGCGCGGTCGCGTCGCAATATGTCAATGAGGTGGCGGGTAAAGATCTGCTCAATCCTGAGAAGCTCCCAACTGCGATGCTGTATTCAAACGATCTGGCACAGCAAAATGGTATCACCTCGTATAGTGAAATGACCTTTGGCATTTTAAATATCGCGTTAGAGACAGCCATTTTTAAGAAAATCAGCGAATCCAACGCAACGTCGTTGCGGCTGTTTCCCGTTGCCCATGCCGATAGTTTTACGGCTAAGTACGGCGCGCAAGCTGTTGCCGAGGTACAAAAGCTAAAAACCTTAAACACTGATCGCCTAATGTTTAATGGCGTGAAATTTATTGGCGACGATGCCTATCTTGCTAACACCATGATGTTGCAAAATCCCTCATATACCGACTGGCATAAAGGGCTGATTTTTTATGCAACACCGGCTGATTATGCAAAAGCCATGTTGCCTTGGTGGAAAGCGGGTTTTCAAATTCATCTGCATACGAACGGTAACGCTGGCATTGCAAACACCCTTTCAGCACTGCAATTGCTACAAGACGAGAAGCCTCGCTTTGATCACCGCTTTACGTTGCAACATTTTGGGTTGCCCACCTCGATGAATGTTAAAAAAGTCAAAGCGCTTGGTGCAGTGGTCAGTGTCAATCCAGCGTATTTTTATACGCGTGCCGGTATCCAAGCGAAGGATGTTGGACACGATCGCGTGTCTTACGCGACGCGTGTAGGAGACCTAGTGCGAGAGGGTGTAGTCGTTTCGCTGCACTCTGATAACCCTGTCGCACCGCCAATGCCCTTAACCGAGGTCTGGGCAGTTGTAAACAGGCTGAACTTGTACACTGGTGATCAAAAGTGGGCACCCGCGCAGGCGATCACTGTTCAACAAGCCATGCGCATGGTGACCATTGATGCAGCCTACACTTTGGGGCAAGAGGATTTAATCGGTAGTATTGAACCCGGTAAATTTGCTGACTTTGCAGTGTTAGACGACGATCCAATGACGGTCGACTCAATTAAGATCAAAGATATACCCGTGGTTGCCACAATTTTGGGTGGGCGTATCATTTTGGTCTCTGAGACAAAAAAGCCAAGGCCTTTGTAATGTTTCTGTCGCAGGACGCCGCTGACAAACTGACTAAGAGAGCAGGTTGTTAGCGCCGATCCAATATTGCCATTGTCTGGGTTGCTTTGCCAGTCGAACTCGCCAAAATCTGTTCGTTATATCGACGGTAGTTAGTATCCCTCCCGCAGACCAAAACCCCAAAACCTGAGATTGCAGCACCTCAGGCGGTTTGTGATGTTGTCAGTGCTACCCCGCCAAGACTATTTCGAACTGATTCCAAGTCGTTCGAACTGATTCCAGTTCGTTGGGGGTTTCCTTGAGCGTTGGCTGTTAAGAGAGAGCCAATTTAGCCGAAACTAAGCGGTTGATGCTCACCCCCAGATCGGCAGCCTCGGTAGCGAGGCGACGATGCACGAGCGATGGCACTCGAACCATGAAGCGGCCGCTGTAGTTCTTTTCAGCAAGCGCTTCTGGGATGGGTTCACCACAGGCAGTCATTTCAGAAACCACTTCACCCACGACTCGGCGGATGCCGGAAAGTGCTTTTTCAGGGCTGGCTGCAAGCCAAGAGAGCGAGGGAAACTCTGTGCATAAACCCACGTGCTCGTTGTCTTCGGCAGACCAAGTGACTCGATAGGTGTAGTGATTGATGTTCATGGCTTAGCTCCTAAACGCTCAATGGCAAGAAGGACTTGTCGAACTTGATAAGCCTTTGCCTTTCCTTTGTTGTTCTGAATATTGACCCTCGGATTTCCAGGCCATGGCGTTTTGTAGATGGCGTGACTGCTGCCGTTTTGCCTGGGTTTTCCAAAATAGGTTTCACACACACGTTGTAGCTCGGCAAAGCGCACATTGGCAGGCTCAGTGTGCATTTGTTCGAGAATTTTTTCAACTGTACTCATTCATAAATAGTATCAATAGTGATATCAAATGTCAAATACAAATGACTCGACAATCTACAGAGCTGCCTTGATCTTATGCGTAAGATTGGGAATACGGCGCGGCCAAGATGGTTAGAATCCCTTTCGCAGACCAAAAGCAAAAAACCTGAGATTGCAGCACCTCAGGCGGTTTGTGATGTTGTCATGGCTGC
>JABMMM010000323.1 GCA_013205565.1 Alcaligenaceae bacterium | reverse complement strand
TTAGCGTTTTTTGAGCAATTAAGCTTGTCGATTATGGTCAGAAACGGAGATGCCCATTTAAAGAATTTCGGGATGCTTTATCAGGGGAAAAACGACAGCTCTATTAGGTTGTCACCCCTCTATGATGTTGTAACAACCACAATATATAAATTTGAAAGACCCGGCGGCTTTGAAGACATCGATAGAACGATGGCCTTAAAACTTAAAAAGGGGAGGCACGGCAGTCGCAGTTATCCAACACGCAAAGAATTGCTAGAGTTTGGGCGCTCGGTTTGCGGTGTCGTGGCACCTGAAAAAACATTGCAGCGCATCAGCGATGCAATGTCTCAAGTTTTACAAGAAGCAAAGCAAGACTCGCGGATTGATCCTAGCCTTTACACCAACATGGCTAAAGAGTGGGCTGTCGGTATAACGCTAGGGTCTGACAGCGCGCACTAGTGCGATTAACAACAAAGCAGCAGCTCACTTCACCGCTTACGACTAGCCTCATACCGCTGTGCATACTTCCAACCAATCTCAGCCAGCGGCTTTGCTTTACTACCCGTCTCAATCGCATCGGCAGCCGCAGCCGTACCGTCTTGCGCGCGCCGCGCAATCCCCTGCAAAATCGCTGCGATTCTGAAGAGGTTATACGCGATATAAAAATCCCAGTGCTCGATACCTTCAAACCCTGTGGCGGTGCCATATTGTTTGATGTAGTCGGCTTCGCTGGGGATGCCTAGGGCTTTCAAATCTAAGCCACCAATGCCGCGCCACAAGCTAGCGGGGATATGCCAGCTCATGCAGTGATAAGCAAAATCAGCCATCGGGTGGCCGAGCGTGGCAAGCTCCCAGTCAAGCAAACCAATGGCGCGGGGCTCGGTGGGGTGTAGCACCAAGTTATCTAAGCGATAGTCGCCATGCACGATGGTGGTTTGATCACCCTCTGGGATGTTGGCTGGCAACCACTCGATTAGCGACTCAAGGGCGCTGATATCTTCGCTGCGCGCCTCTTGATATTGACGGCTCCAACGGGCGATTTGGCGACCAAAATAATTACCGGCGCGGCCAAAGGTTTCAAGGCCGACTGCGTTGACGTCCACTTTATGCAGCGCTGCCATGACACGATTCATGTCAGTGTAAATGGCGCCACGTTCAGCGGGCGTAAAACCCGGCAGTGATTGATCGACAATCACGCGGCCGTTTAAAAATTCCATCAAATAAAACGGCGTACCGACAATATTCAAATCTTCGCTATAAGCGTAGACTTTTGGCACGGGGACATCGCTTCCTTGCAAGGCTTGCATCACCCGATATTCGCGATCAACCGCGTGAGCCGAAGGCAACAGTACGCCCGGTGGTTTCTTGCGCAACACAAATTGCTGCGCGCCACTGGTTAATAAAAACGTTGGGTTCGACTGACCGCCTGTTAACGGCTTAACAGCGAGTGCAGGGCGGTCTAAAAAACCCTGGCCGTGCATCCAGTCAGCCAGTACGGCTGAGTCAAACGCAGCTGTGCCAGTTGTAGATGATGAACCAGCCCCACTCATAAAGAACTCACTGAGTGGCCCCAGTCCACTGTCACCGACGTACCTGTCATCGCGCGCCCAGCGTCAGAGGCCAGCAACAACACCGGGCCATCCATATCCGACAATTCAGAGAACCGGCGCGAGGGCACGCGGGCCATCAGCTTTTGCCCTGGCTCACTGAGTAAAAACTCGCGATTCAAATCAGTGATCACGTAGCCAGGTAACAACGCATTAACGCGAATGCCGTAACGGGCAAACTCAAGCGCCAGTGATTTTGTAAATTGGATGACGCCCGCTTTAGAAGCCGAATACCCCACCACAGCACCCGCTACGCGTGCACCCAAAATCGACGAGATATTGATAATGCTGCCAGGCTTTTTGACCTTGACCAAACGTCGCGCGGCTTCAGTATCGACCATCCAGCAACCTTTGAGATTGGTATCTAACACGCTATCCCAATCTTCTTCAGTTTGCTCTAGCGCGGGCTTGGCAACGGTGGTGCCGGCATTGCTGATGATGATGTCAGCCACGCCTGCAATAGTTTCGATCTGATCAAAGCACGCTTTCACGCTAGCCTGGCTTGTGACATCTAACGAGACAGCGTCGGCTTTTGCGCCGGCGGCCTTAAGCTCAGCGACAAGCGTTGCAAGCTTATCGGCACGGCGCGCCGCCACAATCACATGCGCACCGGCTTTTGCTAAGGTGTGCGCAAGATGATGACCAATCCCACTCGAGGCACCCGTCACCAGCGCCACGTGGCCTTTCAAGCTAAACATGTCTAACACTTGACTCACGCTGTTTTCCCCAAGCCGTCGATAATCTTGCGCGCCATGCTCCAGCGATGCACTTCGCTTGGGCCATCATAAATCCTAAAGCCACGCATATCCATAAAGATTCGCATCACAATGGTTTCGCCTGTCACGCCTTGACCACCTAAAATTTGCACACAACGATCAATCACGCGCCACTCGGCCTCAGAACACGTGACTTTGGCGCGGCTCGATTCAAAGTTACCGTTATGGCCTTGATCTAACAACCACGCGGTATGTGCAATATGCAAGCGCGCCGTTTGCAGATCCATATCGTTATCGGCCAACATAAAACCGACGCCTTCGTGTTTGCCTAAGATACGACCAAAGGCTTCGCGGGTGCGGGCGTATTGTGTAGCAATGTCATGTGCACGACGTGCCTGGCCAAGCCAGCGCATGCAGTGCGTTAAGCGTGCAGGTGCCAAACGAATTTGCGCGTATTTAAAGCCTCGGCCAATTTCGCCCAACACATCAGTGGCGGGTACCCGAACATTTTCAAACTTCATCACACAGTGGCCACCGGCAAAGCAGCTGTCCATCGCGTCCATCTGGCGAGTGATCGAAATTCCTTTGCGATTCATGTCACTTAAAAACATGGTGGCTGAACCGTCTTCCATTTTGGCCATGATGATGCAATAGGTGGCACCTTCGGCACCAGTGATAAACCACTTGTCGCCGTTGATCACATAATCGTCACCGTCTTTGACGGCAGTCGTTTTCATCATGCCAGGGTCAGCACCTGCACCGGGTGCGGGCTCGGTCATGGCAAAGCACGAACGCGTTAGACCTTGCACTTGTGGGCGCAACCAACGCTCTTTTTGCGCTTCAGTGGCGACGATTTCCATCAAATGGATATTGCCTTCGTCGGGCGCGTGAATATTCATGGCGGTGGGGCCAAGCGTTGAATAGCCAGACTCTTCAAACACGATGGCTTTATCAACGTGACTTAAACCCAGGCCGCCCAACTCAACCGAGGCGTGGGGAGTCAACAAACCCGCCGCACGGGCAAGCGCCACAAGCTCAGCGCGCAACTCTGGCGTTGGACCATGTGCCGTCGCGCGCGGGTCTTTTTCAAACGGAATGATTATGTCGGCAATAAAACTACGCGTACGCTGCTGCAGCTCAAGCTGCGCCGGGGTCAGTGAAAAATCCATGAGGGGCTGTCCTAGAGGCTAAATCGATGAAAGCAAGCGCTATTATCGCAATTTCAGCGAAACTTGCTTTGATCTTGCGCAAGTCTTAGGCGAAGTGGTGTTTAACGCTGCTTTTTACTAAACAGCAGGTTCAAGCTAACCACGAGCGCCAACAGGCCAAAAATAATAAAGCCGTACGAATAGCTTTCGGTTGCCATGATCACATAGGCAAAGCCCGACGGGCAAACAATCCCGCCTAGATAGGTAAAAAACAGCGAAGCCCCAGTGGTTGAGGCGATCATGCCGGGCGGCGATACGCGGGCCACCTCTGCCATGTAGACGCCATTCCAACCGATCGCGGAGGCTCCAAAAACAGTCATTAACAAAATAATCATGCCGTAAGACCAAGACGAAGACAGGGTGCCTGTGAGCACTGCGCAGGCCGCCATGATCACGCCTAGAATGACCATCACCATGCGAGGCGATAAAAAGCGGTCTGCGACCCACCCCCAAAATACGCGCGCGAACACGCTCGCGAGTTGCGTCATGGCAAGGGCAAAGCCGGCCGCCACAAAGGATATGTTGATTTGAAGAGTGAGATAGGTCACCAGATAGCTTGTGAGTATCATCTGCAGGCCGCAGAATACAAAAGACACGATGGCAAGTTCGCGTAAATCGCGATTCAAGAGCACAAGCTTGATGGGTTGCGTAACTTGTGACAACGAGAAGGGGCTTGAAGCGATGCGATCGCTATCGAGTTCTTGACGAAACGGCTCAGCGATCCAAATAAAAACCACCAACAACGCCGAAACTAAAAATAATGTGATCTGCCAACCTGTGAGGAGTACCAGCACTGGGATCGCTAAGCCCGCGATAAAGCCTGCGATTGGGTTCCCAGTTTGTCGAATTGAAAAGGCTAAGCTGCGCCGCCCCGGTGACGTCGTGCGCGCCAACACATGCGAGCTTGCAGGCGAGATGGGGCCGTAGCCGATCCCCATAATGATGGCGCCCAGCACAATCAATGTGAGATTGCCACAGGCAACCAACGCCAAGCCTAGTGAACACAACGCCAACCCAAGCTGGCTGATTCGGATGGCGCCGAACCTCACGATAAAGTTTCCTGACACCAGCGCCGCAATCATCCCTGCCACATACACAATCGAGATGAAGTAGCCGATCCATTCAGGGGAGATGGCAAGTGTTTCGGCAGCTACCGGTGCGAGGATGGGCACTGCATTGAGCACCAGCGCCGACACGACGGCGACGCTTAACATCATTGCAGAGGGGGCAAAGCTTTTCATGTGTGATCAATCAGAGTTCATCTGATACCTTACCACGCAC
>JABMMM010000322.1 GCA_013205565.1 Alcaligenaceae bacterium | reverse complement strand
TCGCACCCATGACCGGAGGCATCAATACGCCACCCGTTGAGGCGCATGCTTCAACGCCTCCGGCAAAGGCAGGTGAAAATCCAGTGCGCTTCATTGCCGGAATCGTAACGACCCCAGTTGTCAGAACGTTGGACACTACGCTTCCTGATACCGATCCCATCAGGCCGCTCGCAAAAATGGCAACCTTGGCCGGACCGCCACGCACGCGCCCAAACAAGGCAAAAGCGATGTTATTAAAAAATTCGGCAGCGCCGGTGAATTGAAGTACTGCGCCAAACATGACAAAACCGATTACGAGTTCACCGAACGCGCGCATGGGGATCCCCATCGCGCTTTCACTACTCGCAAAATGGTAGGCTATTGTCGTGCTGAAGGTTTGCGGTAGGCCTGCTATTGGACCAGGCATCAGGTCTGCAAAAACGGGGTAAAGCGATATGAAGGCGACAGCAACAAAAACAGAGGTACCACCCGCACGGCGCGTTGCTTCAAGCAACAAGAGCCAGCCAACGACAGAGACTCCAATCGCTAAAGGCGGCGCCATGAATTCCCATGCTTCAGATATGATGCGATGGGCATTGAAGGCGAAATAAACAAAGACCCCACAGCACAGAATAAATAGTATGGCGTCATACCACGGAACAGATTTGCTAGTGGCTTTCGGTGTGGCGGGCAGTGTGAGGAAAACGATTCCTATAAGTAGGGCACCAAGCGAGTAAAAATAAGAGGTGTCCAGCAAAGTGACATCAACAAAAAAGCCCAAATTCATCATCTGATTAAGCGCCAGAAAAAGAGTGGCGATACCCGATATCACGATGACTGTTTGCCAAAAAAGACCGACGTCTCTGATTCTTGGGCCCTCTAAAGCCACGAGGCTGCTATGGGGTGATGCTGGAGTCTTCAGAGACATAATTTTATAATTTTAAGAAGTTCAATTGAATATGTCTGGTGACGCTGCGTGCAGCGAACGAGCCGATTTTTATAATCAGTAAGCGACTTGTCCGCGTGTTGCAACTCAACTTACCAAGTGGTGAGCACAGGTGACATTCCAGCTTGCGTAAGCGCCGCAGCACGAGTCTTCATCCAGTCTTGTGCAAAAGCTGCCTCATCTGCATGCGTACGTGATTTAACGGTTTTCCAGGCGGTAGCGAGCACCTCTTGACGCTTAATCAGCATCACATTATTTTTTTCATGCTCGGCGGTCCAAAGCCCTTTGTCTTTAAAGTATGAAATTGCTCCATCATGATAAGGAATTACCCAGCTGAAGTTCTGCCGCGACAGTTCCCATCCAGCATTGCCAGGCGCTGCAGTTTTGTAATCCGCATAAGTATCAACCATTGCGGCGGTCATTGCTTTGACTACTTTGGGATCCTGCTTCGCGTAGGCAACTAAGAGGGGATAGGGGTAAGCGCCGGTTTCGACCGGTGCGCTTGCGTTTAAATCAGCGCCTTCTTTGCCGTAAAACGGGACATAATAAGGGGCGAAGGATTGCAAACGCTTCCAGCCCTCTTTGTCTGCATGAGAAATGGTTGGATAGCTGATGCCGCGGGGTGACTTGGCTAATGCATAGGCTTTGCCTGATATCGAGGACGTCCAGGCGACATCGACTTGGTTGTTGATTAAACCGTCCATCGAAGCGCCGAAACCACCAAATTCAACCTTCTTGACATCGGCCCACGTCAAATTTGAGAAGGCCAATACAGCTGTGATATTTTGATTTAATGCCGGTGCACCGATCACCCAAGCGACACGCTTGCCCTTTATATCAGCGATTGTCTTAATCCCAGCATCTTTGGCGGTAACCGGGCCAAGTACTTGATCTGAGTTGTTTAGCAACAGAACGCGAACCGGCTGGGGCCCCCACTCTTTGGCGCCGAATTCGTAAAAACCTTCTTGCGACATATAGGCGCCAATCCCATGCGCTGAAAACTGTACTTGGCCCTCTCTGAGTGGAAGTGTTCGCGAGATATCGTTCTTACCTGGCAGTACGCGCAGATTGACTCCGTATTTTTGTTTGAGTGCGTTACCAATTGCAACGGCCTGGTTGTAGCCACCCGCGCCAACTTCATATGCGCTCCAAGCTAGTG
>JABMMM010000321.1 GCA_013205565.1 Alcaligenaceae bacterium | reverse complement strand
CTGCGACACTCATTCCAAGCGCCCACACTTATCGGTTGTCAAATTTTTAAAGAACATGGTATTCGGTACTGTTTGCTTTACTTTCGACTCAGAGCCAGTTGCCTGTCTTTGTTTTGTCATCAGCAAAGAAACGAGATTATGAGGGATATTTTTGTCTGTGTCAAATCAAAGTATTCAGTTATTTGAACCACATTGATCTGCAAAACAAGTACAACAATATCCACTAAAACGCTTGACTACCAAGGCCGCAACTTATTTACTGCCAAGCCCGCTACTATAGCACGAATACGTACGCCACATCCAGCAGAAGATACATATGAACGAAAATATTCTCATTAATGTCACCCCTTTCGAGACACGCGTGGCGCTCGTCGCACAAGGAGTCGTTCAAGAACTGCATATTGAGCGTGCGATTCAGCGCGGCCAGGTTGGCAATGTCTACTTAGGTAAAGTGGTTCGGGTTTTGCCGGGCATGCAGAGCGCGTTTATCGATATTGGCCTTGAAAAGGCGGCGTTTTTGCACATTGCCGACTTACGTGAAAATCGGCAGGCGCGCACCCAGAATACGCCACCTATCGCGATCGAAAAACTGCTTTTCGAAGGGCAAAGCCTAATGACACAAGTCATTAAAGACCCACTCGGCAGCAAAGGCGCGCGGCTGTCGACACAAATTAGCATCGCAGGGCGCATGTTGGTGTATTTGCCCCACGAGCCGCATATCGGCATCTCGCAAAAAATTGGCTCAGAGACCGAGCGACAGGCGCTGCGTGAACGGGTGCAGGCGCTCGTGCCTGAAGAAGAGAAAGGCGGGTTTATTGTGCGCACGCAGGCAGAACTTGCCAGCGACGACGAGCTTAGCGCTGATCTGGGGTACTTAAAAAAGCTTTGGACGAACGTACAAACCGCCGCCCGCACGCTCCCCGCTACAAGCCTGCTTCACCAAGACCTGAGCCTGGCGCAACGGGTACTACGCGATATGGTGTCGCCCAACACGCAGCAGATTATGGTGGATTCGCGTGCAACCTACGCCGAACTTGAGGCTTGGGCCAACACCTATACCCCCTCTGTCACAGAGCGCCTGATGCATTACAGCGGCGAGCGACCGTTATTTGATACCGCCAACACTGAACAAGAAATCAAACTCGCGCTGTCGCGACGGGTTGACCTGAAGTCTGGCGGTTATTTGATTATCGATCAGACCGAGGCTTTGACGACGGTCGATGTCAACACCGGAGGCTTCGTTGGCGGCCGTAACTTTGACGATACGATCTTCAAAACAAATCTGGAAGCTGCGCAGGCGGCGGCGCGTCAACTGCGTCTGCGCAATCTTGGTGGAATCATCATTCTGGACTTTATTGATATGGATGAACCGGGCCACCGTGAGGCGGTCATGGCAGCGCTGCAAAAGGCCTTAGCGCCCGATCGCACGCGCATGACCATCAATGGCTTTACGCAGTTAGGGCTCGTTGAGATGACGCGTAAACGCACGCGTGATTCTTTGGCGCATCAACTTTGTGAACCCTGCCCAACCTGTCAAGGCCGCGGCAATGTGCGAACCAACCGCAGTATCTGTTACGAGATTTTGCGCGAGATTTTGCGTGAAGCGCGGCAGTTTAATCCTCGGGAATTTAAGATTCTTGCTTCGCAAAATGTTGTGGATTTATTCTTGGAAGAAGAAAGCCAGCATTTGGCCGTGCTAGGCGACTTTGTTGGCAAACGCATTTCATTAGAAGTCGCAAGCGGCTACACGCAAGAACAATACGATATTGTTTTGCTTTAGTCGCCCCCGCCCTGCGTGTTTGTTTGTCCTGCGCAACGATCTGCTTACTTCAAACTAAATTTTTGAGCGCGTATGTACTCGCCAAAGTCTGCGCGTTCGGGTTGAGAGTAGTGGCGCGCCTTATCTTCAGACCAGCCGTTAAATTCAGCATCGGGATACAGCGCCGCGTAACGCTGCTGGCGCAACGGAAACACTGAGTGCCTGCGCTGATCATAGGCGTCAACTTGAGCGCGCAGGTCGGTCTCGTCAAAGACATCGGTGTGCACCGTCACGCTAAGGGGTAAGCGAGGAATAATACGACCGCCCTCGGTTGGGTAACCCACGCATAAGCCTGCAACAGGGAATACGGCCTCTGGTAAGCCGAGCAGCTCGCTGGTCTCGCGTGCGTGATTGCGCACAGCACTGATCGGCACGGTGCCCAAACCAACACTTTGGGCCGCGGCAATAAATTGCGCAAGAACCAAACCCGCGTCGACGGCGGCGTTCATAAAATGATCAAGGTGCTCGTTCACAAAGGGTTTGCCGCGCCACTCTGAGAGCTGGCGAAGCCGTCGGTTATTTCCGCAAAATATCAAAAAGACTGGGGCGTTATTGATCCAAGGCATATCTGGGATAAACGCTGCGATCGCTTTAATTTTTTCGCGATCACGAACCTCGATAATGTCTGCCTGCTGCAGGTCAGATTTAGAAGGAGCCGATAAGGCGCAAGCAAACAACAGCTTAAGTAACTCGGGCGCTACCGTCTGTTCTGTCCAACGGCGATGTGAGCTGTGTGTCAACAGGCGCAAAAGTTCTGTCGCCTGCGTCAGGCCAGCGGGCACCGTGAAGGGCTCGCCAAATCTCGCTTGGGCCGCGCGAGTAAGTTGCTCAGTCAGTTGCTCATCTTGGTGACTCATGTTTTACCTTTTTTGTCTGGGGGTGTTCGCAGGCAGGCGACTAAGCCTCGCGAAACTGCATTTGATACAAGCCGGCGTAGGCGCCGCTACGCGCCAACAGTTCTGTGTGCGAGCCCTGCTCTACCACCCTGCCCTGATCCATCACGATGATCTTGTCCGCGTTTTGCACGGTCGATAAGCGATGCGCGATCACCAGCGTTGTGCGGCCTTTCATCAGGGTTTCGAGTGAGGCTTGAACCTGACGTTCGGATTCGTTATCTAGCGCCGACGTTGCCTCATCTAGGATCAAGATCGGCGCGTTTTTAATCAGCGCCCGCGCAATCGCAAGGCGCTGCCGTTGTCCTCCAGACAGACGCGTCGCGTTTTCACCGACTCGGGTCTGCAGACCAAGCGGCAAGCTATCCACAAATTCAAGCAGGTTGGCAGCCTGCAGCGCCCGACGGATTTCGGTTTCAGACGCCTCGTGCAACGCACCGTAACCCACGTTAACCGCGATCGTGTCATCAAAGAGCACGACATCCTGACTGACCAACGACAATTGCTCGCGCAAGTTGCGCAAAGAAATCGACTCAATATCGCGGCCATCAATTAGAACTTGCCCGCCAGACGGCCCTACGAAACGAGGCAACATATTGACCAACGTGGTCTTGCCGCTTCCTGAGCGCCCGACCAGTGCAATCGTCTGACCGGGTTCGGCCACGATGCTGACTTGGTCGAGGGTGTTGACTTCGGCGTCGGGAAACCGATGCGAGACGAGCTTGAATTCAACGCGCCCTCTTACCCGACCGTCAAACGTGCCAGTCGCGGTATCTGTCTCTGACACCTGATCCACCAAAATAAATACACTTTCTGCCGATACCAGCATTTTTTGCGTACGACTTGCCACCTTGGTTAAACGCTTGATTGGATCGAAAATTTGTGCAAGTGCTGCCATGAACGCGGCAAAGCTTCCCACTGTCAGGGCACCTGCATTCGCCTGACTCAGTGCAACCGCAATCACCGCCGCAACGGCAAGTGCCGTCACCACCTGGGTAATCGGTGTCAGTGCGGCATCCGAGGTTGCCGCCCGCATGTCAAAACGACGCAAGCGACCACTGACATAAGCAAAGCGCTTACGCTCAAACGCATAACCATCAAAGAGTTTTACGACGCGCTGACCGTCGATTCCTTCGTTGACCACGCGCGTGAGCTCGGCATTCATGTTGACCGTATCGCGATTAATCCGTCGCAGCCGATCAATAAAGCCGCGAGAAATCAGCACTGAAACGGGCATGGTCAATAAAATAATCAGCGTGAGTTGCCAGGACATGTAGAGCAACACTCCGATCATGGCCACCACCACCAACGACTCACGCACCACCACCGTCAGCACATCGGTCGCGTAGCTTGTTACATTGCCTGCGTCGACCGTGAAGCGATTTAATAATCGGCCGGTATCGCCTTTTTTGAACTCGCTGTCGGGCATCGACAGCAGTTTTTCAAACATATCCCCGCGTACACCTAGCAACACATTGTTCGCCACCCAGGCCAGCAAATAATCGCTAAAAAAATTGCAGACCCCTCGCAAAGTGATGAGCGCGATAATGGCCAACGGCACTTGCCACACGTATTCTGGCTTGGCACCAGAAAACCCCTCGTCTAGCAGGGGCTTCATTGCCACCGCGAGCGTGGGTTGCGTTGCTGCCGCGCCCGCCATAAAAAACACCGCGACGGCCAAGCCTTTCCAGTACGCACCCACACGCTCGTAGATGCGGCGCCACAGAGCCGCACTCAGGGCAGACGAAGAGTTGGCCGCTGGGCCGATCGGTGTAGTCAACATAACGCTCTGGTTAGCCTGAAACCTGAAGTTTACCCCTTCACTGATTAAACCTGATGCCCGCCGCCCCCGGCCTTTGGCTTCGGAGTTCGCACGCGTCGCCCGCTAAACTTGTCGTATCCTTGCGTTAATTGACTTTAGACGAAAGACACGATGCAACAAGAACCAATTTTGATCCGTTTGCCGAACTGGGTAGGGGATGTCTGTATGAGCTTGCCCGCCTTAGATATGCTGCATCGGCTCAACATACCCTTCGCGGTCTGCGCAAGAGGCTGGGCGCGCGATCTGTTGTCGGGCATGAAACTAGAAGGGTTCGTGCCCATGTCTGGCCGGCTGCTTGAGGATATTTTTGAGACGCGAGACTGGCGCAAAAAGAACCCGCAGTATCGCCGGGCGTTGCTGTTGCCCGATTCGTTTTCAAGTGCTTTATGTTTTCGGCTGGCAGGCCTTAAAAGTGCAGGCTGGCGCGATGATGGCCGCAGCTTGCTGCTGAAGTGGCCGCTAAACAAGCCCACTGAACCTTTACATGTGGTTCAAAGCAGCTTTGCTTTGGCCAAACAAGCCCTGCAGGCCTGGGGAACCGAGGCAAGCCCGCAGACCTTGCCCGACCGACTGCACCTGCCCCTGACCCGAGCGCAGACGCAAGGCGCCCACGATCACTTAAGCGCTGCCGGGCTCAAAGCGGGTGATTTTGTCCTGATCGCACCGACCGCCACTGGGACGCATCACGGCCAGCAGAAGGTGTGGCCTCAGTTTGACGCGCTCACCCGAATCCTTCAAAACAATGGGGTGCGGGTGGCGATGTGTCCACCAAAGTCTGAGCAAGCGGCCGCCTTGCGTGCTGTACCCACTGCCGATATCATCGACCCGTTGCGCTTGGGGGGCTTTTGTGCCCTGACGCGTTTAGCCCGGGTCGTCGTGTGTAATGATTCGGGGGTCTCGCACCTGTGCGCGGCGGCCGGTGCCAAGCAGGTGACTCTTTTTGGCGTAACCGACCCCGCTCGCACGCGGGCTTGGGCCCCCGACAGCATCAACCTGGGTCGCTCAGGTCAGTGGCCAACCGTTGGAGAAGTCGTCAGCCGTTTGCAACACGTTTTTTTATCGGAACCAGCGTGACGCAGTCTTGCGTCGGTGACTCGTCAGGAGCAAAGCCCCTTGCTTTCACAGATACCATTCTCTAACCTGTTTTTATATCCACCGAGTCTTGGGCTTTTGCTCTTGGTGCTTGCGGTGCTTTTTGCGTTGTGGTCTCACAAGCGTACGGCGGTATTGTTTTCGCTTTTAGGGCTTAGCTGGATGTTGCTTTGGTCGCTGCCCATCACATCGCTTTATTTTGGCGGCAAACTCGAACGGCACTATGCCTATGTCGAGGCGGCGCGTGCACCTCGAGCCGATGTCATTGTGGTGTTGGGCGGAAACACTCAAGCCAACCGTGCAAACTGGTTTGAACCCTATAACCGCGCGACGGCCTTGGACCGTATTGACCGCGCGGCCGCGCTGTATTTTGCGGGGCGCGCCCCAAAAATTTTATTGTCAGGCGGCGCGCTCGAGGGGAAAATCAGCGAAGCCGCCATCATGGCCAAAAGCTTGCGCCAACGCGGTGTGCCAGAAGCGGCGTTGATCCTGGAAAATGATAGCCGCCACACCTACGAAAACGCGCAATTTTCAGATCGCGTGATGCAACGGATGCAGTTAAAACGGGCACTTTTGGTGACGTCTGCTTTACACATGCCACGCGCCTTAGCAACCTTTATCAAGCGCGGGGTGGATGCGTCACCGGCCTCAAGCGCCCCTCAGATTACGCTGCCCGAAGATGAAGACCTGAACCCTTGGCTACCGCAGATTCGCAGTCTAGAGGCCAGTCGCACCATCATTAAAGAGTATTTGGGACTTTTAGGCTATTGGCTCAGAGGCTGGGCTTAGCCTGAGCCACTTTTAACGACGAGCTTCGATACTTTCGGCGTAGAGCGCTTCGAATTTTTGAGCGGCCTGCTCCCAGGATAAAGACTCAACCAACTTGAGACTGTGGGTCAAAATCTTAGCGCGCAAGGAAGGATCTGTCATGAGTTGCTCAAGGCCCTGCGCGATTTCACTGGCATCTTCGGGGTCGGTTAACACCCACGCATCATGGCGGTGCGTGACGTAACGACCAAAACCGCAGTACTGAGGCCCACTAATTAGCACAGGCAGGCCATGTGCCATCGCCTCAAGCGGCGCCAGCCCAAAACTGTCGAGCAAGGTTGGGTGAACGTAAACGTCGGCGGCCTGATAGTACGGCGACACGTCGGGCGTCGGCGCCACCAGACTGATTCGCGACACGAGCCCAGGGTGATTGACGCTGACATAATCTTTTATGTGCGGCTGCGCACCCACAACAATCAGACGAAAGTGCTCTGGCAGGCGCTCTAGAGCGCGCAAGACAGCAGCCAAGCCTTTGCGCAGGGGGTTGCGTGCAACGAGCAAACAAACAACCTCAGTTGACACGCAACGAAGCTCGTTGCGCACGCGTGCGCGCACCAGCGGATCAGGTGCGACAAACGAGGCGCCCGGGGCAATCGTTTGAACCGCTAGTGGGGTACCGTAAGCCTCGTGTATGCGATCTTTTAACCAAGGGGATACAGCAACAACACAACTGCCTGGCTTAGGCCGCATTGCCGCCGCTTCAAGAAGCAGATACATCACATTGCTCGGCTGAAGATAGACCGCTATTTTTTGCCACCAAGACTTAGCAAAGATACGGCGATGACGAATTGGCACGACATGAATCACGTGGATCTGTCCCACACCGCCATTCATATGCGAATGCACCACATCGTAATTGTCACGCGTCAGACGTGCTGCCGCGCGCGCAAAAAGCCAGACCCGAATCCAACTCGGCCACCGGCGACTGCTGCTGACTTGAATTTGTTTAACGGGTAAGGTGTGCTCAAAGTCGTGTGCGATGACGGTCACGTCATGCCTTTGTGCCAAAACCTCAAATACGTTCACTCCGTAGGCCTCGGCACCACCAAAGCGACGACCAAAACGATCAATCAACAAGGCGATACGCAGGCGCTCAGGCACGTCGACGATTCTCGTGTTGGGATAAGCATTGATATAAAAAGCGTAACAAAGGCGTGCTGCGCCAGATCCCCACACGTGGGATCGCAAACATGTCATCCGCCATTCTGGCCAGACCCCGTTCGGTCGTCGTGGCGCTGGTATAGCCCGCCTCTTGAGCCAACTGCTGGAGAGCGACGTTAAAGTCGCCATAGGGATAGCAAAATGCGGTCACGTCGGCGCCGAGCGCCTCAACCAGTTTTTGGCGGGAACCAACAAGTTGCTCACGCGCCTGCGCCAAGGACAGCTCGAGCAAATGCACGTGATCCAAGGTGTGCGAGCCAATCTCTTGCCCGGCCTGCGCCCACTCTCGCATCTCGGCAAGCGACATCAGTTCGGCACGCGGCACGCCTTTATCCTTATCCCAAAGGTTTGTTTGGGAAAAAAGGTTGGCCACTAGGTAATTTGTCGACGTGAAGTTGTATTTGAGCATTACCGGCAAGGCGTTTTGAAAGACGTTACGAAAGCCATCATCGAAGGTGATGCCAAACACCTTACCGACTTTTTCTCGTTTAAGGTAGGGTAACAAGTCGCGCATGCTTAACCCCCGATACCCCAATTGGTGCATCGCCCACATTTGTCTGGCGAAACTTTTGGGGTGTACGGTAAGCCCGCGATAAGACGAGTGTCTAGGTGGCGTTAGACCAATCTGGTGATACATCAGAAT
>JABMMM010000320.1 GCA_013205565.1 Alcaligenaceae bacterium | reverse complement strand
TAAGGCCGCGCGAAAACGTAAGACCTCAAGATCAAGCGGTTGCAGGGCGAGTGGCGGTAAGAGCTCTTCGGGCAAACTGAGCAATTGCCAGCGCATCAAGAGGCGGCCAAAACTCGGCCACGAGGTCATGACGGCGAGAGGAACTGAAAGCAGTAAGCCCGCAAGCATGATGGCGGCGTAAGGCAAGCTGCTAGGGTGTGTGGACCATACCGCAACGGCGAAGCCCGCACCGAGTAAAGTATGCGGCCAAAACTGGCGCAGGGCAGCGAGTAGCGGCACAGAATGATCATCGCGTGCCTGGGCTGTCCAACCAGCTTTTTTACCAAAGACCAGACCAACAATGAAAATCGTATGGTTCAACCAGGTGACGGGCGTCATCAAAAGTGAAAACAGCATTTCAAGCGTGAAGCTTGTGGCAAAGCGCAGGCCGCCACCAAAGCGTCTGCGTTCGCTCGCGCGCAGCAAGACGTCAAAGGCGCCGGCAAGTTTGGGCAGGTACCACATCAACAGCGTGGTCGCCAGCAAGGTGATGCCTAAGCCCTCGTGCATAAAGGCGGTGGGTGTTGGCGCCAGACACAACAACACGAGCGTCAGCACTAACAAGGCGATCCAGGCCGGCGAACTTAGGAACATTAAGATTGCAATACATAACTGATAACGACTTAAGAACTTTAGGCCCGGCATGCTTAACAAATGAAGGTATTGCAGGTTGCCCTCGCACCAGCGCAAATCACGACGAACGTATTCAACCAAGGTGGGTGGATTCTCTTCCCAGCTTTCGTCTTCTTGCGGGATGACTCGCACCTCGAAGCCTGCGCGCCGCATCAGTACCGCTTCGACTTGATCGTGACTCAAGATGTGTCTGGGCGCGCCCTTGTAGTCAGGTAAGAGAGGTAACTCACAGTGCTCGATAAAAGGTTTGATGCGGATCGCGGCATTGTGGCCCCAATACGGCCCACAGTCGGCCTGCCACCAGGCCGACCCCATCGTGTAGGGGCGCATGCCTAGGCGCATCCCAAACTGAAATAACCGCGTAAAGCCACTTGTTGAAGGCAAGCCCACTACCAGACCTTGCAAAATCCCCAGCGTAGGATTGGCTTGCATCAGGCGTACCAAACGCAAGATCGCGTGACCTGTCATGAAGCTATCCGCATCCAGAGTCACCACAAAATCGTGCAGGTGCCCCCAACGTGCGCAAAAGTCGGCAATGTTGCCCGCCTTATAGCCTTGATTGTCGGTGCGTCGCCGATACGTGAGTGCTAAGCGACCTTGCCAGCGCGCGGCCATCGCGTCAAAGCAGTGCTGCTCTTGTTGGCCGATAACGACATCATCGGTATCGCTTAATACATAAATATGTAATTGTTTGCCAGCGCCCGTGTCGACTAAACCCTGCATGATCGCTTCAAGATTACGTTCAAGACGCGTCGGGGTTTCGTTGCGAATGCAAAGCACAACTGCGGTCGACGAGGTGATCGGTTCCGTCATATTGACGCGAGCAACGAGCGGCAAGACGACTGCTAGTGGATCGCGCGCAAGCAGACCGACCAGAAAGCCAATGGTCGAGTTCCAGAAGCCAACCACGGTCCAGGGTAACGTGACCGCAAACAATATGAGTAGGGCACCGGCAGCCCAAATGTTGACCTCGCGGCTCAGGGCTGCGCGTAACAAGGCAAGCATTGCAACAAAGCTTAGGATTGCCAGCACGCCGAATAAAATTCTTCTGCCTGTTAGCATGGCGGGGGTAATGGGGTTTGATGATTTCAAAATCAAGGCCTTTGGTTCACTTATACTCTGTCGAAACGCTCGCGCAGTATAGGTCAGAGCGCCAACAGTTTAAAAACTTAGGATTGTACGTGGTGAGTCCAGCAGCGGTAAGCCAAGCAACGAACCCTTCAGCGGTTCGCCAAGCGCAGGCGCTTTGGTACGTGGCTCCGGGGGTTGCAGAGTTGCGTGCCGAGACCTTGCCCGCACCGAGCCCTCAGCAAGTCAGAGTGCGCACGCTCTTTAGCGCCCTGAGTCGCGGCACTGAGTCTTTGGTGTTTGCGGGCAAGGTCCCTGAAGCCGAGTTCACGCGTATGCGGGCACCCTTCATGGGTGGCGACTTCCCGTTTCCAGTTAAGTATGGCTATGCCTCGGTGGGGGTGGTTCAAAGCGGCCCGCCTGAGTTGCTTGGTCGCCACGTCTTTAGCCTCACGCCACACCAAGATTATTTTAATTTGGCGACCGAGGCTGTGACTCTACTGCCTGAGGGCGTGACCCCCGAACGCGCCGTGCTTGCGGCCAACATGGAAACCGCTCTGAACGCAGTATGGGATGCCGCTCCTGGGCCCGGTGATCGGATTGCCGTAGTGGGCGGTGGCGTGTTGGGTAGTTTGGTCGCATTTTTATGTGGTCATTTGCCCGGCGCAGAGGTGACGCTTGTTGATATCAATCCCGAGCGCGCGCCACTTGCAGCGAGTCTTGGGGTAAAGTTCGCGCTGCCCGATGCGGCGCCAACCGATTGCGATTTGGTGTTTCATACCAGCGCTTCAGCGGCTGGGCTCACGACCGCACTGTCGCTTGCCGGCGCAGAAGCCACGGTGCTTGAACTGAGTTGGTATGGTAGCCAGGCAGTGAGTGCGCCCTTGGGTGGCGCCTTTCACAGCCGGCAGTTACGTCTGCAATCGAGTCAGGTTGGGCATATCTCGGCGACCCGTCGGCCGCGCTTTACCTATCGCCGTCGACTCAGCGTCGCACTTGAGTTGCTGAAAGACGACCGTCTGGCGGCGTTGCTGGCGCAACCGATTGCGTTGAACGCATTGCCTCAGCAATTAACCAACATTTTAGGTCAGCCAAGCGGCATTCTTTGCCAGCTTATTCATTATTCTTAAGGAGCACTCTGTGTTTACAGTCGAAGTTCGCGATCACATCATGATCGCCCATTCTTTTCGTGGTCAAGTGTTTGGTCCGGCCCAAGCCCTGCACGGCGCAACCTTTGTCGTGGATGCGGCCTTCATCGCCAAAACCCTCGATCCCAACGGCATCGTGATCGATATCGGGCGTGCGCTTGACGTTTTAAAAGACACACTTAAGCCTTTGAACTATTCCAATCTCGATGATCATTCAGAGTTCAAGGGGTTGAATACGACCACTGAGTTCTTGACCAAATATATTTTTGATCAGTTAGCGAAGGCCGCGCGCGCGGGCACGCTTGGCCGCGATGGTAAAGAGTTGCACGCGCTTCGCATCACGATCTCTGAATCCCATGTTGCCCGCGCCTGGTACGAGGCCGCACTTTAACCAAGCAAACCAAGCAAACGAGAGACGATGTTTGTTCTAAGCTCAGCATGAAGCGCCTGATATTTGCAATTCCGGGTGATTTGGCCACTGTAACGGGTGGCTATATTTACGACCGTCGGATTATCGAGGAGCTGCGTCTTCAGGGTTGGCAAGTTCAGGTGCTTGGGTTAGGTGATGGGTTTCCGTATCCCTCACGCGCGACGCATCAACAGGCCTGTGAACGCTTACTGGCGCTTGAGCCTGGCGTTCCCATCGTGGTTGACGGTCTGGCCTTTGGCGTGCTGCCCGAGGTCGCAGCGGCGTTACACCAACGCCACCCCGTGGTGGCACTGGTGCACCATCCGCTTGCATTTGAAACAGGGCTAAGCGCTGAGCAGTCGGACACTTTTAAAGACACCGAGTGGCGCGCACTTAAGCACGTGACGCGGGTCTGCGTCACCAGTCCGGCTACCGCACAGACGGTGATCGAACACTTTAAAGTGCCGGGCGTCCGGTTGGATAGCGTTTTACCAGGCACTGATCGCGTCGTGCGCAAAGTGGGCATGCTCAGGCAGGGGCCCGTACAGTTACTCTCGGTTGGGTCGGTGATTCAACGCAAGGGCTTTGATGTGCTGTTGGCCGCGCTGGCTACGCTCACCGAACTGTCTTGGCAACTGACCATCGCGGGCGATCTCACGCGCGATGCTGTTGCCGTCGCGCAATTGCATCACGATCTCGAGCGTTTTTCGTTGACCAAACGCGTGCACGTCTTGGGCACGATCGAAACCGCAGGACTACAAACGCTTTATCAACAAGCGGATATTTTTGTTTTAGCGTCTCGCTTTGAGGGCTATGGCATGGCCTATGCAGAGGCGCTGGCGCATGGTTTGCCGGTGATTGGCACCACCGCGGGTGCGATACCGGACACAGTGCCTTTGACTGCAGGCTTGTTAGCCGAGCCTGGCGACGTTCAAGGCCTGACGCAGGCGCTTAAGCAGTTAATACAAGACCATGCTTTGCGTGAACGGTTGGCGCACGGTGCCTGCCTAGCAGCAGCGCAACAGCCCTCGTGGGCCGACTCTGCCGCATTATTTGCGCAAACCATTGAGCGCGCAGTGACCGAGTATTCAGAACTCAAACCAATTTAACGCGTTGGGCAGATAAGTCACAGTCAAACAGCATCTCGTCTTCAAGTGCGTGTGCGTGCATTTTGATTCTGACAGCTTGATCCATGTGTTCGATCGCGGGCAAAGAAAAGCCGGCCCGGCCCGAGCCCATGATGATGGGGGCAACAATGACGTGTAAGCGGTCGAGGCAGCCCGCCAGCATGAAGCGCGAAACCGTATCGGCGCCGCCCTCAATCAAGATGCGCTTGAAGCCACAAGCGAATAATGCCCTGAGAATGTCAGCCGGCGCAAGGTGGCCGTTTGTGGCTGGGATCGACAATACTTCGACGCCTGGTGGTGTAATCGTCTTAGCTTGATCTGCAACGATCATGATGCGCCGCGTGCCGTCATCCGACCACACCAGTGAATCAGGCTTGAGACGTGCGTGAGGATCGATGACCACGCGCGCAGGATGTTTGCCTGAAACCAGCCTGACATTTAAGCGCGGGTCGTCGGCAACTGCCGTACCCACGCCGACGACGACGGCATCGACAACCGCACGCAACCGGTGTAGGTGCGTTAACCCGGAGGGGCCATTAATGTATTTTGAATGACCGGTGATTGTGGCGATGCGACCATCCAGCGTTTGACCTAATTGGCCTACCACCATCATGGCGTCGCGGCCACCGGCGCGCAACGGGCCAAATAATGGCGCCCAGTCAGAGGGAAGTAAAGCGCCTTCTTGTGAGAAGGCATCAAGCAGGTTCGACCAGGATGTTGGTTGCGCGACTTCAGTACTGGTAG
Source organism: Alcaligenaceae bacterium (assembly GCA_013205565.1). Taxonomy (GTDB): domain Bacteria; phylum Pseudomonadota; class Gammaproteobacteria; order Burkholderiales; family Burkholderiaceae_B; genus Zwartia. The sequence goes on along the minus strand of JABMMM010000320.1, from coordinate 13,470 downwards.
GTTTCATAAGAGACCAAAAATAAGTTTCTTTTAGTAAAAATTTTTCTAGCTCTTGCGGTTAGACCTCGCGAGATCAAACCTTTCGTCACTGAAGTCGAAATCTAGGGGGAACCCTATAAAAGTTGTTACAAACTAAGTGTATTCCCGAATGGCTGGACTCGTTAGTGGCATAATAACCGGTCAGGACACGTTCAGTTTTCAGTTATTTGTCAGCTTCGTCTGAAAGTTTGAAGAACTTGTCACAATTTCAACAATAAATTTAATGCCAGGTTCGACGTGTCCAAGACAGACCCTCTGATTGAAGTTGACCGCGTAATTTCAGAACTGCGCCGCGGCGCAAGTGTTCGTGTTCATCTAGGTGCTTCAAGCGTCTTGATGTTAGCCGCAGAGGCCGTCAATCCACACAGCTTAAGCACCCTGCTCGCGCAAGCAGGCTCACCTCTTGCGCTGGTCATGACGGGCACGCGCGCAAACGTGTTGGGGATGGATAAGGCTGACCATCAAGCCTGCGTCGTCTCAACACCTGAGGGCTTGACCAAAGCCGTGATTGATTATTTGGCGAACCCACTTTCGGCGCTCGAAACGCCACCTGATTTGATGGCCTTGCAACTGACGCCGGCCGGACAGCTCGAGCAGGCCTGCGTGACCTTGGCCAAGCTGTCGCGTTTGTTACCTGCGGCGATTATTGCAACGGCTGGTGCACAAACCGATGCCTTGAATGTTTCAGTCTTGGGCATTGAGGCTTACATGGACATCGCAGCTGAGTCTTTAAGCGTGGTCAGTGAGGCGCGTGTGCCTCTCGAAACGGCAGAGCACGCGCGCGTGGTTGCGTTTCGGCCGCGCGACGGCGGTATTGAGCATTTAGCGATTATCGTGGGTGATTTGGATCCTGAAGTCCCCGCGCTGATTCGACTGCACTCCGAATGCTTCACGGGCGATTTGATGGGTTCACTGCGTTGCGACTGCGGGAATCAATTACGCGGTGCAATTAGCGAGATGGATAAAGCGGGTAGCGGTATCTTGTTATACCTTGCACAAGAAGGCCGCGGCATTGGCTTAGTGAACAAGCTGCGCGCCTATCAGTTGCAAGATGCAGGCTTTGATACGGTCGATGCTAATTTACAACTCGGCTTTGATTCAGACGAGCGCAACTATCTACCTGCGGCACAAATGCTTCGCCTGCTAGGTGTCAAGCGCGTCAGGCTGATGACAAACAATCCAACTAAAGTCGCAGCCTTAAAGCTGCACGGTATCGAAGTGTTTGAACGAGTGCCTCATGTGTTTGCTGCAAACGAACACAACAATGGCTATCTTCGTACCAAGGCGACCAAAAGTGGACACATGTTTTAAGATGTTTAGCACTTGATCGCCCTGCGGGCCTCGCACGTCTCGGCGGGCTTCATTTCTGTCCTAGTCGGCTATACCAGCTCTGCGGCAATCGTCTTTCAGGCCGCGCACGCCGCAGGTGCAACACCCGCTGAAATCTCTTCTTGGTTGTGGGCGTTGGGCATCGGAATGGGCCTGACTTGCATCGGCCTGTCGCTTTATTTTAAAGAGCCTATTTTGACCGCTTGGTCGACACCAGGAGCAGCGCTCTTGATTACGGGCTTAGCGGGCTTGTCGATGTCTGAAGCCATTGGCATCTTTTTATTCAACTCTTTGCTGATCACCCTTGCGGGTTTTTCTGGCTTGTTTGAGCGACTGATGCGCTACGTACCCAAGACGCTTGCGGCGGCGATGCTAGCCGGCGTGTTACTACGTTTTGGACTTGACGTGTTTGTCGTGCTGCCAACGCAAGGCGGGCTAGTCGGAGTCATGCTTGCGAGCTTTTTGCTTGCTCGGCGCTGGCTGCCTCTGTATGCAGTACCACTGACCTTGTTTGTTGGCCTGGTGGCTGCCGCGCTTTTGGGCTTGCTTCAGGCGCAGCATTTGCAAATTACTTTTGCTCGTCCTTTGTGGATGTCGCCGACGTTTTCTGCCGCGACGCTGATTGGCGTCGGGATTCCTTTGTTTGTTGTGTCGATGGCCTCACAAAATGTACCGGGCTTAGCAGTGTTACGTGCCAATGGTTACACCACGCCTGCCTCGCCCTTGATTGGTTTTACTGGATTGACCGGTTTGCTACTGGCGCCCTTTGGTGGCTTCTCTTTCAATCTCGCGGCAATCACAGCGGCCTTGTGCATGAGCAAAGATGCAGACGTCGAACCTAAACGCCGCTACTTGGCCGCAGTGTGTGCAGGCTGTTTTTATTTAGTTATTGGGGTGTTTGGTGCAACGGTGGTGAACTTGTTTGCAGCCTTTCCGCAGGCTTTGATTGTGACGATCGCTGGTCTCGCATTGCTAGGCACCATTGGCAATGGGTTGGCGAGTGCCCTACACGAAGAAAAAGAACGCGATGCCGCTGTCATCACGTTCTTAGTCACTGCCTCAGGCCTGTCGCTCTTTGGAATCAACAGCGCCTTTTGGGGTCTCGCCCTCGGGATGGTAACTGCTGCGTTAAACCGCCGCACCTGAGGCATCAAGCGCCGTTCCTGAACCATAGATTGGCGGATGCGTCACAATGGATTTAAGTTCTGGATGTGGCACGCGTAGCGCGTTAAGGTCAGGCTTAGGCCGACATAAACTCTTGTCATCTTTAAACGCTTGCTCGATGGCGTGAGCCGCAGCGAGCACTTGAGCGTCAGCGAATAAACGTCCGGACATCTGCAGGCCAAAAGGCATGCCATGTTCATCGGTACCGCAGGGTAGGGCAATTGTTGGATTGGTCGCAAGCGTGACCACATAGGTTAAGCCTAGCCAGTGATAATAATTACGCATCGTTTGGCCATCGACTTGCGCTGCGTATAGTTCGGTCCACGGAAACGCGGTCACCGGCACGACTGGTGACAAAATCAAATCATATTTTTCTGTTGCGGCTGCAAACTGGCGCGTGATTTTTGTTTGTTCAAGATGCGCCCAAGCACGGTCTGCGAGCGTAATCGAAGAAGCGATCTCCATGTTGGCGCGGATATTCGGCCCAAGGGTTTCGGGTTGTGTGCGATAGGTTTGCGCAAACGAAGAGACAAAGTTTTCGGCGCGCAAAATATCAAAGGCGCGATCAGGATCTCCTAGTTTGAAGTCGATCGGTTCGCACGTTGCCACAAAACCCGAAAGCGCCTCAATGCGCTTACGAAACGTTCTGCGGATTTCTTGATCCACAATACAGACACCAAAATCTTCGGTGTAACCAATGCGCAGTTTTGAAAGATCAAATTGTTGCAAGGGCCAAAACTTTGCTGGGTCGTTTGGAAATACAAGTGGGTCCATCGCGTCGCGCCCAACGCTAGCTGAAAATAACAAAGCGGTGTCTGCCACGTCGCGCCCCATTGGGCCGAGCACTGAAATCACTGACCACCCGAGCGCGCGGGCATTGTTGCCGATCATGCCAGGTGAGGGGCGCATACCAACGACTCCGCACAAGGCGGCTGGGATGCGCAACGAGCCGCCAGTGTCTGAGCCTGTACAGATCGGCAAGAGATCGGTTGCAAGTGCAGCGGCCGAGCCACCAGACGAGCCACCTGCGTTTAAGCTTGGATTAAAGGGATTGCCGGTTGCGCCCCACACTGGGTTGCGCGTGTTTGCGCCAGCGCCCATGTCAGGGGTGTTGGTTTTTGCAGTGACGATTGCGCCGGCCGCACGCAGGCGGGTGATTAAGCTGGCATCTTGCGCTGGCACATTGCTGCGAAAGCCAACATTGCCATAGGTGGTGAGTAAGCCTTCAGTCGCCTGCAAATCTTTGACGCCTAAGGGCAGCCCATGTAGCAGGCCCAGTGCTTCACCTCGCATGACGCTGGTCTCGGCTTGCTTGGCCGAGGTGCGAGCGCGCTCGAAATCGGTTGCGCAAATCGCGTTAATCGCAGGGTTCAACGTCTCGATACGGCTAATGCAAGCCTCCATCAATTCAACCGGTGAGACTTGACGCGTGCCGATCAGACGGCGCAGTTCGACTGCAGAAAGTTCGGGAAGGCTCATGGAGGTGATACTCAAAAAAGTTAAAAGAAACCGAGTCGTCCCAAGCGTAGTGCTTTCAGGAAGCTTAGACAAGAGCGGTTTGAGGCGTTGTCGTGGCAGAACACGATGCAGCTATACTTAATTGGAAGAATACCCCTTAATCGCTGCCTCTCTTCGGGATCTGAAATGATTGCTTTGGTTCAAGGCTATCGAGCAGGCCTCTACGCGCGCCATCAGTGGCTGCCCAATATTGTTGCAGGTTTAGTGGTGGGTATTGTCGCGTTGCCGCTTTCAATGGCCTTTGCGATCGCCTCTGGCGCGCGTCCCGAGCAGGGCATTTACACTGCGATCGTTGGCGGCCTGATCGTTACGCTGTTTGGGGGGTCGCGCGTGCAGATCGCGGGTCCAACGGGCGCCTTTATCGTAATTTTGGCGGGGGTCACCGCCAAATTCGGAATCGACGGACTTCAAGTTGCCACCTTGATGGCCGGTGTCATCCTGTTGTTGATGGGCTTGACTAAGATGGGCGGCGTCATCAAGTTTATTCCGGCTCCCGTGATCATTGGTTTTACCACCGGGATTGGGGTCATCATTTTTGTTGGGCAATGGTCAGATTTTTTAGGTTTGCCCAAAGTTTCTGGCGAGCATTTTCATGAAAAACTTTGGGCTCAGCTTCTATTGATTCCTCAGCTGCACCTGCCCACTGTCGCGATTGCCTGTGTGAGTTTGTTCATTGTTATTTTGTCGCCAAAGGTGTCGGCATTAAAAAAAATACCCGGCCCGTTGAGCGCGATGGTGGTTGCGACCGCTTTGCAGGCGACCTTACAGCTAGAGGGCGTGGCAACAATCGGCACTGCCTTTGGCGGCGTGCCGCAAGGCCTACCTACCCTCGCGTTACCTGACCTCAGCGTATCGCAGGTGCTTTCATTGATTGGTCCTGCGTTTACGATCGCGCTGCTTGGTGCCATTGAGTCGTTGTTGTCGGCTGTGGTGGCCGATAATATGGCTGGAACCAAGCATGATTCCAATCAAGAACTCGTGGGCCAAGGCCTCGCCAACATGTTGACCCCCTTATTCGGTGGCTTTGCCGCAACGGGTGCGATCGCCCGTACCGCAACGAATATTCGCAATGGTGCAACTAGCCCGCTTGCCGGGGTGATGCACGCCGTGACGCTGATTGCGGTGCTGCTGGTGTTAGCGCCTCTGGCATCAAGTATTCCCTTGGCGGCGTTGGCAGCCATCTTATTTGTCGTGGCCTACAACCTGAGCGAACTGCATCGCTTTGGTCGCGTGCTCACTCGCGCGCCTGTTGCGGATCGCATCATTTTGATTGTCACGTTTTTGCTCACGGTGTTGGTGGATCTTGTCGTGGCGGTCAATGCCGGCGTGATTCTTGCCATTCTGCATTTTTTACGGCGAATGGCGGCGGCAGTTGAGTTGCGTCGGCTCGATAACAGTTCAGTGCAAACCGAGCTTGCCAGTCAGGGCCTGACGGCGTTACCGGCAGACACCTTGCTCTACGAGCTGACGGGGCCGATGTTTTTTGCGGCGGTCGATAATTTTGAACGGGTCTTGCGCGAAACTGCGACAGCCCCTAAGGTGTTGATTCTCCGATTGCACCGCGTACCCTTTATGGACATCACCGGCCTGCAATGCCTTGAGGACGCAATCGCTAGCCTGCAAAAACGAGGTGTCAAGGTAGTGCTGTGCGAGGCGAGTTCGCGTGTTCTGGTAAAAATGCGTCATGCTGGTTTGTTCGAGGTCTTGCAGCCCAACCATTACTTTGAATCACTGTCTGACGCCTTGCGCTGCGCGAGTCAGCATCCCTAAGCACCGAGAGAAAAGAGCCAATGCGGTAAGCTCAAAAAAAATCGACCTCTCTTAAAACTCCAGGAGCACAATATGGCAAAAATCCCTCAGCTTGCGCCTCAGTCAATTCAGTGCATTGGCTTTATTGGCGTTGGTGTAATGGGTGAACCCATGTGCCGTCATCTGGCTACAAAAAGCAAGCTTGAGGTGTTGGCGTATGACTTAGACCAAGAACCTCTTGAGCGCCTAGCTGCGTTTGGCGTCAAGGCCGCGAGCATGGCGCAAATTTCACAACAAGCTGATTTGATTTTTTTGTCCTTACCCTCAGGCGAGATCGTTGCAAAAGTCGTGTACGCCGCAGGGGGGTTGCTCGAAGCGGGACGCGTGGGTCAGATAGTGGTTGATCTGAGTACCTCACCTTTTGATACGACACAAAACCTCGCGACCGCTTTCGCAGCAAAAGGCGTGTTCTTCGCCGATGCGCCGGTCATGCGCACACGAGCCGCGGCCGAGGCTGGGACACTGGCAGTGCCGGTGGGCGCGACGCCTGAACTGTACGCCTTACTCGAGCCCTATATTCAAATGTTTGCGACCGACGTGCGTCATGCGGGCAAAGCAGGGTCGGGTCAGGTGGTCAAGATCTTGAATAATATGGTGGTCTATGAAACGGTCTTGGCGCTCTCAGAGGCACGCGCCATCGGTGTGCGTGCAGGAGTCGACCCCGAAACACTCTTCGCCGCCTTGGCTGCGGGTTCGGCCGATAGCTTTGCTTTGCGTAATCAGGGCTTAAAAGCCATTGTGCCGCAAGAGTTTCCAGAGCGAGCGTTCCCAGTCACCTACGCCCGCAAAGATTTGTCTTACGCAGTCGCGCTTGCAGAGCAGGTTGGGGTCAATGCAACAGGAGCCAAGAATTTAGTCGCCTGTTTTGACCAAGCCATCGCCGCCGGACACGGTGCAAAGTACGCGCCGGCGATTAGCCTGTTATTTGAAAAGGGTAAATTCGATTGACGGCAACCTAGCCACGATCTATAAATAATCACCAAGATGCCGCTCTTGAAAGCGGTACTTTAACGTAATACTAGGACGAGACATGACTCGTAGCACCGCTGCGACTGGGACGCAATTATTGCAGCGCTTTACCCAGGTCGCGTCAAGTTTTGCAAAACCTCGCGCCGTACAGGTAGACATGCTTGTGCAGTTTGCTGAGGTACCTGCCATTGTGCGAATTCGTGACGGGCGTGTGACCGAGATCGTACAGCGCGGTGTGGCGCTACAGTCGTGGGATTTTGCCGTCAAAGGTACAGCCGAGGGCTGGAGTCAGTTTTGGCTAGCGATACCACCCGCTGGTTGGCATGATCTGCTAGCCCTAAATAAGCGGGGCGCATTCAAAATCGAGGGGCATCTACAGCCGTTGATGGCACATCTACAATTCATTAAGGATTTGCTGGCATCGCCTCGCGAGGAGGCGACATGAGCATCACACTTGAGCCGATTGTCGGGCGTTACACAAGCTTTGCCATTCAGGGCAAGCAATGCCGGGTGTACTTTGAAGAGGCAGGTAGTGGGTTCCCACTGGTCTGCTTGCATACCGCCGGTGCGGATAACCGCCAGTATCGCCATTTGATGAACGACCCCGAGATTACGTCTCGATATCGTGTGCTTGCGTTTGATATGCCCTGGCACGGTAAGTCTTATCCGCCCGAAGGCTGGCAAGAGACTGAATATCAATTGTCGACAGCTCTGTACGTTGACACTGTGATGGCCTTTTGCGCAGCCCTTGAGCTTGAACGCCCCGTGGTGATTGGCTGTTCGATTGGTGGGCGAATTGTTCTGCAGCTCGCCCATCTGCACTCAGACAAGTTTCGTGCCTTGATTGGTGTAGAAGCCGCCGATCACCAACAGCCTTGGTACGACACCTCGTGGTTGCATCGCGGTGATGTTCATGGTGGCGAGGTTTGCGCGGCCTTGGTTTCGGGCCTGGTCGCCCCACAATCGCCAGCAGTCTATCGCCACGAAACACTTTGGCAGTATATGCAAGGCGGCCCAGGAATCTTTAAAGGCGATTTGTATTTTTATCGCGTCGATAGCGATCTGCGGGGCAAGCTTAGTGGGATTCGCACAGACCTGTGCCCGCTGTATCTGTTGACGGGCGAGTATGACTTTTCGTGCACGCCAGAGGATACGCTTCGCACCGCAGAGGCAATCCCAGGCGCCCAAGTGACCGTCATGCGCGAAGTCGGGCATTTTCCGATGAGCGAAAATCCAACTCAGTTCAGGAAGTATCTCTTGCCAGTGCTCAAGAGTATTCAGTCTTAACGGTCAGCCCAAGCGACGGACAATTTTCGAACGGCAAGTCAAAACTCAGGCGCAACAAAACCAAGCCAAGGCCTATTCGATCAGACCTGCGACGACGTTTGAAAACCCCGAGTCGACGTGCAGGATTTCGCCTGTGACGCCAGAGGCAAGATCCGATAACAAAAACGCCGCCACATTACCGACTTGTTCGGTCGTGACGTTGCGGCGTAACGGAGCGTTGGCTTCGACAAACTTCAAGATACTTGAAAAGTCTTTAATTCCGCTAGCCGCCAGCGTTTTAATTGGGCCGGCTGAAATGCCGTTCGCGCGAATGCCCTCAGGCCCAAGATTGGCCGCGAGGTAGCGTACCGAAGCCTCAAGCGAGGCTTTGGCTAAGCCCATCGTGTTGTAGTTAGCCAGCACGCGCTCAGCGCCTAAGTACGTCAGAGTAATGAGCGCGCCGTTACGCCCCTGCATCATTGGCCTAGCGGCTTTTGCAAGTGCCGGAAAACTGTAAGCGGAAATATCGTGCGCGATACGAAACGCCTCGCGCGAGAGACCGTCTAAAAACTCACCAGCAATCGCTTCGCGTGGCGCAAAGCCAATTGAGTGAACCAATCCATCCAGACTATCCCAACGTTTGGCCAACTCGGTAAAGGTGGCTTCGATTTGACTATCTTCGGCGACGTCACAGGGCAGCACGATATCGCTGCCAAAATCGGCGGCAAACGCCGTGACACGTTCTAGAAAGCGCTCGCCCACGTAGGTGAAGGCAAGCTCGGCGCCTTGTTCGCGACAGGCCTTCGCAATGCCATACGCAATCGACCGGTTAGAGATGACACCTGTTATTAAAATGCGTTTGCCTGAAAGAAAGCCCATGAAAATCCTAGAGATAAAAAAGTCGGCGTATCAAGGTTGCTTACCCAGCGGTCGCGTTAGCTGCGGTTACCCGTGCCAGGGACTCGTAGTTTAACGCCGACTTGTAGTTTGTCGGTTTTGAGTTGATTTAGCGCGCGCAAGTTAATAATCGTCGTGTTGTACTGCCGAGCAATCGAGTCAAGCGAGTCGCCTTTACGTACGACGTGCAGGCGCACTTGCTCGCCAGATGCCGAACTGGCCTGTCTGCCAGACACTTGGGGCACGCCAGAGGCGTTTGGTGGCGCCAACTGAAGGCCCTGTCCGGCTGGCCCTGGAATAATCACGATTTGATCGGCGGCAACTCGCGCGTTGGGTTCGATGCGATTGGCTTGGCGCAGCCGCGCCTCTGCAACGCCAAATTTAGCGGCAATTGAGCTAAAGGTTTCGCCCTGTTTGGCTTCGTAGGTTTTCCAAGACGAGAGTTCACCCTGATATTGCAAGAGATTGGCATTAAAAATATCAACCTTGTTGCGCGGCAAGATCACAACGTGTTGTTCTTGAGCCGAAATCACCGGTTGGTTAAACGACGGGTTCAGTGCCTGAAAATCAACGAGAGGCATTTCAGCGAGCTGCGCGGCCAAAGTGAAATCGATATTGACCTTTTTCTGTACCGTCACAAAATAGGGGCTGTTGTCGACCTGGGGCAAGACCACAGCATAACGCTCGGGATCTGCAACAATGTTTTTAATCGCTTGCAACTTGGGTACATAATTTAGGGTTTCGTTGGGCATACTCAGCGACAGATAGTCGGTCGCCTTACCCCTCGCCATATTGTTGGTCACCGCACGCTTAACCGAGCCTTCGCCCCAGTTGTACGAGGCCAGTGCCAGATACCAGTCACCTTGAAACTCAAACAGATATTCAAGATAATCCAGGGCAGCGTTAGTTGAGGCGATTGGGTCGCGCCGTTGGTCGTGCCACCAGTCTTGTTTGAGCTTGAACTGTGTGCCGGTGCTTGGAATAAATTGCCATAAGCCTGAGGCCCGAGCGCTTGAATAGGCCACGGGGTTGTAGGCGCTTTCAACAAACGGCAACAAGGCCAGCTCGGTGGGCAAGCCGCGTCGGTTGATTTCGTCGACGATGTAATACAAGTATTTACCGGCGCGTTCAGCCATGCGTTGCATGGCCTCAGGGTGTGCGGCGTAATAGGCGGTCCACTTCGCTGAAAGCGGGGTGTTGAGGTTGGGGATCGCAAAGCCGCGGCGGATGCGTTCCCAGGCGTCAAGCGGCGGGATCGTCAGGTCGATGGTGCGCGAAGTGTCTTCGGCAACATAGCGACCTTTTTGGTCAAGCCCAGCGCAACCGGCCAGGGCCAGCAAGCCCAGCAAACAAAACAGACGTAAAAAGCTCATTGAACTCAACGAAAATTGTTTTTCCACTCTCTGAGTGCCGCGAACACCTCAACCGGAGAGGTGAGCTCGCGTTGCGCCCAGTTGGCGGCCGCTTGCGCGACAAGTGGCTGTCGCGCGCGCAAAAACGGGTTACAGGCCAACTCAAGCTCGATGGAACTTGGCAAAGAGGGCTGACCTAAACTACGCTGTTCGCTGGCGTGAGCTTGCCAGTGTTGCAACGCGGGATTGTTAGGCTCGACGGTGCAGGCCCAACGCATATTTGACAGGGTGTACTCGTGGCCGCAATACACACGCGAATTGGCCGGTAAGTTCGCTAGTTTTGCCAGCGACTCGTCCATCTGGGCGGGGGTTCCTTCAAAAAGCCGACCACAACCTGCTGCAAACAGTGTATCGCCGCAGAACAAAATGGGGGTGCTTCCAAACGTGCCATAAAATGCAATATGCCCCGCGGTATGGCCGGGAATATCAAAAACAGAGAGCTTGAGTTGCAACTGAGCATCTTCAAAGGTATCGCCTTCGCTCAGCGGCGTATCGCAAACAGGCAAAACCTCGCCTGCCGGGCCCCATACCTTGGCGCCGGTCTGTTCGACCAGTTCGGCAACGCCACCGACATGGTCAGCGTGGTGATGGGTGAGTAAAATACTGGTGAGCGTGAGTTCTTGCTCTTTGAGGGCTTGCAGCACGGGTGCCGCTTGACCTGGGTCAACCACCAAGGCTTGGCCGTCTTTTGAGATGAGCCAGATATAGTTGTCGCTAAAGGCTGGGATAGGAGAGATGCCGGGGCATGGCCCCAAAAAGTCAGGCAAGTGATGAGTTTTATTCATTTTTTTGAGAACACGTGTCCAAAGCAGAATTCCCTATTGTAGATGTTGCTCAGTGGTTGCAAACCGAACCGGGCCAGTACGTGCAGCGCTTTGAGCAAAAGTGCTTCGATAGACTGGTGGCGGACGTCTTTGGCTACCACGCTTTACAGGTTGGGATGCCAGGCCAGAACCTGTTAAGTGCTAATCGTATGCCTTTTAAAGCTTATGCCGGTATCGAGTTGCCCGCCTCACCAACAGCCGACTGGGCGGGCCTCGTTTTGGCCGAGCCAGAGTGCTTGCCTTTTGAATCACAAAGCGTAGACTTACTAGTATTGCCGCATGGACTAGAAGCAAGCGCTCACCCACATCAGGTCTTACGTGAAGTGGAAAGGGTACTAGTGCCCGAGGGCCGGGTCGTGCTTTCGGGGTTTAATCCCTGGAGTCTGTGGGGCTTACGTCACCGCACACCCTATCTTTCGCCCTGGTTACCGCAGCCTAGTAGCACGCAGGTGTCGTTACCAAGGCTGAAAGATTGGCTCAAACTACTTTCGTTCGAAATCGAATTGGGTAACTTTGGTTGTTATGTGCCGCCGTTTCGGACAAAAAAATGGCTTGAACGGTTTGCGTTCGTTGAAGCTGCCGGTAACCGTTGGTGGCCAGTATGCGGCGCGGTGTATGTGGTCTCGGCGGTAAAGCGCGTCGCTGGCATGCGTCTGATTACCCCGCGTTGGAAAACAGCCAAGCCCTTGCGCAAGGGCGCGCGCCAGACCGCGGGCGCCACCTTGCAACAAAAAAACAGCTCAAAACCGACCAACGAACCCCGTCAACCTTAATCACTTCAGCGATGCAAACAGAAGACACAGTAGAAATCTGGACTGACGGGGCCTGCAAAGGCAACCCGGGCCCGGGCGGTTGGGGCGTTTTATTAAAACGCGGCGCAGTCGAAAAAACGTTGTTTGGCGGTGAACCCTTAACGACCAATAACCGAATGGAAATGATGGCCGTCATCGAGGCCTTGCGTGCGTTGACGCGCCCCTGCAAGGTCACTCTGCACATTGACTCTCAATATGTGATGAAGGGAATGACAGAATGGATTCAGGCGTGGAAGAAGCGCGCTTGGCGCACGGCTGATAAAAAACCTGTCAAAAATGCCGACCTGTGGGTGTTACTTGATGGCTTGGTCGCCCAGCACGAGATCACTTGGCGCTGGGTCAAAGGCCATGCCGGCGATCCGGGGAACGAGCGGGCTGACTTGCTGGCGAACCGAGGTGTCGAGGTGGCGCGCACACGGCTTTGAACTCGCACGATTGGCAAGCGAATATCGTATGATCAGTGCTTGCACGTTACTCACTTTTTTTGGTCAAATCCCAGATGCGCTGGATTATTCTCGATACTGAAACCACCGGACTGGACCCAGCGTATGGGCATCGCATCATTGAGATTGGTGCAATCGAAGTTGTCAACCGCGGTATTACCGGCCGCGATTTTCATACGTATCTGAACCCCGGCCGAGACAGCGATGCAGGAGCGCTTGAGGTACACGGCCTGACCAGCGATTTTCTCTCTGACAAGCCCCGCTTTGAAGAGCAAGTCGGCGAGTTATTAGCCTTCATAGAAGGCGCTGAACTCATCATCCACAATGCACCCTTCGACTTAAAGTTTTTAAACGCCGAACTGAGCCGCCTTGGGCGCGAACCTATTACGAATTTTTGTGCGGGCGTCACCGACTCTCTCGCGCATGCAAAAACCTTGCACCCAGGCAAGCGGAATTCACTTGATGCGCTTTGTGATCGGTATGGTGTGTCCAACGCGCACCGACAGCTACACGGTGCACTGTTAGATTCACGCCTGCTCGCTGAAGTTTGGCTAGCAATGACGCGCGGTCAAGACAGCTTAATGATTGACAATTTTGAAGCGTCCCCAACCGAGGGCGTAGTCGCCAACGAGCAACGTCTTGAAGCCTTGAACCTGCTAGTCATCCTGCCGAGCGCGCAAGATCTGCAAGCCCATGAGCAGTACCTGGCTGCACTCGACAAAGCCGCCAAAGGCGCTTGCGTCTGGCGGCAGTATGTTTAACCAAATGCGCGGAAATCCTCCCCGTTCAGGGGGAGGATGAATAGCGCGGACACCGCAGGTGTCCCTGTTTTTAGCTGATTCAAGTCTGAGCGGTTGTTTGATGTCTTGGTAAACGATCTCGGTAGCGGTTCTGCAGCACACTGTCAACTTCGTCTTTGTTGAAGGTAGCAAGGCAATATTTCGTTACAAAGAACAAGTTTTTGTTGCAAAGATTCACTGAATTTTTA